>NZ_LIYL01000025.1:0-20520 GCF_001278875.1 Lysinibacillus sp. FJAT-14222 | reverse complement strand
TTTTATCTGTGCGAAAGCGTAGCGTCAGCAACAATGTTTTATCTGTGCGAAAGCGTAGCGTCAGCAACAATGTTTTATCTGTGCGAAAGCGAAGCGTCAGCAATTGTTTTATCTGTGCGAAAGCGTAGCGTCAGCAACAACAAATGTTTTCTGTAGCGAAAGCAAAGCGGCAGCTACAAAGCGCCCAGTCGGAACGTAAATCAACCACACGTTATGGTGATGACCCTATTACTTTACTTCACTTTTCAAACAATTAAAGTACTTTTCTACTTTCCCCCAATAAAATATGTAATTTAAAAGACCTAATAATTGAATATGGTTTCTACCTACATTTTAATCATTTGAAATCAACTTAGATACGACTCCGCTTGTCATTTTATATTAATAAAAAGGTATTTTTTTGTAGAAATATCCACACAATTAAGAATTTTACAGACTAAAAACCTATTTTTTTATTTTATTTCTGAAGATTTAAAGCCGAAATAGTAAGTTTTTTGGGTTGTGAATCATATTTATTGGCAGTATAGTTGTTTAATGTCAGGGGTTGAATGGATTACTTCGCATTCATCATTTTGATAAAAAGGTACACGAATTTCCATGAATAATTACATCAGGACTGCCAATTGTAACGACTTTTTTTTGTTACATTAGACAATCACATCCGAGATTCCCTTTTTTACTTGAAATATGTTTTATATATAACTTTAGGAGGAAGAGCATGAAGAAAAGCAAGAAACAGCATATGTCCATCAGTAAGAAATTAACAGCAATAATGTTAAGTATTTTATTACTATTCGGATTAGTTACTCTAGGTCTTTCATATTATATAGTAAAGAACAGTAATTTAAAAGATATGAATCAATCTCTTTACGATAAAGGAATGATTCTATCAAAGACTATAGATCTAAAGTTATTGCAATCTGCGTTAAAGGACCCCAATGCTAGTAACCCGGATGTCCTTCGTTTGACAAAAGAAATGGATGATATAAACGAGCAATCAGATCTTATTACAAACCTTTTTCTCATTACGTTAGATGGAGAAAAAATAAATGCACCAGTTCTTTCATCTAGTGTACTGGATGTAGGAGCTGAATATAATCAGGATATGATAGCAATGGGCCTATCTTCAGATTTCCTTGCAAGGATTAAAGAGGTATTTGAAACAAAGGAAGCTACAGCTACTGAAATATATAGCGATAAGTTCGGCAGCTATAAAACAGGACTTACACCTATTTTAGATGAAGATGGATCTATCTTGGCTGCTTATGCAATGGACTATGATGTATCAAAGGTAACCGCTAAAGCGATGTCAGAAGTACTGTGGACCCTTTTAGTTACAGTTATTTTCTTAATTGGTTCTTCCATTGCAGTTTACTCGCTTTTAAAAAGAAAATTAACACCAATCCAGCAACTTTCCCTACAATCTAGAAAGGTAGCGGAAGGCAATTTAGAACTTGAGCCTTTACCTGTTTCATCAACGGATGAAGTTGGCCAGCTAACGCAAAACTTTAATTCAATGATTGAGAATTTGAAAACAGTTATTAAAAGTGCAACAAATGTTTCTACACATGTTTCAAACACCGCAAATGTTTTATCAACCAATATGCAGGAGGCAACAGATTCTTACAATAGTGTAGCTTCATCGATGCAAGAGATTGCTGGCGGTGCTGATTTACAAGTACAAAAAGCAAAAGAAGGCGCCATTACAATTGAAGAAATGAGCATTGGTATTCAACGAATTGCCATGACATCAAATCAAATCTCAGAATCTTCTATCCTTGCCTCAGAAGAAGCTGAAAAAGGCAATGAATCTACTAATAAATCTGTAGCCCAAATGAATGCCATTAGTAAAGCTGTAAATCAATCAGCATCATCTGTAAAAATGCTTGGTGAGCATTCAGGTAAAATTGAGGAAATCGTCGGTATTATTACAGGTATCGCTTCCCAAACGAATTTACTAGCATTGAATGCGGCAATAGAAGCTGCTCGTGCTGGAGAAGCTGGAAGTGGTTTTGCTGTCGTAGCAGACGAAGTTCGCAAGCTTGCTGAGCAATCAGAAGCCTCAGCTCGTGAAATCTCTACGCTTATCACCCATATCCAACATGATACGAATGAATCAGTAAATGTTATGGTACGAGCTGTGGAAGAAGTAGATAATGGTTTGGTGATGATTAATGATTCTGAGAAATCATTTAGTCAAATTTTAACTTCCATTCATCATGTTACTGGACAAATTCAAGAACTCTCTGCAACGATTGAAGAAATGGCTGCAGGTATGGAGGAAGTAACTTCTGCTGTTAAGGATATGGAAGATTTCTCGGTAAATTCGAGAGATAATACGAGAGCAGTAGCTGAAACGTCTGCATCTCAACTTAACAGTGTGCACAGAGTTTCTGAAGAAGCTCAAATGCTAACTGACTTATCTAATGAATTATTAAATGTTGTTAACACATTTGTCGTGAAATAAAGTGAAACTTCATTCAGTTGATCCATTCAATCACTCTTCAACTTGAATTAGGGATCTTACTGCCAGTTGTATATGGAATAAAAATGAAAGGAGCTGTCCTATAAGTAGAATTAAGTCATTTTTGTTCTAGGTCAAGACATCTCGCAGATTTCTTTATACGCCTATTGACTAGATGCTTACTTATGTTTATGTGATGACTATTAAATTCTGCTTATTAGAGGCTTATTAGACAGCTCCCCTTTCTAAAAATAGGAGTTGTAATGATTGAATATAAAACGAGAACTAGATTTAATTACACCACATTCTAAAACGCAACAATCTGAACAACAAATTCTTCCATCTAGTCGTACACAATTATTAAACGAGGAGGATTTGCTACTATATCAGACTTTAAACCAAACTAATGCGTACTATGACAAGAGCAAAACAATACCTGAAGTATTTTATCAAGCAGCAAATCAGTTTACTGAACGAATAGCACTATCTTTTAATGGCGGTATGATGACATATCGTCAGCTCAATGAACAATCCAATCAAATTGCTCATATGTTAGTTGCCAGTGGCTTGCAAAAAGGTGATTATGTAGCGATTGTCATGGAGCGGAGTAAAGAAACAGTAGTTGGTTTACTTGGCGTATTAAAAGCAGGAGGCATATATGTCCCGATTGATCCAAGCTATCCGAAAGAACGTTGTCAATACCTTCTGAACGATACAGGTGCCTCATTCATATTAACAAAAAATGAATATACTCAATTGATTAATGAATTAATACATAACGATTCCCTATCTCGTACCGTTTTTACAATGAATCGGATGGAGATAGCCTTTCCAAAAGAAAATATTCATAGAGACCTCAGTCCAACCGATTTAGCCTATATTATTTATACATCGGGGTCGACAGGCCAACCAAAGGGCGTCATGCTCAAGCATGAAGCTGTTATTAACCTGATTACAGATAACCAAAGAATCTACCAAGCTACTAAAGCTGACGTTTTTTCTCAGTTTATCTCCTACAGTTTTGATCCATCTGTCACGGAAACATTTACAGCTTTCTTTTCAGGTGCGAGATTACATATGTTAACAAGCATCGAACGAATATCAATTGATGCATTCGCTGATATGATTGAGCGTGAACAAGTAACAACGGCCACTGTACCAAATGCATTTTTCACACAACTTGCTACACACCTCCCTCTAGAATACCGGGGAAAATTATCGTCACTTCACTATTTGTCAGTTGGTGGAGAAGCACTTATGCCTGCTGTCGTACAAAGATGGCAAGAAAAATTTGGTACAACGACTGAAATTATTAATGTTTATGGTCCGACTGAGTGTACAGTACTGTCCTCCTATTACAGAGTAAAAGATGAAATAAAAGACACTCAGACAAGTATCCCTATCGGTAAGCCGATTGCTAATTATGAGATGTATATTGTTAATAAGGACGGTCAGCTTTGTCCTATTAATGAAACAGGAGAATTATGTATAGCCGGTGCTGGCCTAGCAGCAGGTTATTTAAATCAGCCAGAAAAAACTGCTGAAGCATTTATCCCTCATTTATTTAAATCAGATGAATGGATGTATCGAACAGGTGATTTAGTTCGTTTATTGCCAAGTGGAGTGATTGAATTTGTCGGGCGTAAAGATTCTCAAATCAAAGTAAGAGGTTTTCGCATTGAGCTTGGGGAGATTGAGACGGTATTAAGCAATCATCCTAGCATTCAAGAAGCCATCATTCTTGCGAAGAAAATGACAGATGGCAATAATAGCTTATCTGCCTACTACACTGTATCGGGTGGTGTTCAGGTGGAGCAAGCGTCGATTAGAGATTATTTGGCGAGCAATCTACCAGATTATATGGTTCCTGAGCGTTTCTTTAAGTTACAGGAAATGCCATTGTCACCAACGGGCAAAATTGATCGCAAACAATTAGCCGCGATGGAGGTTACTACATCTCTCAACGGTCCATATGATGCGCCCGAAAATGACATGCAACAATTGTTAGCAGATGCTTGGGAGTATGTACTAGGGATTGAGCGAGTGGGAATTCATGATAATTTCTTCCACATTGGTGGACATTCTCTGAAAGTGCTTGAGATTCTTGTGCAAGTCAAAAAGCATATTCCATTTTTAAAAATTCAAGATTTCTTCCAGCATCAATCCATTGCAGAGCTTGACCATTATATTAGTAACTATCGACCTGAAGATCATGATAATCAAGAGCAGACAGCTAATTTAATATTGAAAGAACTAATGGAACCAAGTGCCCTACCCGTCTCTCAAACGGTAAAACCATTCCCTATGAATGCTGTATTGTTAACAGGAGCAACTGGCTATTTAGGAAGTCATGTTTTATATGAGCTATTAATGAAAACAAATGCACATATCTACTGTCTGATTCGACCAAATACACATACTTCAATCGAAGAAAAGCTAATGAACAGTATGCGATTTTATTTCGAAAATGATATAAATGTCCTTATGGAAAATCGAGTAACGGTTATTCAAGGTGATTTGGGGAAACATGCGCTTAATTTATCTGTGAAGGATGAGCAGGCAATTATTGCGGAGATTGATGCAATTATTCATTGTGGAGCAGACGTAAGGCATTTCGGTGCAGCAGATCATTTTAATGATGTAAACGTTGAAGGCACTAAATATTTGCTTGAACTCGCAAAACGGAAACAAGGTGTCCATTTCCACTATGTATCAACATTAGGTATTCCAGAGGAGCTTGCCGCACATCAATGGGGCCCAAATGAAGCACAAGGCAACTTTAATTATGATATTAAGCTCGAAAATGTTTATACGCAAAGTAAGCTAGAGGCCGAGAATCTTGTTCGAAATGCAATAAACGATCAGATTCCAACTTCAATCTATCGTGTTGGAAATTTAACCTGCCATTCCGACACAGGAAAATTCCAACGAAATATAGACGATAATGCTTTTTATCGAATGATTAAATCTATGCTTTACTTAGGTAAAACACCGACTGCTAATTGGCATGTTGATTTTACACCGATTAATTATGCAAGCCAAGCATTAGTTGCTCTAGCTCGGCAATCAACATCAAACGGACATATATTCCATTTGTGTAACCCTGTTCCTCTAACCTATTTAGAGTTTATCAAGATGTTGAAGGAGCTTGACTATGAGTTAGACATTGTGACTGCACAGGAATATACGGACTGGCTATTAAATGGTGAGCATTCTGAGGAAGCGCAAGAATATTTATCTTTAGCAATTGCACAGCTTGAAGGTGATGGAGCAAGCGATTCTCCATTTGTATTTAATTGCAGTAAAACACAGGAATTTTTAGCGAATACTGATATCACATGTGCAGTACCTAATGAAGCCTTTATTCGTAATATGATTAATTACGGCATTAAAATGGGCTATTTCCCTGAGCCGAAACCTGTCGGAGTTCGATAATGCAAGGATTTAACGGCATACATGTATTTGCGCTTCCATTGGGTTCACAATTAGAAAAATCCGAATGGGATAAGCTTTTCAATCATGTTCCGTATGATGATCAGCTAAGGATATTGAAATACAAGCATTGGCAGGATCGGCAAAGAGCATTGCTTGGAACTATGCTTGTCAGATGGTCAATCCGACACTTGACCGATGCTCGGCATATTCAGATTGCTCGAAATGAGTATGGACGTCCCTATGCTATAAGAAACGATAGTTGGAGAAGCGATTTTAATCTTTCCCATTCTGGAGAGTGGATCGTTGTAGCACTAACTAATGAAGGGCTTGTTGGCATTGATATTGAAAAAATAAAGCCTGTGACTGAAGATGTCATGCTATATGCAATGTCACAGGCTGAGTTGGCAATGCTACGGAAACAACCAGAACTTGAACAATTACATTTATTTTATGAATTCTGGACAATGAAGGAAGCCCTTTATAAAACAAGTCTATTGCCAAACACAGAACCACATTTGCTGGATACAATTGAAATAAAAGACAAGTATCAAGACATTCAAACACAAGTGATTTATATCGATAAATTACACCCCATGTCCATTTGTTGGAATAGCGAGCATTCACATATGAATATAACAATATTGAACAAGCATCAGCTTATTCATGTAACATAGGGCATTTAATACAAAATCACAGAAAAAATAGTAGTACAACCTATGCTTAAGTTTGTACTACTATTTTTTTAATAACATCGTTTATTATGCCCTGATCATTTGCAGGCTCATTCAGACAGTTGAAGTTTCCAACTGCTATATAAATTTCGTAAACAGTTTTGTACATCAACATCCCCTTGATCTGAAGCAAGGGGATACCGTTTAACCGCCATTTCATAATTTTGCTCTACACCATATCCACTTTCATAAAAGCAACCTAAATTATATTGTGCTACTGCATTTTCCTGATGTGCAGCAAGGCGATACCATCGTGCCGTTCTTTATAATCTTGTTCAACACCTAGCCCATGATTATAAAAATAACCAATACTATTTTGTGCATTACTGTGTCCTTGATCAGCAGCTACACTATACCATTTAAGAGCTAATTCGTAGTTTTGCTCTACACCTTCACCGTTCTCATATAACTTTCCAATATTAAAATGAGCATAAACATAACCTTGTGCTGCTGCTTGTTTATACCAATACATCGCCTTTTTATAATCTACTTGACCATCAAATCCTACATCATACGCATATGCTAAACAACACTGGCCTCTCGCATTACCAGCTTCAGCCGCCAAACGATACCATTTCATTGCTTCATGATAGCTTTGTTCAACCCCAAGTCCATCTTCATATAAGTCTGCAATATCTAGCCTTGCGAAATTATTACCTTGCAACGCCGCTTAACGAAACCAAGATAAAGCTTTTTTATAGTTTACTGGTTCTCCTACACCATTTTTCAGCATGTAGCCAAGACTATACTGTGCATCATCATTCCCTTGTATGGCTGCACGTTTAAACCATCGCATAGCTTTTTTATAATTGGCTTTTACATCTTCTCCATTAAAATACATATTACCGACTTTATGAGCAGCAGCTGTATTTCCTTGTTTAGCTGCCATTAAATATAAGTTAAATGCTTCTTTTAAATTGAGTTGAACTCCTACCCCTTCATAATAAAGACTACCTAATGCATAAACGGCATTTGAGTTACCAGCTTTTGATGCTAGATGGAACCATTTCGTTGCTTTCGTTACATCATTCATTTCTGTTTTAGAGCAATAAAATCTCCCTAGCTCATATAGCGCTTCTGCGCCACGTTTGCGATTGTCCTTGTTCTATCAGCGATTCATCAAAAAACCCACTTCTCAAATTTGAGAAGTGGGTTGAAATTAGCTAGAGCCGTGGATTACATCATTCCCGGCATGCCCATGCCGCCCATGTCAGGCATTGCTGCGCCTGCTGGTTCTGGAATATCTGCTACTACTGCTTCTGTTGTTAAGAATAGAGCTGCAACAGATGCTGCATTTTGTAGTGCTGAGCGAGTTACTTTAGCTGGGTCTACTACACCCGCTTCCACCATGTTTACCCATTCGCCCGTTGCGGCGTTGAAGCCTACACCGATTTCTTCGCGTTTTAGGCGATCCACGATAATTGAGCCTTCAAGACCAGCGTTGTTAGCTATTTGACGAACTGGCTCTTCTAAAGCACGTAGAACAATTTTCACACCAGTTGCTACGTCGCCTTCTTCTACATCTGCAACTTTTTCAACTGCTGCATATACGTTAAGAAGTGCAGTACCACCACCTGATACGATACCCTCTTCAACTGCTGCACGAGTTGAGTTAAGAGCATCTTCAATGCGAAGTTTACGTTCTTTTAGTTCTGTTTCTGTTGCAGCACCAACTTTGATTACTGCTACACCGCCTGCTAATTTTGCAAGACGTTCTTGTAATTTTTCTTTATCGAATTCTGAAGTCGTCTCAGCAAGCTGAGCACGGATTTGACCAATGCGACCTTCGATTGCATCTGCTCCGCCAACGCCTTCTACGATTGTTGTATTGTCTTTTGTGACAACAACTTTTGCAGCGCGACCAAGTGATGTAATATCAGCTGATTTAAGGTCTAAGCCTAATTCTTCTGTAATTACTTGACCACCTGTTAAAATTGCGATATCTTCAAGCATTGCTTTACGACGATCACCAAATCCTGGAGCTTTAACTGCTACAGCATTGAATGTACCGCGAAGCTTGTTCACTACAAGTGTTGCAAGAGCTTCACCTTCAACATCTTCAGCGATGATTAACAGTGGACGACCTTGTTGTACCACTTGTTCTAATAACGGTAATACTTCTTGAATGTTTGTAATTTTTTTATCAGTAATTAAAATGTATGGGTTATCTAGTACCGCTTCCATTTTATCTGTATCTGTTACCATGTAGTGTGATGCATAACCACGGTCGAATTGCATACCTTCAACTACATCAAGCTCAGTTGTGAAACCTTTAGATTCTTCAATTGTAATAACACCATCGTTACCAACACGTTCCATTGCTTCTGCAATTAATTGACCTACTTTATCATCATCAGCAGAGATTGCCGCAACCTGTGCGATTTCCTCTTTGTTGCTCACTGGGCGAGAAATAGCGTGTAATTCTGTAAGTGCTGCTGCAACTGCTTTGTCGATTCCTTTACGAATACCAACAGGGTTTGCACCAGCTGTTACGTTTTTCAAGCCTTCACGAATAATTGCTTGCGCTAATACTGTTGCAGTTGTTGTACCGTCACCAGCAATCTCATTTGTTTTAGAAGCAACTTCTGCTACTAATTTTGCACCCATGTTTTCGTATGGATTTTCTAGCTCGATTTCTTTTGCAATTGTTACACCGTCATTTGTAATAAGTGGTGAACCGAATTTTTTTTCTAAAACTACATTACGACCTTTAGGCCCTAAAGTTACTTTTACTGTATTTGCTAATTTATCTACACCTTGTAGCATTAATGAACGAGCGTCTTCTGAGAATTTAATATCTTTTGCCATTTGAATTTTACCCTCCTGGAATGGAATATTCGTTAAGCTTCTTCAATATATTTATAACAATTTCGCCATACTGTCATTGCCACCAATCCATTTGTATCTGTGACAATCACTATAGGCATTCTTTAATCAAGCTAAATAAAGTATTAGCTTATTCAATAATTGCAAGAATATCGTTTTCGCGTAAAATTAGGTATTCATTACCCTCATATTTAACTTCTGTACCAGAGTATTTAGAGAAAATAATGCGGTCGTCAACTTTAACGTCAAGCTCTACACGTTGTCCGTTCTCTAATACACGACCCGTCCCAACTGCTACAACTTTACCTTCTTGTGGTTTTTCTTTTGCAGAGTCTGGCAGTACAATACCGAATGCAGATTTTTCTTCTACCTCGATTAGTTCGATTACAATACGATCTCCTAGTGGTCTTAACAAGTGAAACAACCTCCTATTAATTAAATGTATATTAAATGTTTATTAGCACTCTATCTAGTCGAGTGCTAACACAATTATTATGATAATCAATCACACTTTTTTTTGCAAGTCAGAACTTCGAAAAATTTTGTTTTCTTTCCATATTCCTCTACAATAGAAAGGTAGCATAATGAATGGAAAGGATTTTGATTGTGACTAATTCTCAAAAAATAAGTAAACATAAAAAAACAGCCCTTTATGTTTTGCTTATCTATATCCTCATGCAAATATCAGGCAGATGGCTGGTAAGACCGTTTCATAAGCTTGTTATGAGTACAACCGGTTTACCTAGTGAGCAAGCTGCTCCGCTTACCCAAGGCTGGTATATTGCACTTAGCTTTGCCATTGCGCTAATTCTAAGCTTAATCCTAACATCTCGCGATAAAGCGTTTTGGGATGTTTATCAAGGAAAGAAAGAAACTATACCACTTACAATTATGTGGGGGATTATTGGTTTCTTCTTAGTATTCTTTGGCCAAATGATTGGCGCGGCTATCGAAATGGCTATATTCGGTATCCAAGGTGGGTCACAAAACACAGCTGATATTGTAGCTATCGCAAAAGGTGCTCCTATTGCGATACTAGCAATTGTCGTTTTTGGACCAATTTTAGAAGAGTTTGTCTTCCGCCGTGTTATTTTTGGATCGCTTGTCCAAACAACTAATTTCTGGGTAGCCGGTATTGTAAGTGCCATTTTCTTTGCACTTATTCACTTCGACTTCTCACATATCTTGCTTTATACAATTTGTGGATTGATTTTTGCCTTCTTATATCACAAAACAAAACGCATTTGGACGTCAATTATCGCCCACGTCATGCTGAATGGTTTTGTGACACTTGTACAATTGTATGCAGAACCATTGCAAAAGTTTCTTGAAGAACTAGAAAAAATGCAATAAAAATCAGTGGGAGTTTTTCTTCCCACTGATTTTTTTAGTTTTACCTACAGTTTATCGCTAACCTTTACAACGAAAAAGCTCGATGCTTCTATTTCGCACCGAGCTTCCATTATTATTGATTCAATTCTTCTATTTGACGTCGCTGCTGTTCAAGCGCCTCTTCGACCTGACGTTTTTGCTCAGCTTCCTGTTCTTCCTTCAGTCGCATTTCCTCTGATTTTAAGTGTTTACGATAACCTATTCTAGCAACCCAAACACTAAATTCATAGAGAATAAACATCGGCACTGTTACAATTAAATGACTCATTAAATCAGGTGGTGTAATCATAGCCGCTATAACAAAAAGCCCAAAATAGGCATACTTTCTGTTTTTTGTCATAATTTGCGGATTTAAAATGCCAAGACGAGCCAAAAATAGAAGTATGATCGGCAATTGGAATATAAAACCAAAAGGCAAGGTTATTTGAAATAAAAATGAAAAGTATTCATTAATTCCAATTGTTAGCTTTACTCCAAGGCGAGCAGATAAATCAATCATAAAGTTCAATACATATGGAAATAAAATGAAGTAAGAAAAAACAATTCCAGCTACAAATAATATAAAAGTGAATGGTATATAGCTTAATGTGACTTTACGTTCTTTTTCATATAGCCCTGGTGAAACAAATGCCCATAGCTGATATAAAATAATCGGAGACGTCAACAAAAAAGCAATATAAAAAATCATTTGAAAATAAATTTTAATAGAATCTGTGATCCTAAAAGCGTTTAACGAGAAGCTTTGTGCCGTTTCACTACTTTGTAAAAAATGAATAAGTGGCTCCGCTAAAAAAAACGCCCCAACAATCGCAATAACAAAGAAAACGACTGCAAAGTAAAGTCGTTTCCTTAATTCTTCTATATGCTCAATGACAGTTTGATCGTTTGCATTCATATTAGCAAGACATCCTTCAATTACTTATCATCGTTTTTTACTTCGATGACTTTCTTTTTATCATTATCTTCATCGTCTACTAACCCTTTAGTAGCATTTTTAAACTCACGAAGTGTAGAGCCCATAGCTTTTCCTAACTCTGGTAACTTTTTAGGGCCAAAAATTAAGATTGCTACAATTCCGATAATGACCAGGCTCATAGGACCGATACCCATTTCAGCCACCTCCTCTTATTTATGCTTCATTTTAACTCAAATATGAGCGTTTGGCTAACTAATTATATGTGAAATTTTTTAGACCAACTTTTTAGTATACAAATATAATAGTTCAAACTGTTTAACAAACTCTCAATCGCTATGTAATTACTCACTCTTCCTGATTACGAATTAAATATATGAGTGCCTGCAATTCTACCGACAAATCGATTGTTAATAGTTGCATTTTATCTGGTACAGTAATACGCTCTGGCGTAAAGTTTAAAATGCCCTTTGCGTTCATTGTTGCTAATCTATCAGCCATTTTCTGCGCAGAGCGTGGTGAGACTGTTAAAATCGCAAGCTCCGCTCCATATTCTGCATACTTTTCTTCCAATAAATCAGGATGAAAAACAGGAATATTGCTAATCATCTTCCCTTCCTTCGGTGCCTTTGAATCAAATGCCACAACAATATGAGTATTATGATTTTTTTGGAAATTATATTTTAATAAAGCACTACCTAAATTTCCTACACCAATTAACGCTACTTTTGTCGTTTCGTGTTGATCAAGCGTTTGACTAAAAAACTTTAATAGATGCTGCACATCATAGCCATAACCCTTTTTCCCAAGAGCACCAAAATAAGAAAAGTCACGGCGAATGGTAGCAGAATCAATTTTCATCGCTTCACTCAGTTCCTTCGACGAAATTCGTTCCATGCCTTCTTGCGCAAAGTTTTGGATAAATCGATAGTAAAGAGGAAGTCTTTTAGTAGTGGCCTGTGGAATTTTTAATTCTTGTTTCAAACTTTTTCCTCCTTAAAATGTATCAAATCACATGATACATGCTTAATTAACTACTTTCTAAGTTATATTCACTGGAGGATTTCCCTTTAGTTAATGGCGCTTTTTACGCCACTAACTAAAGGGAAATCGTTTCAATCTTACATGACAGCTTAGAATAAGTAAAGCATCGACATTGCAAGCAAATCGCTCATCCATTACACTAAGGAGGAATTGAGGTGTCAAGAATGATTGTTTTACAGGTCAATCAACTATATAAATCCTTCCTTGCAGATGAAATTTTAAGTGGCGTAAAATTAGAGATTCAACATCGTGACCGCGTTGCATTAGTAGGACGTAACGGTGCTGGTAAGTCCACTTTACTTAAAATAATTGCTGGACAAATGTCATATGACTCTGGCGATATAATTATCCCTAAAGGTGTACAAATTGGATATTTAGAGCAGCATGCTGGATTAAACTCAACATTGTCGATTTGGGATGAAATGATGACAATTTTTGAGCCGCTTATTACACAAGAACAAGCACTTCGGTCATTAGAACAACAAATGGCTGACCCTGCTGTTTATGAAAATCCTACTCTATATGCCAAAATAATGTCTGAATACGATCATTTACAGCATAATTTTAAGGATGCGGGTGGCTATCAGTATGAATCTGATACACGTTCTGTTCTTCATGGCATGCAGTTTTACCCTGATGATTACCAAAAACCAATTAGTTCACTATCAGGGGGACAACGAACTCGGTTAGCACTTGCTAAGCTTCTTTTAAGTAAACCTGACCTATTAATACTCGATGAGCCCACTAACCATTTAGATATTGAAACCCTTTCTTGGTTGGAATCATATTTAAAAGGCTATGAAGGAGCTATTTTAATTGTTTCCCATGACCGCTACTTCTTAGACCAGGTTGTTTCCATTGTCTACGAAGTATCTCGTCACCGCGTCACAAAATATACAGGCAATTATAGTGCCTATTTAGATGAAAAAGCGAAAAATTACGAGCGTGATTTGAAGTTATATGAACGTCAGCAAGATGAAAAAGCTAAGCTCGAAGAATTTATTCAAAAAAATATTGCTCGTGCTTCCACTACTAAAATGGCACAAAGTCGTCGTAAAATGCTTGAACGAACAGAATGGATGGGATCTCCGGATGGCGATGAAAAATCAGCAAGCTTCGGTTTTACAATTGAACGCCAAAGTGGTAACGATGTGTTATCTATTGATGACTTGGCGGTAGGTTATGGAGATAAGGAAATATCAAGCGGTATCACATTACGCACTTTCCGTGAGGATCGCATTGCACTTGTTGGGCCAAATGGTGTTGGTAAATCAACTTTATTAAAAACTATCGTAAAAGATTTACTACCACTCTCTGGAGAGATTCGCAATGGTACAAATGTTCAAATTGGTTATTATGATCAAGAGCAGGCAAAGCTATCGAGCAATAAAAGTGTTCTAAAAGAGCTATGGGATGAATGGCCTTTAATGACTGAAAAGGATATTCGCACAGTGCTAGGGCGATTCTTATTCAGTGGAGATGATGTAGATAAAATTGTGTCGTCTTTATCTGGTGGAGAAAAAGCAAGACTTGCATTAGCTAAGTTGATGATGCAAAAGGCAAATTTCTTAATTCTCGATGAGCCTACCAACCACTTAGACTTAGATAGTAAAGAGGTACTGGAAAACGCGCTTATTGATTACCCTGGAACGCTCTTATTTGTATCGCATGACCGATATTTCATCAATCGAATCGCTACTAAAGTGATCGAGCTATCTGGCGATGGTTCCTTTGAGTACCTAGGTGACTATGATTATTACCTTGAGAAGAAGCAGGAGCTATTAGAAATTGCCCAAATGAAGGCTGCGGCTCAACCGCAAGTACAAGCTGATGTACATGAGAAGATCTCTACCTCTAAAATTGATAAAGAGGCTAAAAAAAGGGAGCGCCAAATCAGACGTACGCTTGAAGAACTAGAAGGGAAAATGCAGCAAGTAACTATTGAAATAGCTCGTTTAGAAGAAGCTCTTTGTGATCCCGAGATTTTCACAGACCACGAAAAAATTACACAGCTTCAAGATGAATTAGCAACTGTTAAGGAACAGCATGAGTTATTCGAAATGGAATGGCTTGAGCTAAGTGAAGAGCTTGAAAATATTATTTTATAAAGTGAAGCTTTAATCAGTGGGGTTTTCTTCATCCCCACTGATTATTAGTCTTCACCGATCGGGCTTTTACGAGCAGTTAATCTTCCACCTAACTTCTTTGCTTTTGCTAATTTTGAGATGGGAGCCTTGTACCTGACGCTTCGCTTTCGGTACAGATAAATTGCTGCCCGTTCATGCGGGATAAAACTTGTAAAGCCATGTGCCTTGTCGCATGGCTTTTTTCTTTACTCGCCTCGATTTTTCATATATATTGGTCAAGTGCTATTTTTCGACAAAAAATGCCCACAGCTTTATACACACAATAAATCTAGTAATATCAACATATCAACAGACTTTTCCACATTGTCCACAATTTTAAATTATTTTATTCACATCATTTTGTGTAAAACACACTACTATATATTGAATAATCACAAGTTATGCACAAGTTATCAACATTTTGTGCATAAGTACGGATGTTCGCCGTTTTATTTCCACCTTACCTGTGGATAATTTTCTGAAAAATTTGTCAACTGAACTCTTTTTATTGGATTCAAAATTTTCTTATAGACAATTTTTTCAACATTTTTTTCACAAAAGCAAAAAGAGGCATTTTAGAATCAAATCTAAAATACCTCTTTTTCTATAATCAATTATGCCTAAGCATAATTGCGTCCGAAATCGGCTTTGTGCTTAGGCCTGCAGATGTTTTTTGTGCTAAAGCGAAGCGGCAGCAGTTTTGTCTGNGCGGCAGCAACAGGGTTTTGTCTGTGCGAAAGCGAAGCGGCAGCAACAACAGGATGCAGGTCAGTTAGCCGTTATCGCATGGATGCGATGATTTTAGGCTAACATCCTATGTGAACTCTTTTCCGATTTTGTGACATCCGCCGGAGGCTTTAACTTCTGAAAGAAGTTAAACCCAAGACTTTAACTCCATTCCAGGGCGACCATTCATTGATAAATTACCGCGAACACCTGCTTCATACATAGGTGCTGCTACTGCACCTATCATAGCAGCATTGTCTGTACACAGCTTTAATGGTGGCACGGAAAACGGTATACCTTCTTCAGCAAATACCGCCTCAAGTGATGCGCGCAAGCCTTTATTAGCCGCTACGCCTCCAGCTGCAATAACCTGTTTTACTTTATATTCACGTGCTGCTCGTAATGTTTTTGCTGTTAGCACTTCCACTACGCTTTCCTGAAATCCTTTGGCAACGGCAGTCGGAGAAATTACTTCACCACGTTGATCCATATTATGTTTATAATTAATCACTGCTGATTTCAAGCCACTAAAGCTAAAATCATAAGAATCTTCCTCTAACCACACTCTTGGGAAGGTTACTGCCTCATCCCCCTCATGTGCTAACTTGTCAATACGCGGGCCACCTGGATACGGTAAGTTTAAGACACGCGCAACCTTATCATAAGCCTCACCAGCCGCATCATCTCGCGTCTCACCGATGACTTCAAAAGAGCCGTGTTCCTTCATATAAACTAGCTCTGTATGACCACCTGACACGACAAGGGCTAACAATGGGAATTCCATTGGCTGCACGAGTGCATTAGCATATATATGTCCAGCTATATGATGTACTCCGATAATCGGTAAATTGTTGGCAAAGGCAAAGGCCTTCGCTGCATTAATCCCAATTAACAATGCACCTACAAGACCAGGACCCTCAGTAACTGCCACCGCATCTAAATCAGCTGGTTTCATATTTGCCTGTGCTAATGCTTCTTCTATTACCACTGTAATTTGCTCAACATGATGGCGAGATGCAATTTCAGGTACAACCCCACCAAATCGTTTATGACTTTCTATTTGAGAAGCAACCACATTTGAAACAATTTCAGAACCATTTCGAATAATCGCTGCTGCTGTTTCATCACAGCTCGATTCTATTGCTAATATAATTCGATTTTCCATCATAAATTCACCCACATGACAAGGGCATCCTCCCCGTTATCTGTATAATAGCCTTTACGTATGCCACCATCTTGAAAATCAAGCTTTCGATAAAGATTTTGAGCAACTGTATTCGTTACTCGCACCTCTAAACTCATGACTTCCATTTCATGCTGTCGAGCAATACGCATTGCCTCTCGCATTAATTCTTCACCAATTCCTCGGCCGCGAGCTGCCTCTATAACGGCTACGTTCGTAATTTGCGTTGCATCTATAACCATCCACATTCCGCAAAAACCGATAATGCTATTGTATTCATCTACAGCTAGCACATAATGTGCATACTGATTTTCATGCATTTCATAGTAAAAGGAATCTAACGTCCATGGTGTAGGAAATGTGGCAAGCTCAATTTCATATACTGCTGGAACATCATCAGATACCATTTTACGATACGTTACATTACTACTCATGCGCCTTCTCCTTTTGTTCCTTTAGCCAATTCGCCTCCGCCTCTGCAATACGTTTGTATTGCGGGACAAAGTGATGAACTGCATCCACACTTGGTAGCTCTACTTTTGTCGCTAATCGGACAGTTTCACTTGCTCGTGGTAAGTCATTGCTAAACGGTGTACGCAGAGCATAATGACCTAATACCTCTTCGATTCTATGCCAAAAAACATCTACATCTGCTCCAACAAATAAAACTGGTGTCTCTAAAGCCTGTAAACGTTCTAATAAGCCATCAATATGATCGTGGTAGTCATCCATAACCACTTCAAGCTCACAACCTTTATAAACTGCCGTATAGACATTGCCTCTTCGCGCATCAAAAATAGGACAAATAAGCCCATCGTATAGTGCTGCATTTGCCGCCAATGTCTTTAAGCTAGATATGCCAACTAAAGGTTTTTTCAGTGTCCATGCTAATGTTTTAGCAAGCGTCGCACCTATTCGTACACCGGTATAAGAACCAGGCCCTTCTGATACAGCAATCGCATCCAACTCGCTCGACTTTATGCCCGCCTTAGCTAGTACTTCTTCAATGGCTGGCATCGCACCTGCCGAATGTGTTAATTTTATATTTTGTATAATTTCTGCAATCACTTTTCCATCCCTTACTACAGCAATAGAAAGCGGTGCATTCGCTGTTTCAATCCCTAACCAAATCATTTCATTAGCTCCTCACATAATGCCTCATATCTCTTTCCAAGAGGTGTTAATACAAACCGTCGTTGATTTTCTCCGATTCGGTAAATTTCAATTCCAAGACGCTCCTGTGGTAAATCCTGTTCAATTAAATGAGCCCACTCAACAACAGACACTGCATCACCATAAAATAGCTCGTCCCATCCAAGGTCTTCATCGCTTTCCGCTAAACGATAGACATCTAAATGATTAAATGGTAAACGTCCCTCATATTGCTTTACAATCGTAAATGTCGGGCTATTAACCGTTCTCTTTACACCAAGCCCCTTCGCTAATGCTTTCGTAAATGTCGTCTTACCAGCGCCCAAATCACCCTCTAATGTAATTGTATCCTGGGCTTCTAGTAAGTTTGCTAGCTTCAACGCAAAATGCTCAGTATCGTCAAGTGAATTCATTATTTTTTCATACATCATCTCTTTTTCCTCTCCTAGCTCCATTACTTCTAGTTTACCGAAACAAGCGTAAATGTTCAAAGCATCCAATGATTTTCAAAAAAACAATTACGCCTCGGCGTAATTGTTGCAGCTTGTCAACAAAAGAATAAATAGAAATTAATGTGTATCAATAAACAAAGGTTGATTTTCACCCCAAGACAAGCCTCACCACATAGACTATTGATGGAAAACGAGACAGTTTCAACGCTCTTCATCAAATACCAAATAGCGATATCTTCCAATTTTAAAAAACCATGCAGCTCTAGGCAACAAAGTAGCGTTTGTCTACAGTCAGAAACATGTGCTGAAAGAAGTTAAACACGCTTCTCTTTTATAGAAAACGTCTTATTTTCTTTTTGAATGACCCTTTAGCTCAATAACCTCTTTATCAATTAATTTATCTTCTTTAAATCGTACTATATAGGCTTTTGTCATAAGTATTTCATCATTCCAGCGGTATTGATCTTTTTTCTTCATTTCTCCTGCTCCCCCTGCAATTTTCACTACTTCCATATACGTCATACCTTCTTTTAATTTTCCAAATTCCGCTTCATTCATATTTTTTTGCCAGTGATACGCATTGGACTGCTCAATGTCTAAAATAGGGTCTCCACAACCTATGAGTATCACAGCAGCACCTAATAGCAAACTTATATTAAGACGTTTTATGTAATAATAATTTCTCATGATAATACCTCCTCATCTCCTTCATACTAGAGATATCGATAATATACCACCCTAATTTTTATGTATATTGCTCCACCTGTTAGATTTATTACCCAACTTTTTAATTTTGTGGCTCTACATCAAATGTTGGGGTAAGAGGTACAATGTGTAGCTTCCTCAAACGGTCTGGGACTGCCCCTCCCTTTCCACCGACTGACTGCCATGCCTCCTCGGTTTGTTGACACAAACACTGCAGGGTCTTGACTAGCCAATTTTTTTTGCAGGAGTGTTGAGCATTCATCTCCATCTTATATTGTATTTGATACCCAACAAATATTATCAATTTCGCCTTGGCGTACTTGTAGCTGACGCTTTGCTTTCGCAACAGAAAATATTTGCCGCTGACGCTTTGCTTTCGCTACAGAAACATTTGCTGAAAGAAGTTAAAAATAAAAAAAAGTCCTTATGATTTAATAACATCATAAGAACTATATTATCGTTTATAATGGCGGTCCCGACCGGGATCGAACCGGCGATCTCCTGCGTGACAGGCAGGCATGTTAACCGCTACACCACGGGACCTCTCTAAGACATTTATAAATATATCATAGAGAAATACTACATGCAATATATTTTTTATATTTTTTTCATATTTTTTCATTTTATATTCTTTATTTTTTTGGTATCGATTTTTACAAGTATATCAAGTAGATTCCACAAGCTATTTTATGAGGAGTTCGTTCCAAGTACATATTTACTCGAATTGGCTACATAATAATTTTTATGTTGATCTAGGGGTATTTATATTTCGGATTTCGGCGGAGTATGAAGAGAAAATGATGTCATCGTTTCAAGAGAATGTGTAAACGTTATCACACACTTCAAAAGAGCTTATCTGCAGCTTCTGAAGTATCCTATCCAGCTAAACAAGGATTCGTACAAGGTTTCTCGATTTACATTGATACAATTGTTGTATGTATGGTAACTACTCTAATGATTTTAATTTAATTGCGTCCGGAATCGGCTTTGTGCTTGCACAAAGCACTCCTTCCCGATTTCCGTGACATCCGCTGAAATGTAACTTAAACCCGGATTCATCTCATCACCGAAACTATTTAACGATATTAAAACAAATGAAAAGAGCAACTACAAACCATCAAAGTTGTAGTTACTTTTTTTTTCCTATTTAGTGTGTTGTCGCTGTACTCTATTAGAAATCAGCGTGTATAATAGCTAATCCTGTGGGAATAAATTGCAATAGCGACAAAGCCATTGTCGTACAAATCACATTATATAAAAAAAAAACAGCCAGCACTCAGCTGACTGTCTTCATTGCCTAGCGACGTTCTACTCTCACAGGGGGAAGCCCCCAACTACCATCGACGCTAAAGAGCTTAACTTCCGTGTTCG
>NZ_LIYL01000014.1:0-90921 GCF_001278875.1 Lysinibacillus sp. FJAT-14222 | reverse complement strand
CATATGTTCTATAAAGAAAAAGCACTTCATTCCTCCCACCTCTGAAGAAGTGGGCTTCCTGAAGCTCACTTCTGTGAGAAAGACTTTATTCAGCTTTCTGTTATTCAGCCGGATTTTGAGAAAGCTATCGTTCGACTCCGAGAAATTTTGAGCTAGTATCAACAGGTTGTGGATGCATAAGCTACTAGGAAAATTGAATACATTGGTTTTACATGAAAAATTCCTTTAAATCAAGTGGAGTACCTGTTTTGTTGAGCCCAATTAATAATTTTAATCGCGCTTTTTGACCATTTATACCAGTTGCAAATATAGCTCCTAAGTCTTCCAGCATCTTACCACCACCAACATAGCCGTAGACACCTTCTGCGATGCCATTAAAACAACGGGATACGAGTATAACAGGTATATCACGCTCTAAAAGACTCTCAATACCCTTTACGACTGTCGGAGGAACATTGCCTTGTCCAAGTCCTTCTAACACAACGCCATCATATTTGCATGCGAGTACCACATCAAGTAAATCAACCTCCATGCCAGCATACACTTTCAGCATGGCCACTCGTTTTGGTAATCCAAGAATATCTACATATTGACGACGGATGGGGGCATGATGAAACAAAATTCTTGATTTAGTGATAAGTCCAATCGGGCCATACTGTGGTGATTGGAAGGTATTTACAGAGCTGGTGCTTGTTTTTGTTGTATTAACAGCAAGATGTACCTCGTCATTCATAACTACAAGCACACCTTTTTCACGAGCTTCTTCATCCACAGCTACACGAACGGCTTCCATTAAATTATAAATACCATCTGCACCAAGTTCGTTGGAGGAGCGCATCGCACCCGTTAAGACAATAGGAATCGATAAATCAGTTGTTAATTCTAAAAAATAAGCTGTTTCTTCTAATGTATCAGTACCATGGGTGATTACAACGCCATCGATTTGCTCTGCTGAAACTTTTTCGATAATAAGGTTTCGTAACTTAAGCATTTCTTTTGGTGTAATATGTGGTGAGGGAAGGTTAAAAGCTTCCATTTCAATAATCGTTGCAAGAGCGTCGAGCTTTCTGCTTTCCTTCATCAAAGGATTTTCCTTGTTTGGCATAACGGCGCCTTCATCACTCATTGCCATAGATATTGTTCCACCGGTATGAATTAATAAAATTGTTTTTTTCATAAAATAATATCTCCTTTTAAAAAGTTTTATGTCATTACATGGTATAATAATAGCAGTTTATCTTTATACAACTGATATTTTTTGTCGAAAAAGAACGATTAATGTCGCAAAAGTTTTCCGACTAAGATATACGAATGTATTTTTTAGTGAGTTTCCAATAACCGACAGAGAAAGAGGAACTCAGACTATGAATTTCACATCCTGTGAAAACGCCAAAGTGCAACTTTATGTTGGTCTAAAGCCTCAGAGGATGTTATGGATTTTGCATTATCCTAACATAATTTGAAATCTGAGAATAATTATGTCAAGGCGAAATTGATTTTTGAAAGGAGCCGGCATCATGATCATCTTATTATCAGCTGCCATTGCTCCCGGTCTAGCGCTTTTTAGTTACTTCTATTTGCGCAATCAGATGGCAACGGAGCCAAGAAGAACCTTACTTCAAACGTTTTTGTATGGCGCATTTTTAACGTTTCCTATCTTGTTCTTACAATATGTACTAACAGAGGAAGGGGTCTTTCGATATCTTTATCTACAAGATGTTGTTTTTTCTAGTGTAGTTGAAGAATTTTTTAAATGGTTTGTTCTTTTAATCGCTATTTACAATCATGTAGAATTCGATGATCCTTATGATGGCATACTGTATGGTGCAAGTATATCTCTTGGTTTTGCCACAATCGAAAATGTTCTTTACTTATTTTCATTCGGTTTGGATACTGCATTTATGCGAGCTTTATTACCTGTATCAAGTCATGCTTTGTTCGGTGTTGTAATGGGCTATTATTATGGACGTGCCAAATTTTCGAAGTTCGCAAAGACGAAAGAAATGATTGCTATGGCGCTTTGTGCACCGGTAGTATTACACATACTATATAATACAATTTTATCATTCAAAGGCTACTGGGTATATTTAATGATACCTTTTATGCTATTTTTGTGGTGGTTTGGGCTACGAAAAGTCAAACTTGCTCACTATCACCTTGTGCAACATTTGCATATGAATAAAAAATATAAAGCGTAGAAATCTAAAAAAGATTTCTGCGCTTTTCTATTTTTTAACTTCTTTCAGCAAATGTCTTTTGTAGCGAAAGCAAAGCGTCAGCTACAGAAATCTTCCACCTCTATAGGTGGTGAGATGAATGCGGATTTAAGTTACTTTTCAGTGGGTGTCCAAACACCTGCTGAAATAGAGGAACTCAGTCTAAGAACGCCACGTCCTGTGGCAACGACTGAGTGACCAACATCGTGTTGGCCCAAAGCCTTTGGCGGATGTCACGGAATCGGAAAGGAGTTCACATAGGATGTTAGCCTAAGATCATCGCATCCATGCGATAACGGCTAACTGACCTGCGTCACGCAGGCCTAAGCACAAAGCCGATTCCGGACGCAATTTTGCCTCGGCAAAATTGATATGTATAAAATGAGTCGTTTGTTTCAAGCTATGGAAAAAGGAGTGATGATAATGCGTTTAGTAAGCATAATTTTTGCTTTGATGCTAGGGATTAGTCTATTTGCTATTCCGCAAAATGACGCCATTGCATTTACCGAGCAACAGATTTCTCGTGGTGCTTATGGAGATGATGTAATTGAATTGCAGGCAAGGCTACAATTCTTAGGATTTTATAAAAGTAAAATTGATGGCACGTTTGGCTATAACACATATTGGGCTTTACGAAATTTCCAAGAGAAATATGGTTTACCAGTGGATGGGATAGCCGGCGCTAAAACAAAAAAAACTTTATCTGGATATTCAGATTACGATGAAGGATGGGTTAAAGCTCAATTAAATGCAGGCAATCAATTTACCTATTATGGTGGCATGCCACTTGAGCAGCAAGTGAGAACAAACACTGGCGGCGGAGGTGGTGGAGGTAAAAGTAGTGGTAGTAGTAATAATAATGGCACCAAAACACAAGTTCCTCCTAAGTATACTGACAAAGATTTACAGTTAATCGCGAATGCGGTTTATGGTGAGGCTAGGGGAGAACCTTATGAGGGTCAGGTAGCAGTAGCGGCTGTTATTTTAAACCGTCTGGAAAGTTCTGAATTCCCAAACACTATTTCAGGCATTATTTTCCAACCATTAGCTTTTACAGCGGTAGCGGATGGGCAAATTTGGCTAGAACCAAACCAACGTGCAAAAGAAGCCGTTCTGGACGCTATGAATGGCTGGGACCCTTCAGAAAATGCACTTTATTATTTTAATCCGAAAACAGCAACAAGTAAGTGGATTTGGTCACGACCTCAAATTAAACGAATTGGAGAACATATTTTCTGTTCATAGAAAGGAGGAAAACAAATGAGAACTATGCTCGTTATACTTACCGCGGCAGTTATTGGCTTAGGGGCATACAGCATTCATATGCACGGAGAAAATGCAAGTTTACAACGTACTGTGCTAGCTCAGTACACAGATACATTAACGGATGCATCTGAAAAATTATCTCATTTACAACGATCTGTTTCACAATCTCTATTGTTCCGAGATGATCAAGCGATTCACAATGAGTTAGATTCTGTTTGGCGACTAAGCTCTGAAGTTCGATCTTCTATATCTAATATTCCTGTCGGACAAGAACTCTCGAATCAATGGCTAGGTTATTTAGGTCGCCTTGGAGATGAGGCGAAGAGAACAGCTAAAACAGGAGATTATCAAGCTTGGCGAGAAAAAATGCCACAAGTATCCACAAATTTACAATCACTTTCAGACGAATGGTCAGCTGCAACCGTCGATTTTTATAAGAATGATGGTAAAATGGACGTCTGGTTGCAACAAGTAGATAGTAAGGCCCCAAGTACAACATTTGATAATGTACAAAAGACATTAAAGGGTTACAGTGAAAAGGATTTCCCACTTACATTAAGTGAATCGGATTGGCAGAAAAAAATAGAACTTAAAGCATTACAAGATTCAGTCATTACTGAAAAAGAAGCATTGGAAAAGGTTAAATATTTATTCCCTATTATAAAAGACGCAACCTTTACTGTTACGAAAAGTAATGATACTTCACCATATCCGTTTTATCATATCCAATTCCATCAAGGTATTCGTTTAGGGTATGTCGATCTAACAGAAAAGGGTGGGCATTTATTATCCTATTTAGTGGAACGTCCAGTGGATGAGGCAAGGCTATCACAAGATGAAATTATTAAAAAAGCTGAAGAAAATTTAAAACGACTTGGAATGAATGATGTTGCATTTGTGGAATCTCGTGAAAACCATCAAGCATGGCATGTGACATTTGCACGTGTTCACCCTGGTGATAATGCGTTGATCTATGCAGATGGCGTGCAACTAAAACTTGCTAAGGATACTGGTGAGTTACTTGGGGCAAATGCAATGGAATATATTCAAGAAGAGACGATTAAACCACAAACTGCAAAACCAATTGATTGGAAAACATTTTTCGATAATGATGTAAAAGTAGAAGAAGTGAGAAATATTTATACTGATAACGGACAATATGAGCAACGCCTTTGTTATGAGGTGATTGCGCTCCGCGATGGAAACACGCAGGAAACATTTAGAATTGTCATTGACGCTGAAAATCATAATGTCTTAAAAGTGGAATATTTAACGTAATCTAAGAAAAAAACTGGCTCATCACTAGAGGACATAAAACGTGTATATAAGTTGATAGGAGTGAAGGCTGTGCGACTCATCCGGGGATCAGCGTCACAGATGAGACACTGGAGCGAGTGCAATAGAAAAACGAAGGCTTTAAAAGCATCACGTCCTGTGATCAAGCTTTCGTGACCGCCCAAGCGGCTCATCGTGCGCCCTGTCGAAACGGAAATCAATCACACGTTATGGTGATGAGCCAAAAAATCACCAGTTCATATAGCCAAAATGGGTATCTCATGCGATAATAAAGGTATATTTGTGTTCGGGGAGATGCTCATGGAAATAAAAATTGGTACACAATTAGAACTTGAACCAACTTATACAGAGCGTATTGAAAAATTCCGCTGTAAAGTTGTAGAACAAAAAGACAATATTATTTACATCGATTATCCAATAAATATTGCAACAAATAAAACAGCATTTTTAATAGATGGTTCTGAATTTAGAGCAACTTTTCGCACGGAGGACAACCAATCATTTGCTTTCAATACAGAAGTGATTGGACGTAAAGCTGGCAATATACCTATGGTTATGTTGCACTGTCCAAAGGTAGAAGACTTTATCAAAATCCAACGCCGTGAATATGTACGTGTGGAAACGCCTGTGGATATAGCAATACAGTTTAAGGATTACAAATATCAGCTAGTAACAACAGATATTAGCGCAGGTGGTTTGGCCGTGTTCTTGAAAGGGGCAATTGCTTTCAAAGATGGTGATGAGGTTAAGTTAACAATCGTTTTACCATATGCCAATGGGGATGTAAAATACGTTGTCACAGATGCGACGGTTGTTCGTATAGTTGAAAAAGATAACAAAAAAATTGCAACTATACAGCTCACAGATACAGATGATGTAGACCAACAGCATATTGTTCGCTTCTGCTTTGAACGTCAGTTAGTTAATCGTCGTAAAGAATTGAATCCTTTTGATGATTGATTTTTTAAAGTCTTCCCAACTCTATTGGTGAGTGGCAAATTTCTATGAATTTTTGCAGGGAGTTTACACACCTTCAAATCGAGTAGTAATTTGATTTTAAGAAAGCCCTCTGCTAAAAGAGGGCTTTTTTATGATACAATATGGTGTGATAGAAAGTAGGGGAGAATATGAAGAAAAACATTCAAATAGCGATTGATGGACCTGCTGGCGCTGGGAAAAGTACGATCGCCAAAATTGTTGCAGAGGCGCTTGGATTCACTTATATCGACACAGGTGCAATGTATCGTGCAGTTACGTATAAAGCAATGCAACAAAACATACATTTAGATGATGAAACAAAATTAGCAGAAATGCTAGCATCTAGCAAAATTGAATTAAAGCCTTCTCCTCAAGGGCAACTTGTCTTTTTGGACGGGAACAACGTGTCGGCAGAAATTCGTTCAAATGAGGTAACTTCATCTGTTTCACAAGTAGCGGCTCATGCTAAAGTGCGCGAACTATTAGTAACACAGCAACAAAAGCTTGCTACTAATGGTGGTGTTGTTATGGATGGGCGCGATATTGCTACGCATGTGTTAAAGAATGCGGAGCTAAAAATCTATATGTCTGCAACAGTAGAGGAGCGAGCAAGACGTCGCTTTTTAGACAATCAAAAGCGTGGAATTGAATCTTCTATTGAAAAGCTTCAAGAAGAAATTGCCCTGCGCGATAAAATGGATAGCGAGCGTGAAGCATCGCCACTAATTCAAGCAGAAGAAGCCATATTTTTAGATACGACAGCATTGTCAATTGATGGTGCAGCACAGGCCATTTTAAAATTAGCGCAAGAAAAAATGGTATAAATCCTAAAATTTCAGACATTTTTTGAATTTAAAGGATTTATTTTTGTCTTTGTCTTCAATATCGAATAAAATAGTAAGGGAAGATGCGAAGGAGGGTTACATATGTCTGAAGAAATGAACTATGCAGAACAAACGTTTAACGAAGGTGATATCGTCAAAGGTATTGCAGAGCAAGTTGATGAAAAAGCGGTAACTGTTTCAATTCCAGGTGCACCATTCGACGGTATTGTACCAATAAGTGAATTATCAAGCTTACACATTGAAAAAGCGTCTGACGTAATCTCTGTTGGAGATGAGTTGGAGTTGATGATTACAAAGGTTGAAGAAGAAAACTATGTATTATCAAAACGTAAAGTAGATGCTTTAAAAGCATGGGATACACTTGAGCAACAATTCAACGCTGAGGAAGTTTTCGAAGCGGAAGTAAAAGATATTGTTAAAGGTGGTCTTGTCGTAGATTTAGGAGTACGTGGCTTCGTTCCAGCATCCCTTGTAGAAGACTACTTTGTAGATGATTTTGAAGGTTATAAAGGCAAATCTCTTAGTTTTAAAATTGTCGAGCTTGATAAAGATAAAAATCGTTTAATTTTATCACATCGCGCTGTAGTGGAAGCCGAAAAAGCTTCGCAAAAGAAAACGGTCATTGGCCAAATTAAAACTGGCGATGTGTTAGACGGTAAAGTACAGCGTATTGCATCATTTGGTGCATTCATCGATCTTGGTGGTATTGATGGCCTGGTGCATATTTCACAAGTGTCTCATGAACATGTGAGTGATGTGAGCGAGGTTTTATCAGAAGGCCAAGAGGTGAAGGTAAAGGTTCTTTCTGTAGACCCAGAAAATGAGCGTATTTCGTTATCCATTAAGGAGACGATGCCTGGACCTTGGTCAAACATTGAAGAGCGTGCTGCTAAAGGTACAGTGTTAGATGGAAAAGTAAAACGTCTTACTTCATTCGGAGCATTTGTGGAAGTTTTCCCAGGTGTAGAAGGTTTAGTGCATATTTCGCAAATCGCGCATAAGCATATTAACACGCCACACGAAGCTTTGAAAGAAGGACAAGAGGTACAGGTGAAAGTACTTGACGTAAATGCTAAAGAAGGTCGCTTAGCACTAAGCATTAAAGATTTACTTGAAAATCCTGAGGCAGAGGAAGTAATCGACTATGAATTACCAGAAGAAAACACAGGCTTCTCTTTCGGTGATGTCATTGGTGATCAACTAAAAAATTTTAAATAACTAGACAAGCGAGGATACAGTTTGTGTCCTCGTTTTTTTTTATGGAGTCGGCGGTGACAGATAGCCCTTCGAACCGCTAGATAGAAGAGGCGAAACGAAGTAAAAAATCTTAAAGTGATGGATAGAACAATACATAGCGCGCACTTTAATGGATATGATATGATATAATGGCATTTTTCGTGTATAATAGCGAAAGACAAGAAGTTGGAAGGATGAAGTACAGATGACGAAACCAGTAGTAGCCATCGTAGGTCGTCCGAACGTAGGTAAGTCGACGATTTTTAATCGTATCGTTGGGGAACGTGTATCGATTGTGGAAGATATTCCAGGGGTTACACGTGACCGTATTTATAGTTCGGCAGAGTGGTTAACACATGACTTTAATATTATTGATACAGGTGGTATTGAGATTGGGGACGAGCCGTTTTTAGAGCAAATTCGTCAACAAGCAGAAATTGCCATTGATGAAGCGGACGTTATTATCTTTATGACAAATGGTCGTGAAGGTGTAACAGCTGCTGATGAGCAAGTAGCAAAAATTTTATACAAAACTAAAAAACCGGTCGTTTTAGCAGTTAATAAAATTGATAATCCAGACATGCGCGAGATGATTTATGATTTCTATGCACTTGGTTTTGGCGAGCCTTGGCCAATTTCTGGCTCTCACGGCTTAGGTTTAGGGGATTTATTGGATGAATGTGCAAAACATTTCCCTAATGAGGATGAAAATCAATATGGAGACGAGGTCATTAAATTCTCGTTAATCGGTCGTCCAAATGTGGGGAAATCATCATTAGTAAATGCATTTTTAGGTCAAGACCGCGTTATTGTTAGTAACATCGCTGGTACTACTCGAGATGCTATTGACACACCTTATGAGTATGATGATCAGGAGTATGTCATTATTGATACTGCAGGTATGCGGAAAAAAGGGAAAGTGTATGAAACGACAGAGAAATACTCTGTATTGCGTGCATTACGTGCAATTGAACGCTCTGATGTTGTTTTAGTCGTTCTAAATGCAGAAGAAGGCATTCAAGAGCAAGATAAAAAAATTGCAGGCTATGCACACGAAGCAGGAAAAGCTATTGTTATTGTTGTTAATAAATGGGATGCTGTTGAAAAAGACGAAAAAACAATGAACGTCTTTACACAACAAATTCGTGAGCATTTCTTATTCTTAGATTATGCACCAATTATTTTTGTTTCGGCCAATACAAAGCAACGTGTACATCAAATTTTACCGATTATACAACGTGTAAGTGAAAACCATGCAATGCGTATTCAATCATCTATCCTTAATGAAGTGATTGAGGATGCAGTGGCACGCAACCCAGCACCAACTGATAAAGGCCGCCGTCTTCGCATCTACTATGCTACCCAAGTTGCGATACAGCCACCTACTTTTGTGGTGTTTGTTAATGAGCCAGAGCTAATGCATTTCTCTTATGAACGATTTTTAGAAAATCGTATTCGAGAAACATTTGATTTTGAAGGAACGCCAATTCGTTTAATTACCCGTGCTCGTGCTTAGAAAAAATATACACATACAGAACGCCAACCCGACGAAAATTGTTGGGTGGCGTCTTTTTACAAGAGAGGAAAGTATAATTTTCTAATGTCTACTATAAGGTTGCTTTGAAAGGTTACTCGAGTTCAAGTGCATTATCAGTCTTTCTATAGCGTTTATCGTAGCTAAAAAGGGTGAATTGTCTTTTCTTAACAAGGGAGGATTTCAAATGGAAAAAGTTTGTGTATTAGGGGCAGGATCGTGGGGGACAGCACTTGCGATGGTACTTGCAGAAAATGGGCATGATACACTTCTATGGACCCATCGAAATGATCAAGCTGAAGAAATTAATAACCAGCAGACGAACAGGAAGTATTTACCTGAAACGATACTACCAGCAAATTTGCATGCAACAAGTGATATTGCTGAGGCAGTTGCTCATTCAGAGACAATCGTCGTTGCGGTGCCTACTAAGGCTATTCGAGAAGTATGTGAAAAAATGATTACATCACTCGATAAAAAAGTACTGTTCGTTCATGTATCAAAGGGAATTGAACCCGATACATTAAAACGGATTTCAGAAATTTTAGCGGAAAGTCTACCAGCTGAATATGTAGAAGAAATTGTTGTACTTTCAGGTCCAAGTCATGCAGAGGAAGTTGTTTTACATCATCCAACAACTGTAACAGCGGCTTGTGCAAACATTGAAGCTGCAGAAAAAGTGCAGGATTTATTTATGAACCAATTTTTCCGTGTCTACACAAATGAAGATGTTATCGGCGTAGAAATAGGTGGCGCGTTAAAAAACGTCATTGCGTTAGCCGCTGGTATTACAGACGGTTTAAATTATGGTGATAATGCCAAAGCGGCACTTATAACTCGAGGATTGGCTGAGATTTCACGCCTTGGTGTCAAAATGGGAGGAAATCCATTTACATTCTCTGGACTTACAGGCATGGGAGATCTAATTGTAACATGTACAAGCGTACACTCTCGTAATTGGCGCGCAGGTAATTTGCTTGGGCAAGGTATGAAATTGCCAGAGGTGCTTGATCAAATGGGCATGGTTGTCGAAGGTGTACGCACAACAAAAGCTGCCTATCAATTAGCAGAGAAATATGACGTTGCTATGCCAATTTCAACGGAGCTTTATAGTGTTCTATTTAATAATGTAGAACCAAAAATAGCTGTTGATGCATTAATGATGCGTATGAAAAAGCGAGAAATTGATGACATGATGTACTAATAATATATATTTGATTAGTTCTGTCATAAAACGGACATAAATAGGGTGTCTCAGAGTATAACTGAGACGCCTTATTGTATGTTTTTAGTTTGAAGAATCCATAACGTTATAAAGGTTGTCCATTTAACTGCTTTCAGCAAATGTCTTTTGTACCGAAAGCGAAGCGACAGATACAGAAGTCTCCTACCTCTATAGGTGGGTGATATGATGCGGATTTAAGCTACTTTTCAGCGGGTGTCCAAACACCTGCTGAAATAGAGGAACTCAGTCTAAGAACGCCACGTCCTGTGGCAACGACTGAGTGACCAACATCATGTTGGCCCAAAGCCTCCGGCGGATGTCACGGAATCGGAAAGGAGTTCTTTGTGCAAGCACAAAGCCGATTCCGGACGCAATTATGCGAGGCATAATTGATTGATAGTTATTGGAGAACTGTTTCTTTTTAGCGAAAGCACATAGTATAATATACTTTGATTGTTTTGTGACATTGAAGAAAGGTGGTTGTCTTGAATGGGTCCGTTATCACATATGCCCGCGCTTGATGTAATGTGGATATCATTTTATTGTATAGGCTCTTTGATTATATCAGTCGGTTTAATCTATTTAGCTCGTAATAAGGTTTCGAACGGTTTTTTACGTACGATCGTGAATTTATTTGCATACATACTGTTTGGACTTGGCACATTTTTAATGGTACTTATAGTTGCCACATGGCCATAAAAAATAATGAGGTGGAAGTGACATGAAAAAACTAAGTGCTTTTCTTTTGGTAATAGCAACCGCAGTGCTTCTAGTAGGTTGTGCATATCCAGAAGACGAAAAAAGGGCAAAATTAGTGCCTGATGCTGACCAATTAGCTGCAGTTCAGCGTGCGGTTGATGAATATCGTGAAGCAACTGGTGGGCTAGTTCCAATTAAAAATAGTGAGCTAGATACAGATATCTATATAAAATATTTAATTGATTTTGAAAAACTAATGCCTAAATATCTTACACAAATACCTGGAAATGCCTATGAAAAAGGCGGGATTTTCCAATATATTATTTGGGATCCTGAAAATGAAGCTAAAGTAAAATTAGTAGATTTAAATGCTGCAGAGCGTATCCGTGAAATTAATATTCGTAAAATGTCTACCCAATATTTACCGATAAAGGGTGAAACTTCAGAGAATGTATTTCAAATTAACTTTGAAGAATTGGGCTATAAAACAGATGTAACCGTGAAAAGTCCCTATTCTGGTGCCGAATTGCCAATGTTTATGACAGGTGATGGCGAGATGCATGTCGACTATTTAATTGATTTAGGTCAACTACTAAAAGAAGACAAGCCTGATGTGAAGCCTGGAGATGATATTCGTCAGCTACTTGTCGATAAATATCCAGTAGTACCAGCATATTCTGTACCATATACAGTAGATGAAAAAGGTGAGCCAATTTATTTTATGGACGCTTATAATAGTGACGCAAAAAAAGCGAGAGAAAAAGCTAGAGACAAAGCAATTCAAGAATCTGAAGCCAAAACTAAAAAAGAGTAGTCAATAAGCTCCTTACATTTGTAAGGGGCTTTTTTTCATATTAATCTACCCGCTCGCATATAGTGAAAAAGCGTAGATAAAGGAGGCAGAAACCTTGAGTGAAGCAGTATTTAGAGAAATTGCAGAGCGCACAAATGGCGATGTTTATATTGGTGTTGTCGGTCCAGTACGTGTAGGTAAATCAACATTTGTAAAAAAGGTTATGGAATCGGTCGTGTTACCGAATATTGTGGATGAAACAGAAAGAATGCGCGCACAAGACGAGTTGCCACAAAGCTCGCCGGGGCCAAACATTATGACTGCTGAGCCGAAGTTTGTGCCTGCTCAAGCAACACGTATTGCGGTCGGGGATGATGAAATGTCATTCCAAATTCGTTTAGCAGATTGCGTTGGGTATATCATTGAAGGTGCGAAAGGATATGAGGATGAAAATGGGCCGAAATATGTCCATACACCTTGGCACACAGAGCCTATCCCATTCCAAGAAGCGGCGAAAATAGGCACTGATAAAGTTATTCGTGACCATGCCAATATTGGAATTGTTGTAACAACGGATGGCACGGTGAATGGTATAAGTCGTCGTGCGGCAGAGAAGGCCGAAGAGGAAATTGTTGAACAATTAACTGAAATTGGAAAACCTTTTGTTGTTGTCTTAAATTGCCAAATGCCTGCGAGGGAAGAAACGGTACAGCTTCGAAATGAGCTATTTGAGCGCTATAATGTGCCAGTAATTGCTACTTCAATTGATCAAATGCGCGCATCCGATATTCAGTATATTTTGCAAGAAGCATTATTTGAATTTCCAATTCGAACAATTGAGGTTGAGAAACCAGATTGGTTAGATGTTTTAGATGCAACACATCCATTGAACGTAGCACTAATTGATTCGATGGAAGAAGTATTATCATCTATTATGAAAATTAGAGATGTGCAACAGGCGTCAGATGCCTTTAAAGTTATTGATTTTATTGATCAGAGTGAAGTGGTACATGTGGATGCTGGTGTTGGTACAGCAGTCATTCGAGTGTCATTGCAAGATGAGCTTTATAAGTCGGTTTGCAATGAATGGCTAGAAGAGCCAATTGAGACGAAGCGAGATTGGCTACTCTTTATTAAAGAGGCAGCAGAAGCAAAAGAGGCGCAAAAACGCTTTAAAAACGCCATTAATGAAGCAGATTCGACTGGTTATGGTGTAACACTGCCGATGATGCAGGAATTTGAGCCAACAGCACCAGAGCTCATTAAACAAAATAATTTTTATGGTGTGCGTATGAAGGCAAAGGCACCATCTTATCATATCATTCGAGTAGATATGGAATCAGAATTCGCGCCACTAATAGGCTCTGAATTCCATAGTCAACAATTACTTAAGGATTTAAATCATGCTTATTTACACGATCGTGACGCATTATGGAGCACACAGCTTTTTGGAACTCCGCTGCATGAAGTGTTAAAAGAAGGAATTCGCTATAAAATGGATGCTGTTCCATCTACAGCCAAAAAACGGATGCGACAAACAATTGAACGTATGGTGAACGAAGGTGATAGAGGATTAGTAACATTTATTTTGTAGTGAAAAAATGAAAAATAAAGCGCAAAAAAATATCACAGGGCTTTTCGTTTTTATGCGAAAAGTCCTGTTATTTTTGTTTTTTGGGTGAAAAATTGATTTTTTGGTTATAATCATGAATGAATACAGTTGCGTAGCGGTTTTCTATGTGTTAATCTTTTTACAGAATTGGTTCATGATCCTTTGAGAGGAGGTGAATGGTGTGAATAAAACAGAATTAGTAAACTCTGTTGCTGAAGCTGCAGGTCTTTCTAAAAAAGACGCTTCTAAAGCAGTTGAAGCTGTATTTGATACAATTCAAGATGCTCTTGCAAAGGGTGACAAAGTACAATTAATTGGTTTTGGTAACTTTGAAGTACGTGAACGTGCGGCTCGTAAAGGTCGTAACCCACAAACTGGTAAAGAAATCGAAATCGCTGCTAGCAAGGTACCTGCTTTCAAACCAGGTAAAGCGCTTAAAGATGCTGTAAAATAATACACGTCTAGTAGTTACATAGAGCAGTCTTCATGTTTATAACATGAAGGCTGCTCTTTTTAACTTCATTCTGAAAAGTCGCGCAGATAGCTAAAGAAGTTAATGGTACATAGAAAGATACAATAAACGTAAGTGTATGCATTATAGATATCATATGCACAATTGAGGTCCATCACTAAAAGTTAGGATATAATTTGTTTAAACTTATGCCATATATTTAGTTGATGGGAGTGGAGGTTGGGCGACTCCTTGGAGCGTAGCGAAGCGGGTAGGGGAATGAAGGCTAAAAGCATCACGTCATGTGATAACGCCTTCGTGACCAACATCCTGCTGCCGCTTCGCTTTCGCGCAAAAAAACATCTGTCGCTGCCGCTACGTTGCACTGCGCTTTCGCACAGAAAACATTTGCCGCTGCCGCTTCGCTTTTGCGCAAAAGACATCCTGCCGCTGCCGCTTCGCTTTCGCGCAAAAGACATCTGTTGCCCCGACGCCCCTAGGAAAGCGCCCAGCCGGAACGGAAATCAACCTGACGTTATGGTGATAGCCAAAATTTATAAAATATGCTCCAAATTAGAAAGCGTTAAGGGCTATTTTGCTCATATAGCGTTGAATTTCTTTTGAATCAAGTAAGTCGTTTTGCGCTTACCTTTTGGATATGCTACGATGCATAAGGAAATGTGTAATGTATTGATACGCAGGAGGGTTTTTACGGATGTCGAATGTTGATTTATTGAAAATAGAGGAAGCAGTAAAAATGATTTTAGAGGCGGTAGGTGAAGATGTAAATCGTGAAGGTTTACTCGATACACCGAAACGTGTAGCAAAAATGTATGCGGAAATGTTTAGTGGCTTACATGAAGACGCAAAAGATTATTTTAAAACAGTATTTCATGAAGATCATGAGGAATTAGTACTTGTAAAGGACATTCCGTTTTATTCGATGTGTGAGCATCATCTAGTACCTTTTTACGGGAAAGCTCATGTAGCCTACATACCAAACGATGGCATTGTTGCTGGACTAAGTAAATTAGGACGTGCAGTAGAAACCATTGCTCGTCGTCCGCAATTACAAGAGCGTATTACTTCTTCAGTAGCAAATACAATTATGGAAATGCTCTCTCCTAAAGGTGTTTATGTTGTGATTGAGGCGGAGCATATGTGCATGACTATGCGAGGACTTAAGAAGCCGGGATCTAAAACTGTGACATCGGTTGCACGTGGTATTTACGAAGAAGATGAAGTAAAACGTAGAGAAGTATTATCATTTATTCAAATGTCTTAAATTGCATGTCTAATTATGTTATGATGGACTAAGAATTTGTCGGATTTAAGGAGTGTACAGATAATGGCACAAGATTATATTATTATTCAAGCAGAGGAAGATGGCGTACATGTAATTGGTTTAACGCGAGGTACTGATACAAAGTTCCATCATTCTGAAAAATTAGATGCGGGCGAAGTTATGATTGCTCAATTTACTGAACATACATCTGCTATGAAAATTCGCGGAAAAGCACAGATTCATACAGCTCATGGTGTTATAAATAGCGAAGCTAAAAAGTAAGGGCCTATCATGTTGAATGAAGCTGAAAATTTTTATTCCGAATCGTCGCGTGTGCTATAATGACACAGTAAGCAAGCGTTAGATCATGAAAGCGACTAACGTATTTGAAAGTGAAATGGAGTAAGGTCTATGAATGCAACATACATTCAAAATTCAATTGCACAGTTAAAAACAGAGATTTTCATGGATGTTCGTCATAGAACTTTGCAAAAATACACAGGGGTACCTGTGCTCGATGAAAATCAATTATTTTACTTGTTAGTTCCCTTTTTGAATGGTGAAGAGTGGCAACAAAAGCAAAGAGAAGCTGCAATCACTGTTGGGATTGTGTACGCAGCCTTATCGGCGCACGATCATATAGAAGAATTAAATGCCACATCAAAAGAACAGCAGCTAACCGTTTTAGCTGGAGACTTTTATAGTGGCCGTTATTATGAAATTTTAGCAATGTCAGGAAATGTCGCATTGATTCGAAACTTGTCGCAAGGGATTGTGGCACGTTGTGAACACCAAATTAAAGTATATGAGACAAAAAAACGATCAATTGAACAATGGTTTGCCTCAATAAGTAATATTGAATCAGGATTAATCTCTAAATTTTTTGAGCTCTATTCATTTAGCGAATATGTTCCAATTATGGAGAAGAGCTTATTAATTTTGCGTTTAGAGAGAGAATGGGCGACATATCAACGTGGGCAAGTATCTTTAATGAGTAAAGCCCTTGAAGAAAGTGCGAGATATGCTGGAGCGACCTATAGCAACGTCATCCAGGACAAAATTGTGCAATTAAAAACAGAGCTGTTACAGATGATAGGAGATGCATCGTTTTTACAAAGTGATGTGAAACAGGCTCTACAAGCACGTGTAGAGGCATCCATTGCTTCTACTAATGGATAAGAGAGGTTTTTCAAAATGGCTAAAACGAAAGAAGAGCACGTGCACGAAGTATTTGAAAGTATTTCGCAAAGCTATGACAAAATGAATGGTGTTATTAGTTTCCAGATGCATGTTGGCTGGCGCGATGATACGATGAAGCGCATGGCAGTAAAACCTGGAGCGAAGGCACTGGATGTTTGCTGTGGTACGGCAGATTGGACAATTGCCTTAGCTGATGCGGTTGGTGAAGGCGGAGAAGTAAAGGGGCTAGACTTCAGTAAAAACATGCTGGAGGTTGGCGAGCAAAAGGTAAAGCCATATCCACAGATTGAACTAATACATGGAAATGCTATGGAATTACCTTTCCCGGACAATACATTTGATTATGTAACGATTGGTTTTGGTCTTCGCAATGTACCAGATTATTTACAAGTATTAAAGGAAATGAATCGTGTTGTAAAACCAGGTGGAATGGTTGTTTGTTTAGAAACATCTCAATCTGAAATTCCCGGCTATCGACAACTATTCCGTTTTTATTTTAAATTTATAATGCCGATATTTGGTAAAATATTTGCTAAAAGCTTTAAAGAATATTCTTGGCTACAGGAATCAGCAAATGATTTCCCAGGTATGAAGAAATTAGCGGCAATGTTTGAACAGGCAGGTTTAGAAAAAGTAACGTACAAAGCATACAGTGGCGGTGCTGCGGCAATGCATATGGGCTTTAAAAAGGTACGTTAATGGGGGAAGGTTTTCACACGTGGAAAAGATGAAGTTAAAACTACTCTATTCCGATTTGAAATCAGATATCGATATCATTGAACAAGAGTTAGAAAAAGCGGTGAACTCTTCTTCAGATCTGATCAATGATGCTTCTCTCCATTTATTGCAAGCTGGTGGTAAACGGATACGGCCAATTTTTGTGTTGCTTGGCGCGAAATTTGGCGAATATGATATCGAAAAGATGAAGGATGTAGCCGTGCCTGTAGAGCTTATTCATATGGCATCACTTGTGCATGATGATGTAATTGATGATTCCAATATGCGAAGAGGACGCCCGACAGTCAAATCACAATGGAATAATAGAGTAGCAATGTACACGGGCGATTTTATTTTTGCACGTGCACTTGAATATATTACAAAGCTTGAAGACCCATTAGTTCATCAAATTTTAGCACGTACAATGGTGGAAATTTGTAACGGTGAAGTCATTCAAATTGAAGATAAATTTAGACTAGATCAGGGTTTAAAGGATTATTTTAGACGAATCAAACGAAAAACGGCATTGCTGATTTCTTCTAGTTGTGAGCTTGGTGCAGTAGCAGCAGGCGTTGATCCCAAAACAGTGAGACATTTGAAACGCTTCGGTTACTTTGTTGGCATGAGCTTCCAAATTATCGATGATGTTTTAGATATTATGGCAACTGATAAAGAACTAGGAAAGCCAGCAGGCAGTGATTTATTGCAGGGCAATATTACATTACCGATTTTATTATTAAAAGATGACCCAGAGATGCAACCTTATTTAGTAAAAGTATTTGCAGGTACATTGACGGAAACAGAACGTCAAAATATGTTGCAGTATGTGCGTAAATCTGACGCAATTGAGCAAGCTAATAAAATGAGTGATAAATATTTGAAAAAGGCATTACAGGAAATAGATGCATTACCAAAACATCCCGTTAAGAAAAAACTACGTGATGTCGCTTTATTTATGGGCAAGCGTAAATTCTAGCTTTTTGTTGTACAAAGGCTCATTTTTTGTTAATATTTATCGGTAGGTGTAAAACCTGTTATACGAATTTAAGGAGTGTATTTAAACATGGCAATCGAACAAACTTTTTTAATGGTTAAGCCTGATGGCGTAAAACGTCAAGTAGTAGGAGACATCGTAGATCGTTTTGAACGTCGCGGTTTTGTATTGAAAGGTGCTAAATTAATGGTAATTCCTACAGAATTAGCAGAAAAGCACTATGCTGAGCATGCTGAGCGTCCATTCTTTGGTGAATTAGTTGATTTCATCACTTCTGGTCCTGTATTCGCTATGGTTTGGGAAGGCGAAAACGTAATTAAGCTTGCTCGTACAATGATGGGAGCAACTAAACCTGAAGAATCTAACCCAGGTACAATCCGTGGTGACTATGCAACAACTGTTTCTCACAACATCATTCACGGTTCTGACTCACTTGCTTCTGCTGAGCGTGAAATCGGCTTATTCTTCGGTGAAGATTTAGTTTAATTTCTATCAGCACCAATTATGCCTCGGCATAATTGATTTTGTAAATAGATTAAGCAATCTCAATTCAATTTGAGATTGCTTTTTTTATTTGTTTTGAATTGAAGCTACAGAAAGAACCTTCGAAGTGGTGGATAGATTTAATAAAGCGATGGATAGGATTATTAAGTATGGATAGCCGCTTAAAGCTACAGATAGATTCCCCGAGCTGAAAGATAGAAATGGATAGAATTTTCTAGATACATATAGAATTGTTAAATACTTCTTATTCATGTAAAATAAATGATATAATATTCTGATAATTAAAGTTTTTCAATAGTTTAATAATCGGGAATATATTTCATAACATCCAAATACACTTTAACGTGATGGATGATAGTGAATGTGAGAATTGACAGAGCAAAGGGGTTTTAAAATGAGAGAAGTAGTGATTGTTGCAGCTGTTCGTACAGCAGTTGGCAGGAGCAAAGGGGCATTAAGCAATGTTCGAGCAGATGACTTAGCGGCAGATGTGCTGCAGGAGGTTGTTCATCGAGCTGGGATTGAAAAGGAACAAGTGGAGGATGTTATTTTTGGCTGTGTGACGCAAACAGCTGAACAGGGAGCAAATATAGCCCGTACTGCATTGTTAATGGCAGGTTTTCCAGAGACTGTCCCAGGTGTGACAATTGATCGTCAATGTGGTTCAAGTCAGCAGGCTGTACATTTTGCAGCACAGGCCATTTTAGCAGGCGATATGGACATTGTTATTGCTGGTGGGGTTGAAAGCATGACGAGGGTGTCAATGGGTTCTAACATGAAGGGTGCCCATGCAGGTAAACGCTTACAAGATAACTATACAATTATACATCAAGGGTTATCAGCCGAGAAAATAGCGGAAAAATGGAACTTGTCAAAGAAACAGCTAAATAACTATGCTTACAATAGTCATAGACGAGCATTAGCTGCTATTGAGGCGAGCCATTTTAAAAAGGAAATACTACCTGTCCAAGTTACGCAAGAAGATGGCTCAGTTACAACGTTTTCTGTTGATGAAGGACCTCGGGTAGAAACGACAGTTGATAAATTAAATGGACTAAAAACTGTTTTCCAGGAAGATGGTGTGATATCAGCTGGTAATGCAAGTCAAATGAGTGATGGTGCCTCAGCAGTAGTTGTTATGTCTTTAGAAAAGGCACAGGAGCTTGGCATCCGACCGCTTGCTAAAATTGTTACAAGGGTTGTTGTTGGCTCAGATCCGACGTTAATGCTAACTGGTCCAATTGAGGCAACTAGACAAGCGCTAGAACGTTCAGGTCTTACGATAGAAGAAATTGATACGTATGAAGTGAATGAAGCTTTTGCGCCAGTACCACTTGTTTGGTTGCATGAAATTGGCGCAGATCCAAATAAATTAAATCCAGATGGAGGAGCAATTGCATTAGGGCATCCATTAGGAGCGACTGGTACAAAACTGTTAACAACGATGCTATACAGAATGGAACGGGAAAATTTACGTTATGGCTTACTTGCAATTTGTGAAGGTATGGGAATGGCGAATGCCACTATTATAGAAAAAATGTAAAAGGGGTTGTGTTTGATGAAGGAAGTAATAGCAGTAGTAACAGGAGGAGCATCTGGCTTAGGGGAGGCTACTGTTCGCAAAATTGTTGCAGAAGGTGGCAAAGCAGTAATTTTTGATCTTAATGACGAGCGAGGACATGCACTAGTGGAGGAGTTAGGGGAGAATGTCCAATATGCACGTGTTGATGTAACAAAAGAAGCTGATGTAGCGGCAGGGCTTGAGCAAGCAGTAGCAAGATTTGGGTCCATTAATGTCACCGTGAATTGTGCTGGAATTGCTGATGCAAGTAAAGTACTTTCAAAGCGAGGTGTACATGCCCTCGATTTATTTGAAAAGGTGATTTCTGTCAATTTAATTGGTACTTTCAATGTTATTCGCCTAGTAGCTGAGAAAATGCAACATAATGAGCCAAACGAGGATGGTCAGCGTGGCGTTATTATTAATACTGCATCTGTGGCAGCATTTGATGGGCAAATAGGCCAAGCAGCATATAGCGCATCAAAGGGTGGTGTGGCAGCGATGACGTTACCGATTGCCAGGGAGCTTGCTGAAATCGGTGTACGTGTTATGACTATTGCTCCAGGGTTAGTAGAAACACCAATGTTTGCATCGTTACCAGAGCCAGCAAGAACAGCGCTTGCCCAAATGACTCCGTTCCCAAAACGACTTGGTAAGCCATCAGAATATGCGCTATTGGTCGAAAGTATTATCAAAAATGGTTTGTTAAATGGTGAAGTAATCCGCTTGGACGGCGCGATTCGTATGCAGCCAAAATAAGGGTAACAAGAAGGTGCTTGACTCCTGCTAAAAAAGAAAGACCTTACAAAGGGCTAAAGGATGAGGAGGGCTAAAACCATCTTCCTGTGATTACGCCTTCATGAAGGTTTGATGTGGAACGGTGTTTGTCTGCGGATAGCGAGCCAAAAAAAAGGTTTATCAGTATATCTTGTTTCATATGTATTTGTTGGTAGCAGCAGTCAGCCTTGGACGTTTCAAAAATTTTATGAACAAAGGGGAGCGTTGTTATGAATATGATGGATACACCTTTATTATTAACAAGTTTTTTGGATCGAGCAGAACGATTTTTTCATGCGAAAAAAATATATTCGCGGACAAGCCCTACAACAATTCACGAGTTTACCTATAAAGAATATGTAAAACGGACTCGTAAATTAGCAGATGCCCTTACAAAGCTAGGGATGGAGCGAGGTATGAAGGTAGGTACCTTTGCTTGGAATCACCACCGCCATTTAGAAGCGTATTTTGCAGTCCCATGTGCAGGAGCTGTATTGCATATGATTAATATTCGATTAGCGCCTGAGCATATTGTTTATGTAATTAATCATGCAGAAGATGAAATATTACTAATTGATGATAACTTAGTTCCACTTATAGCACCGATTGTCTCACAACTTAAATCAGTAAAGCATTTTATCGTAATGGGAGATACTGTTGTGCTAGAAGACATCCCATTACCGAATGCCCTTTCTTATGAGGCATTACTCGAAGAGGCAAATGATGATTTTAGATTCCCGGATAATTTAGATGAAAATACACCTGCTGGCATGTGCTACACAAGTGCGACTACAGGAATGCCAAAGGGTGTGGTGTATACTCATCGTAGTATTGTCCTCCATACTATGGCAGCAGGAATCTCCGATAGTATTGCAATAGGTGAGGCTGATGTTTTACTACCTGTCGTACCAATGTTTCATGCGAATGCGTGGGGATTTCCGTTCGCTGGTGTATTATTTGGTGCTACACAGGTGCTTCCTGGGCCAATGTTTACACCGCAGCTATTACTTGATTTATTTGAAACATATAAGGTAACGTTGACTGCTGGAGTACCGACAATTTGGCTTGGGGTATTACAGGAGCAACGCAAAAATCCTCGTGATTTGTCTTCGATACGGTTGATTGTATGTGGTGGTTCAGCATCGCCGCTCGGTCTAGTTCGTGGCTTTGAGGAGGAGCTTAAAATTCCTTACATGACGGGCTACGGTATGACCGAGACGTCGCCACTTGTTAGCGTATCGACGTATTTAACACATATGCAAGATTATACGTTGGATGAAAAAATGGACGTTCGTATTACGCAGGGAATAACAGTGCCGCTCATTGAGACACGCGTAGTCAATGAAAATGGTGAAGTACCTTGGGATGGCAAAACAATGGGCGAATTGACAATTAGGGGCCCATGGATTGCTGCCGAGTATTATAACGATGAACGAACAAAGGAAGCCTTTAAAGATGGCTGGCTCTACACTGGTGATATTGCGGTAGTGACAGTAGATGGTTATATTAAAATTACAGATCGTACAAAGGATTTAATTAAGAGCGGTGGAGAATGGATTTCTTCAGTGGAGCTTGAAAATGCTTTAATGTCACATCCTAAAGTGTTTGAAGCTGCTGTTATAGCAATTCCACATGAAAAATGGATTGAACGACCTCTAGCATGTGTTGTACCAAAGCCTGAATTTAAGGATGCCATTACGAAATCAGAGTTATTAGATGATTTACAATCGCAATTCCATAAAACATGGATTCCTGATGATGTTGTATTTTTAGATGAGGTACCTAAAACCTCTGTAGGAAAATTCATGAAGATAAAATTGCGAGAAGATTTAAAGGATTATCGAGTTGAGGTTTAGTTGACTAGAAAGATGAAGGTGGTGACTAACTACCTTCATTTTTTTATTGAGAATAATTTAGTTAAATTGATGAAAGAATGGAAAGAAAAATGAAACTATTTTTCCATTTTGCCGTATAATCATTATTAATGAGAGGATGTGGACGTGTGTCAATTGCGGTGGTTGCGATTATTGGAGGGGTAATTATTTCTTTAGCAGGTATTTTTACGGATGCACATACAAGAAAACAAAAAATTAAATTAAAAGCTATTGAGAAGGAAGTGGAGCTAGAAAAGCTCAGATTAGAAACGTATACGGTGGAAACAGAAAAAATGCGCCTAGAATTAGAGCAGTCCAAAATGTTATTATTAGAGGAAAAGCAAAACTCAACTAAGTAACTTGGAATACATGTGAAAGACTATTTCAGGAATGACACTTTTCCGCTATAATGGAAATACGACGCTAGAGGGGAAGAAAACCGTATGTCTGATTATGAACAGTTTATAGAAGGTATTAAGCGCAAAACAGGAATAGATTTAGCATTATATAAAGAAGCGCAAATGAAAAGACGATTAACATCTCTGTATGAGAAAAAGGGATATCGTAATTTTGTGGACTTTCTAAAGGCACTTGAACAAGATCGTGATTTAATGAATGAGTTTTTAGATCGCATGACGATCAATGTTTCCGAATTTTATCGCAATGGGAAGCGCTGGGAAGTATTGCAGAAAAAAATATTTCCAAAATTACTGCAATCTAATAAGCGTTTAAAAATTTGGAGTGCTGCTTGTTCAACAGGTGAAGAACCTTATTCTTTAGTCATGGTATTATCTCAATTAGTACCATTATCTCAGATTCAAATCGTTGCTACTGATCTTGATGAGAATGTTATTCAAAAGGCGAAATTAGGTGTGTATCCAGAGCGCTCATTAGCAGAAGTGCCGAGTGATATTAAAGCCAAGTATTTTGAGCAAGAAGGTTCCTTTTATAGGGTCAAGGATGAGATTAAACGTTGTGTGACTTTTAAGAAGCAAAATTTACTTAATGACCATTACGATTCTAATTATGATTTAATTGTTTGCCGCAATGTTATGATTTATTTTACTGAAGAAGCAAAGGATCAGATTTATGCGAATTTTAGTAAAGCATTGCGCAAGGATGGGATATTATTTGTTGGATCAACGGAGCAAATCTTTAATCCATCTCGTTATGAGTTTGAAGTAGAAGATACATTTTTCTATAGACGAAAATAGTTAATAATATGAGAAAAGCATTCGTACAGTAGACAACATGAATGTCATGTACATATTTTTAAGGCTTCAGACATAGATAATCGTACGCTTTTCGCTTGTAAAAGCAAAAAGCGTATTTTTTATAAGTAAGCACTTCATTTCAGTAGTGTAGCGAATATAGGATGTCTAAATATTTTTTTACACAAATCGTTCAGAATATTCGAATTTAACAAAGCGGTGAAATGGGTTAAAAATGATGTGCTGAAAACTTTTTAGTTTATAAATTGCTAGAATAATTTAAAATTTGCAAACAATTAAAACGAGACTTAAAGACATTTGCAAAAGAACTGTTTTTTTAGAAAATATATGTTATAGTGAAAAATACATACTTTAGCGAGTTGAAGGGAGAAAGCGTTTATGCGTTACTTAACAGCGGGAGAGTCACACGGCCCCCAACTAACAACAATTATTGAGGGCTTACCGTCACTCTTACCAATTACAGCAGAAAAAATTAACCACGATTTAAAACGTCGCCAAGGAGGACATGGACGTGGTCGCCGTATGCAAATCGAAACGGATACAGTGGAAATAGTTGCCGGTGTTCGTCACGGACAAACACTTGGTTCCCCTGTAGCACTCGTAGTCACAAATGATGACTGGAAGCACTGGACAAAAATTATGGGAGCAGAGCCATTAGGAGAAGATGTAAATCCTGAAGATATCAAACGTCAAATTTCACGTCCACGTCCAGGACATGCGGATTTAGTAGGTGGCATGAAATATGGACACCGTGATTTACGTAATGTGTTAGAGCGTTCTTCAGCACGTGAGACAACTGTTCGTGTAGCAGTAGGATCTGTTGCAAAAGCGTTATTAAATGAATTAGGTATTTCCATTGTGGCACATGTAACAGAAATCGTTGGTATTAAGGCAGATACTTCCTTAGTAGAAGGGAAATCTGTAGATGAAATTCGTGCCATTGTTGAAGCAGATCCTTGCTATTGCGTTGACCCAGAGGCATCTGCAAAAATGGTAGCGGCGATTGATGAAGCGAAAAAAGCTGGTGACTCAATTGGTGGCGTTGTTGAAGTCATCGTGGAAGGAATGCCAGCTGGTGTTGGATCATATGTTCATTATGATCGTAAGCTAGATTCGAAACTAGCAGCTGCAATGCTATCTATCAATGCATTTAAAGGTGTTGAATTTGGAATTGGGTTTGAAATGGCACGCCGTAAAGGCTCTGAAGTACATGATGAAATCATTTGGTCAGAGGAAGAAGGCTATACACGTGCAACAAATCGACTTGGTGGTTTAGAAGGTGGAATGTCTACTGGAATGCCAATTGTCGTACGTGGTGTAATGAAACCAATCCCTACATTATATAAACCGTTACAAAGCGTTGATATTGAAACGAAAGAGCCGTTTAAAGCTAGTGTAGAGCGCTCGGATAGCTGTGCTGTACCAGCAGCATCAGTTGTTGCTGAGCACGTTATTGCCTGGGAAATAGCAAATGCAATATTGGAACAGTTCCATAGCGATCAATTACCTCAACTAAAAGCTCAAATCGACGAACAGCGTCGTTATACAAAGGGGTTCTAATATGCGAGTACCAGTAGCAACGAAATCGCATCAATATGAGGTTGTCCTTGGTCATAAATTTTTAGCAGAGGCAGTAAAAGCATTTGATGATAAGCTTCAAAAAGCGGATAAGCTCATTGTGTTTACGGATGCTAATGTATGGGCAGTGCAAGGAGATTATTTCAAGGCTAATTTCCCTTATCATTTTGAGGTCTTTGTCTTACCAGGTGGTGAGGCATGTAAAACCTTTGAACAATACAATGCAGCACAAACATTTTTACTTGAACAAAAATGCTCACGGAAATCATTTATTTTTGCATTCGGTGGAGGTGCTGTAGGAGATTTAACAGGCTTTGTTGCTGCCACCTATATGCGTGGGATACCGTTTATTCAAATCCCGACAACGATTTTAGCACATGACTCAGCAGTAGGCGGTAAAACAGCTATTAACCATCCACTAGGTAAGAATATGATTGGTGCGTTTTATCAACCTGAGGGAGTTATTTACGATACTGTATTTATCGAAAGTTTACCTGAGCGCGAAATACGTTCAGGAACAGCAGAAGTGATCAAGCATGCGATGATTTCTAATGCAGCGTGGTTAGAGGAATTAATGGCTGCAGAGACAGTTATTCATTTTAACACAGAAGAATTAGCGAAGCAGCTTAGAAAAGGTATTGAAGTGAAGGCGCAAATCGTAGCAGAGGACGAAACCGAGCAATCCGTGCGGAAATTTTTAAACTTAGGCCATACTTATGGGCATGCCATTGAAGCGGCTGCTGGTTATGGAAAAGTAGCGCATGGAGAGGCTGTAATGATTGGTCTCGTATATTGTTTATTATTAAGTGAACGATACGGTGAATTAGACCGTAACTTCACTACAGCATTTTTGCAATTCGCAGTGAAGAATGGCTATCCATTTGAAGCTGTGAAAGAATATACCTTTGAACAGTTAACAGAGTATTTAATGAAAGATAAAAAAGCGGAGTATGGTATTTTACAATTTGTGTTGTTGGAGAAAATTGGTAAACCTTTCGTGCAACCAATTGATTTAGCAGAGTGCAAAGAAGTAGATGCCGAATTCCGACAGCTATTAGCGGAGGTGCTTGTATGATTCGTGGACTTAGAGGAGCAATTACAATAGAATCTGACAAGCCAGAGCTTGTATGGGATGAGACAGCAAGGTTAGTACGTGAAGTAGTAGCGGCAAATAATGTGGACGTAGATGATATTACTTCCATACTTATATCCACAACGCCTGATATTACGTCAGCATTTCCGGCACGTGCTGTACGGTTAATGGACGGGTGGCAATATGTACCTGTCATGTGTACGCATGAAATGGACGTGCCGAACGCATTGCCACTTTGTATTCGTGTATTAATACATGCGAATGTGGAAGTGGCACAAAAGGACGTAAAACACTTGTATCTCAATGATGCAGTGAAATTAAGACCAGATTTAGCCCAAGCTAAATAATTAGAGGAGATGTTTGAGATGAAATGGAAACAACAATTGGACGGTATGCAAGCATATAAGCCTGGTAAACCAATTGAAGAAGTTCAACGTGAATATGGCTTACAAGAAGTCGTAAAATTAGCATCTAATGAAAACCCATTTGGGTGCTCACCTAAGATAACAGCTTATTTACAAAATAATTCAGTAAATCATGCTATCTATCCAGACGGCTATGCGCAAAATTTACGTACAGCTGTTGCAAATCATCTAGGTGTCAAAGAAACACAGCTTCTTTTTGGTAACGGCTCCGACGATATCATTGCCATTATTACTCGTGCATTGTTGTATCCAGGTGTAAACACAGTGATGGCAGATCCATCCTTCTCTCAATACTGGCACAATGCTGAAATAGAAGGCGCAGAGGTACGCAAAGTTCCTTGTATCGAAGGTGCACATGATTTAGATGCAATGGTAGAGGCAATTGATGATAATACATCGATCGTTTGGGTTTGTAGTCCAAATAATCCAACAGGTGTTGTGATACCTGATGTTGAATTACGTGTATTTTTAGCTAAAGTACCATCTGATGTGCTAGTAGTATTAGATGAAGCATATATCGAATACGTAACGCATCCTGGTCATAAAAATACGCTACCGTTAATTGACGAGTTTCCGAATATACTATTAATGCGTACATTCTCAAAAGCATATGGTCTTGCGTCTTTCCGAGTTGGTTATGCAATTGGGCAACCAGACGTGATTGCTAAACTAGATCCAGTAAGAGCGCCATTTAATAATACAATTTTAAGTCAAGCAGTTGCGACAATCGCTTTAAGTGACCAAGAATATATAAAAGCTTGCCGTGAAGTAAATGAAACAGGCAAAAAACAATATATTGAATTCTGTGAAAAACATAATTTGCAATACTACCCTTCTGATACGAACTTTATTTTCTTTAATACGAATGCTGATAGTGATGTTGTTTTCGATGAGCTGATGAAACGAGGCTTTATAATCCGTAGTGGAAATGCGTTAGGATTACCTGGATTTATCCGTGTGACAATCGGTACAGAGGCTCAAAATGAGGCATTACTAGGCCATCTTGAGAATGTCCTAAAAGAGCAAGGAGTTTTTGCATGACACGCAAAGTGCTCGTAATTGGGCTAGGCCTTATTGGAGGCTCGATTTCCTTGGCATTACAAAAGGCACCAGAAACAAAAATTATTGGCTTTGATATGGATGCAAAAACACGTGAGCATGCAAAAACGTTAAATATTGTTCATGATATTGTGACAGATCCAAAAGAAGTTGCGGCTGATGTAGATGTCATTATTTTTGGCACTCCCGTCAACGCAACACTTGAATGGATGGAACAATTAAAAACATGGCCGTTAAAAAATAAAGTAATCGTAACAGATACAGGTAGTACAAAAAAAATGATTATGCAAAAGGCTGGGGAATTACGTGAGTTAGGCATTACCTTTATTGGTGGACACCCAATGGCAGGTTCACATAAAAGTGGTGTATTAGCTGCGAAGGCCCACCTTTTTGAAAATGCGTATTATATGCTAACACCACTCGCTGGTGAAGAAATTGTCCATATGGCACAGCTTGAAAGTCTATTAAAATTTACACACGCAAAAGTTGTTAGTGTATCTGCTCGTGAGCATGATCATATGACAGCTGTAGTGAGTCACTTTCCACATGTCGTTGCTGCTTCTCTTGTGCATCAGTTGGGCGGAGAAAATGGAGAGTATCCGATGACACGTTCGCTTGCTGCAGGTGGCTTCCGTGATGTAACGCGTATTGCCTCGTCCAATCCGATTTTATGGCGAGATATTACATTACAAAATCGTGATGAGCTAATTGCACAGCTAGAAGGCTGGGAAAGCGAAATGAATCGTGTTAAGGAGCTGCTTTTAAATGGTGGCTCAGATGACATTGAAAACTATTTTGCGGTTGCCAAAGAGCTAAGGGATGAATTACCGATTAGTGCAGGAGCAATGTTCACCTCATTTGATTTATATGTTGATGTTCCTGACTATCCGGGGGTTATTTCTGAGGTGACTGGCTTGCTTGCAGACGAAGAGATTAGTATTACGAATTTACGTATCGTAGAGTCACGTGAAGATGTTTTTGGGATTCTTGTTATTAGCTTACAAAGCGAAAGTGACCGTGAACGTGCAGCAACGTGTATACAAAAGCGTGCTAATTATGAAACATATATTTCATAGGCGAAGTGCCTGTTTAAAAGAAAGCGTCGGAATTACGGCGCTTTCTATCTTCATATTGGAGGGAAGAAAACGATGAGTGAAAAAGTATTACAATATGATAAACCTTCCTTACAAGGGACGTTAACGATTCCTGGTGATAAATCTGTTTCTCACCGTTCCGTTATGTTTGGAGCTATTGCAACGGGTAAAACGACAGTTGACGGCTTTTTATTAGGTGAGGATTGTTTAAGTACAATTGATTGCTTCCGAAAGCTCGGTGTGAAAATTGACGTGGAAGGAACAAATGTATCCATTGACAGTCCAGGTATAGATGGGTGGCAAGAGCCTACAGAGGTACTATACACAGGAAACTCTGGTACGACGACACGCTTAATGCTAGGGATTCTAGCTGGTTCTACTGTACATTCAGTGATGATAGGGGATGCGTCTATTGGAAAGCGACCAATGCGCCGTGTTATTGATCCGTTACGTCAAATGGGTGCACACATTACTGGAAGGGCAGATGGACAATATACGCCATTAGCCATTCAAGGTACAACATTACAAGCTATTGATTACCACATGCCTGTTGCGAGTGCACAGGTGAAGTCAGCTATTTTACTTGCGGGTTTACGTGCTGAAGGTACTACAATTGTGCGAGAAACTGAAGTGTCACGAGATCATACAGAGAGAATGCTTCGTCAATTTGGTGCACAGGTTGATGAGGTGGATGGTGTTATATCATTTAAAGGAGGGCAAACTCTAACAGGGACTCATGTTTCTGTTCCGGGTGATATTTCATCTGCAGCCTTTTTCTTAGTAGCAGGGGCTATCTGTGAAAAAAGTAAAATAATGCTAAAAAATGTCGGAATTAACCCAACACGAGACGGTATCATCGAAGTGCTTCAAAATATGGGAGCAACTATGACACTTATGCCGTATGAAGATAGCCAATCAGAGCCGACAGCAACAATTACAATTGAAACGTCAACATTAAAAGGAACTACAATCGAGGGCGATATTATTCCTCGTCTTATCGATGAAATCCCAATCCTCGCTTTATTAGCAACACAGGCAAACGGCAAAACTATTATTAAGGATGCCGAAGAGTTAAAAGTGAAGGAAACAGACCGAATAACGGCTGTAGTGGATGAATTGAAAAAACTAGGTGCTAGTATTGAAGCGACTGAGGATGGAATGATTATTGAAGGACCAACTCCATTACGTGGCGCTGGCCTTAAAACCTATGGTGACCATCGGATTGGAATGATGGGCGCTGTTGCAGCACTTATAACAGATGGGGCAGTAATTTTAGATGACGCCGAGTGTATTGCTGTTTCTTACCCATCGTTTTTCGAGCATATAGAAGAAGTAAAGTAAAAACGTATCTTCATGCAGTGGGTGACCAAACACCTACTGCATGAAGATATAGCTTCCGGCAGATGTCACGGATTTTCAAAGGAATGAATTGTGCCGCACAATTCAAAATCCGGACGCGTTGTTTATCTGTGCGAAAGCGAAGCGACAGCAACAATTACGCCAAGGCGAAATTGTTGTTAGACTCTCCAAGCCATTTGGGGAGTTTTTTCTTGTTTCGAAAGAAAATGTTTTGTAGCATAAAGGTATCAATGAAAGAATAGGTGAATGACTGTGAACAATGCGATGACTGAAATGATGCAAGCACTTGAACAAGGGGACTTAGCATTAATTGAACAGCTACTTGAATCATTTTTAGTGAAGGAGTTACCCGAAGAAATTTACGCGCTAGCTGAAGTTTTTATGCAGTATGGATATATGAAGGAAGCAGACCGTGTACTGGAGCATTTGCAATTTTTATTCCCAGAAGAGGCACAGTTAAAAATTGATCGTGCAAATGTCTTAATGGAACTTGGCGATGAAGATGAAGCGTTAGATTTTTTATTAGAGGTAGAGGAGGCTTCTCCAGAATATCCTCAAGCATTATTAGTATTAGCGGACTATTATCAAATGCAAGGGTTATTTGAAGTAGCGGAAATGCGTATCAATGAAGCATTAGCTATATTACCAGACGAACCATTACTACAATTTGCTAAAGCAGAACTTTTATTTGAAACTGGTCGTTTTTTAGAGGCTGCGAGATTATATGAAGAGTTGTATGAACAACAAGTTGAATTTGCTGGTGTAAGTCTTGTTGAACGACTTGCTGAGGTGTATCGTGCAGGGGCTGCCTATGAAACAGCTTTGGATTACTATTTAAAGGCACTTGAGGATGAAGTAAAGCCAGATGTTTTATTTGGTGCAGCATACTCGGCCTTCCAATCACGAAAATATGAAATGGCCATTAAACAATTAGAGGAATTAAAAGAATTAGATCCTGATTATTTTTCTGCCTATTTATTGCTTGCCGAAAGCTATGCCATGACTGAGGACAATAAAAAAGCATACGCTGCCATTATGGAAGGATTAAAGCGTGACGAATACGATAAGTCACTATACTTATTCGCTGGTAAAATGGCCTTGAAAACTGGTTTGCCAGCTGAGGGCGAGCAGCATCTACGTGAAGCCATTGCGTTAGATCCTGAATACATGGAGGCAGTATTAGCATTGATCTCAGTATTGGCACAGCAAGAGCGCTATGAGGATGTAATAGAATTATTTGAAACGTTGCAACAAAATGATTTTGAATGGAGCACATTATACCCATTTGCTGCGGATGCATATGAAAATTTAGAATTGTACGACCGTGCATACGAATTTTACCATTTGGCATATAATGATTTTAAGGAAGACGCAGCATTTTTGGAGAAATATGTTTATTTCTTGTTAGAGGAAGGGAAGCGTTCAGAAGCAAAAGAAGTACTCGGTCAATTAATAACTATTCAGCCAGGTGAATTAGAGTGGCAAGAGAAGTTAGAAACCTTAGAATTTGAGTAAAGGAGGGAGTGGGTATGACTGCTTCTGTATCAGTTGTCGACAAAAAAGCATTTGTTAGATGGTTTTTAAAAAATTATCAATTGAAACGTCGAGAGTGTGTATGGATTTTGAATTACTTATTAAGCAATGATGAGTTATTAAAACGAATTCGATTTGTTGAAGAAGCTCACTATTGTCCTAGAGCAATGGTAATGTCAACTGTTGACTCAACAGGTGTGCCATTTCGTTTTTACAAAGGCAATGTAATGACAGCAGATGCTGAGAAATCTTTCCATGATCTACGCTTACATGAACATGAAGATATGTATATACAATTGAATTTTCCAAATGTACCACCAAGTGCACAATACTTAGCAGTTCTTGAAGAAAACCCTTATATGCCGGAAGCACTGATTGTCAGTGAAAAAGATCGTTTACTGGCAGAAGAGCTGCTTTCCAACAGCTTACTCGTATTCCAAGAAGAAAAATTACTCGCACAGATTGATGAAGCCCTCGACCAGGGAGATGAAGAGCGCTTTTACGAATTGTCTAATTTGTTACAAGCTTTGAAGGAAACGGCTAATTTACGTTAGTCATAGGTAAAAATTGAATGTCCTTTATCCACCTCAATATGGTAACATAACAAGTGAATGATTGTTTTCACTTTTTATTGGTTATCCTATTGAAGAGTGGAGAAGGGCATTTTTATTTTTTGCGAAATAAGGAGGTTTGTTGGATGTATTTTAATGCAAACGATGTGACATCGTTTATGGCACAGAAGGAATTTATCGATACAGCAATTGTCCCACTCGTATCCGTCGATTTGACTTCTGAAAAAATGAAACAGAGTGGTACGGAGGCGGATTTTTTGTTGTCGCTCACATCTTTTATCGAACAACAATTTAAAGGCCGTCTATTATTAATGCCACCATTTTCGTATAGTGCAACGTTAAAAGACGAAGAAATGCCAAAGCAATTAGAGGCACAATTACATAATGCTGGTTTTAAGCATGTGTTCTTCATTACTTGTGACCATTCTTGGACAAATATTGGAGATGAAGTAAATATTATTTGGCTACCAGCGATTCCGTTAGAAAGTATGGATAAAGGTGTGAAAAGCTCCATTCTCGAAGATCAATTGCGACAATTGATTCCGATACTTTCGACCAAATGGGCACAAATTTAACAATTTGTTTCAATAAATGTTCACATTCTCCAGCTTTCCACAGAATGCTATATTGACCAAGCTATGGACTTGATATATCATAGATATGTCCTAGTATTACTATTTGTAAAAGCATGTCCGTTGGACTGACCTTTAAGTTAGAGGGGGGAAAAAAATGAGTAATAATCGAGTTTCACGTCGTCAATTCCTAAGCTATACATTAACTGGTGTAGGTGGCTTTATGGCGGCAGGTATGCTGATGCCGATGGTTCGTTTTGCAATAGACCCAGTACTACAAAAGCATGGTGGTGGGGATTTTGTACAGACAGAGCATAAAATCGCTGATATTACTGATAAACCTGTTAAAGTTGACTTAAAATTTGAACAAGTTGACGCATGGTACAAATCAGATGTAACAAACGTAGCATGGGTTTTCAAAGAAGGCGATCAAATAGTTGCATTATCTCCTGTTTGTAAGCATTTAGGATGTATGGTTGGCTGGGAAGAAGATTCATCACATCCGAATCAATTCTTCTGTCCTTGTCACGCTGGACGTTACGAGAAAAACGGTAAAAACGTTCCAGGTACACCACCTACAGGTCCGTTGGATGAATATGAAGTACAAGAAAAAAACGGTTTCTTATGGCTTGGTCCAACTAAAGCAAATACTCTAGTTAAGTAAGGGGGTACAAAACAGTGCTAAATAAAATTTATGATTGGGTCGATGAACGTTTAGATATTACACCGATTTGGCGTGATATTGCCGACCACGAAGTGCCAGAGCACGTAAACCCTGCACATCATTTCTCAGCATTCGTTTACTGTTTCGGAGGATTAACTTTCTTCATCACAGTAATTCAAATACTATCTGGTATGTTCTTAACAATGTACTATGTACCAGATGTAGTGAATGCATGGAAATCAGTTTATTATTTACAAAACGAAGTAGCATTCGGTGAAATCGTACGCGGTATGCACCACTGGGGGGCTTCATTAGTAATCGTAATGATGTTCTTACATACACTTCGTGTATTCTTTACGGGTTCGTATAAGAAACCTCGTGAATTAAACTGGATGGTTGGTGTAGGTATTTTTGGTGTAATGATGGGTCTTGGTTTTACAGGATACTTATTACCATGGGATATGAAAGCATTATTCGCTACAAAAGTAGGTATCGAAATTGCTGCATCAGTACCGTTTATCGGTGAGCTGATTAAAATCTTATTAGCGGGAGACTCAACTATTCTTGGAGCTCAAACGCTAACACGATTCTTTGCGATTCATGTATTCTTCTTACCTGCAGTATTGTTTGGGTTACTTGCAGCACACTTTATCATGATTCGTCGTCAAGGAATTTCAGGGCCGTTGTAATAGTTCTTGACGGTTCGATGATTTTTTAAAGGAGGGGACATAATGCATCGCGGAAAAGGAATGAAATTTGTTGGTGATTCTCGTATTAAAGCGAATCACAAAATGCCGAACGTTCCAAAGGATTATTCCGAATATCCAGGTAAGACGGAAGCTTTCTGGCCGAACTTCTTACTTAAAGAATGGATGGTTGGTGCTGTATTTTTAATTGCTTATTTATTATTAACAGTTGCTCATCCATCACCACTTGAAGGGCCGGCTGATCCAACAAGAGCTTACGTGCCGTTACCGGACTGGTACTTCTTATTCATGTACCAATTATTAAAATACTCATATGCTTCTGGTCCATACAATGTTATTGGAGCAATTGTAATTCCAGGTCTTGCATTTGGGGCGCTATTATTAATGCCATTTTTAGACAAAGGTCCAGAACGCCGTCCATCTAAACGTCCGTTACCAACAGCGTTTATGTTATTAACTTTAGCTGCTATGTTCTACTTAACATGGGAGTCAGTTGTTAACCATGACTGGGAAGCTCAAAAAGCAATGGGTGCAATCGTAGAAGAAGTTGATGTTGATATTGATGAATCACTTCCAGGATTTGCAATTTGGAACGGTGACACTGGTGAACAAGCTAAAACTTGTATCGGCTGTCATGCCGCTGACTTAAATGGTGGTCCAGCTGCTCCGAAATTACTTGGTAACGAGCTAACAGCTGAAGAAGTTGAAGATATTATCCATAATGGTCGCGGCAATATGCCAGGTGGTCAATTCCAAGGTACAGATGAAGAAGCGAAGCAATTAGCTGAATTTATTGCGAGCTTAAAGGCTAAAGAATAAGCCTAGTTTAAAAGAGTCAGGAAACTGGCTCTTTTTTTCTACCTTATAATAATGTGACTGTTACAGCTTCAAAAAAGTTCCCGCAAAATACTTCTATAATATTTCAGGTGTGTTGATTAACCATTTTATACATTCGAATTAATTCGAAGAGGCTGATTTCCGCTACGGGCTACTCACTTTCCTGCGGGAGTAGAGTAGCCCGTAGCGGAAATCAGTTAAAATGGAAATATAATAGCAAAATAGTAACGAAAAAATCCTTTTATCGCTCAATAATAAACCTATTTTTTTCCTAATCAACACGCCTGATAATATTTATTAGGATATACATACTATTTAAGTTACAGGCAAATGCTCGGTCACTCCTGCCGAAAAAATGGCTAGTCAAGACCCAACAGTGTTTGTGTGAACAAACCGAGGAGGCTGGGGACTCACCGGAATTTATGTAGTGCTACATAGTGTGTAATACTCCAACATTTAGGGATGACATTGGTTAATACATAAGCTATATATATAAGTTGATTGGAGTGAAGACTGGGCGACTTCTTGGAGATCAGCGTCACAGATGAGACCATGGAGCGAGCAGGCGGAGGAATGAGGGCTAAAAGCATCACGTCCTGTGCTGACGCTATGCTTTCGCGCAGAAAACATTTGTTGCTGTCGCTACGCTTTCGCACAGCAACAAAGTGCCTAGTCGGAACGGAAATCAACCCGGCATTATGGTTATGAGCAAAAAAACACTGCTAATATTCATTAATAGAAAGAATGTGGCAAATTAAAAACTATTGATACATAATAACAGTTGAAAAAGGCATCTTAGTAAAGACGGAAGATAAAGGAGTTTAAATCATGCAAATTACACGTGCAAACATCTGGTATCTCCTTACACATAAATCATTTTTAATACTATTACTTATTATCAATCTATTTGGAACGATTTACGGTTATTATTGGTATGGAGGACAGCTTGCCGTCACGGAACCAATTTTTTATATATTTGTGCCGGATAGTCCGACAGCCAGCTTATTCTTTTGTTTTGTATTGTTAGCTTGGATTATGGGCAAAAGTTGGCCGCTGATGGAAGTGCTAGCACTTGTCACACTAGTGAAGTATGGATTATGGGCTGATGTTATGAATATTTGGACACTGTTTGAAACTGGATCTATTGGCTGGCAAGGCTGGATGCTTGTGGGCTCACATTTTGCGATGGCTGTACAAGCAATCCTTTATCTCGGTAAATATGTATTTAAATATTGGCATATTGCCGTAGCAGCGGTATGGACACTGCATAATGATGTGATTGATTATGTATTTGGACAAATGCCAATGTACCGTGATTTGGCAGATTATACAAGCTATATTGGTTATTTTACTTTTTGGTTATCAGTAGCATGCATTTTTCTAGCCATCTTCTCAATTAGGTGGCGCAAATATTTGCCGAATTAGGTAATTGATTATAGAATTATAGTATCGAGGTAGAAAGGGGTTTGAAAATTGTCAACAAGCATGTATATTGTTTATTTTGCAATTATTATGCTATTGCCACTTTATGCACAAATGAAAGTAAAGGGCACGTATAATAAGTTTGCAAAAGAACGTACTATGAAGGGACAAACAGGTGCAGAGGTAGCGCGTGCGATTTTAGATGCGAACGGCTTATATGATGTACGAGTTGTTCCTACGCAAGGTGTGTTGTCTGATCACTATAATCCGGCAACAAAAACAGTTGCTTTATCGGAAAGTAACTTCTATGAGGCAAGTATTGCAGGTGCTGCAGTTGCTGCCCACGAGGTTGGCCATGCCATTCAGCATAAAGAAGCTTATTCAATGCTGACATTACGTAGTAAGCTAGTTCCAGTTGCAAATATTTCATCAAATATGTCTTGGATATTTGTAATGATTGGTATTTTTGCAACTAATCCAAAATTTTTACTTTTAGGTATCGTATTATTAGCAGCTGGTGTGGTTTTCCAATTAGTAACATTACCAGTAGAATTTGATGCATCAAAGCGTGCGTTAGTGCAAATGAATTCTCTAGGAATTATTACAAATGAAGAAGAGCGTCCAGCACGTAAAGTGTTAAGTGCCGCAGCATTAACATATGTTGCCGCAGCAGCAGTAGCTGTATTAGAATTACTACGTTTAGTGTTAATCTTTACAAATATGCGAAGTGACGACTAAAAAAAAACTTGTTGTAGTGGTATTTCACTATAGCAAGTTTTTTAATCCGCTGAACTATGGTTTTACAATTTAACATTTAGAAAATGCTCACCTCCAACGAAAAAGTAAGGTGGTAATCAACTTTTTTTATTTGAGGAGAGCAAAACGACTGTTAGTATTTATTTTTAATGCAGCGGTTGTTTTTGATCGTCAAGCGTGAATCCTTCTCCCGCAACATCTCGGACTTCTATTATAGATACAAAAGCGTGTGGATCAACCTCATGAACAATAGATTTCAAGCGCACAACCTCATTGCGGCCAATGACACAATAAATCACTTCTTTTGGTTGCTTTGTAAAATGGCCATGACCTTCTAGTATAGTAATACCGCGTTCCATTCGTAATGCAATCATCTCAGCAATGGCACTAGATTTTTCAGATATAATAAGTGCTCCACGTGCTGCATATGCTCCTTCTTGAACAAAATCAATGACACGCGCGCCAACAAATACCGCAACGAGGGTATACATCATAGAGCGTGCATCTAAAAACGTTAGCCATGATAGGATAATGACAATAGCGTCAAAGATGAACATCGTTTTGCCCATACTCCAGCCAAAATATTTATGCCCAAGGCGAGCCAAAATATCTACACCACCAGTTGTACCACCGAAGCGAAAGACGATACCGAGCCCAAGTCCAACAAAAATCCCAGCAAAAAGAGCAACAAGTAACAGATCGTCCTCTAAATGAATGGTAAATTGATACTTTTGGAAAACTTTAAGGAAAACTGAAACAGATAAAGTTCCGACAAGCGTATAAATAAATGATTTTTTCCCAAGTAAACGATAACCAATAATAAACATTGGAATGTTTAATAGTAAATTCATTAAAGCAGGGTCCCAGCCTAGTGTAAAATAAAGTATGAGAGTAATCCCACTTAATCCACCTTCACCAAGTTGATTTTGCATGTTGAAGTGGACGAATCCAAAGCTAAAAATTGCTGCTCCGAGCATTATTGCAATGATATTGCGGATTTTGATCTGTTTTAGCATATGACCTCCTGGAGTTCCAAACAAATGAAGTAGTGCTATCTATTATCTGACATTTTATTGTTTTTGACAACAATGGTGTAAATTTTATACGATGGTAAGTAGGAGTGTGATTTCGATGACTGAACAAGTAACAATGCAAGCTTTACAGCAGCGTGTTGATGATTATATTGGGCAATTTAAAGAAGGCTATTTCCCACCATTCGAGTTGCTGGCACGTTTAACAGAGGAGCTTGGAGAATTGTCTCGCGAGGTGCAGGACGTCTACGGGCAAAAAAAGAAAAAGAGTACAGAGGAAGCGAATAGTATTGAAGAAGAATTAGGTGACTTTTTCTTTGTTTTAGTTTGCTTTGCAAATGCACAAGGTATTAAATTGGATGAAGCACTTTTACGCGTCATACATAAATTTGAAACAAGAGATAAGGGTCGCTGGACTAGAAAGGATGAAGAATGATGTCGATTCGTGTAGCAATAGCAGGACCTAGAGGAAAAATGGGGGCTGAAGCTGTACATACAGTTATGAAACATGACAAAATGGAATTAGTAGCTGTACTAGATTATAAGGAAGTAGGAAAAACATTAGCTGATTTAGAAATGTTTCCAGCAAGTTATACGGCACCGATTTTTACAGATATGCATGAACTTGTAGAGGCAACTGCGCCAGACGTATTAGTGGATTTAACAAACCCGCATGCAGTTTACAATCATACTAAAGAAGCCTTAAATTTAAATGTTCGACCTGTAATTGGTACAACAGGATTTACAGATGCACAACTAGACGAATTATCAGCAATGGCTAAAGAAAAAGAGCTAGGCTGTATTATTGCACCAAACTTTGCGATTGGAGCAATCCTGATGATGAAATTTGCCAAAGAAGCGGCAAAATATTTACCTGATGTTGAAATCATTGAAATGCACCACGATCAAAAGCTAGACGCGCCATCTGGAACAGCAGTTAAAACGGCACAATTGATTCAAGAGGTGCGAACATCAAAAATTCAAGGACATCCAGAGGAAAAGGAAACAATTGAGGGTGCAAGAGGGGCAGAATTTGATGGCATGCGCATTCACTCTGTTCGCTTACCTGGTTTAGTGGCACACCAGCAAGTGTTATTTGGTGGGGATGGGCAGCTATTAACAATTCGTCACGATTCATTAAATCGTAATTCTTTTATGTCTGGTGTAGCATTCTGCGTAGAAGAGGTTATGAAAATGGATCAACTTGTATATGGTTTAGAAAACATCATCTAAAGATTGGGATGGAACTTTATGAAAATCGCATTAATTGCACATGATCGTAAAAAAGATAATTTAGTACAGTTTGCTATTGCTTACCGAAATATTTTAAATGAGCACAAGCTGTATGCTACAGGTACAACAGGGCAACGTGTTATTGAAGCTACAGGCTTAGAGATAACACGTTTTCGCTCAGGTCCACTAGGTGGAGACCAACAAATTGGCGCAATGATTGCCAATAATGATATGGACATGGTCATTTTTTTCCGTGATCCTTTAACAGCACAACCACATGAGCCAGATGTTTCTGCACTTATTCGTCTTTGTGATGTTTATCAAGTGCCACTGGCCACAAATATGGGAACTGCAGAAATATTACTAAAAGGCCTACAAGAGGGCTTTGTGGATTGGAGACTGATTCAAGAAAGACGAAACTAAAAAAGACGTGATTTAGAAAGGATGATAATCGAATGAAAAAGCTAAAAATCGGCATTACCTGTTATCCAACAGTTGGAGGCTCTGGTGTTATTGCAACAGAATTAGGAAAAATGCTAGCAGAGAGAGGACACGAAATTCATTTCATCACCTCAAGCGTACCATTTCGATTGAATAAAATTTATCCAACCGTCTTTTTCCATGAAGTAGAAGTTAATAATTATTCAGTATTTCAATATTCGCCATATGATATAGCATTAGCGAGTAAAATGGCGGACGTGATTAAGGATGAAGAACTAGATGTGCTTCATGTACATTATGCAATACCACATGCTGTCTGTGCTGTTTTAGCACGTGAAATGAGTGGTCGTGACGTTGGGATTGTCACAACGCTACATGGTACAGATATTTCAGTGCTTGGGCAAGATTCCACCCTTTCACAGGCAATTAAGTATGGCATTAACAAATCGGATATCGTTACAACAGTGTCAGATGCATTAAAGCAACAAACCTACGAGCTTATTGATACGGTAAAACCAATTGACACGATTTACAACTTTGTTGATGAACGTGAATACTTCCCGCGCAATTCAGGGAACTTAAAAGAACAATTTGGGATTCAAGAAGATGAAAAAGTCATTATTCACGTATCTAACTTCCGTAAAATTAAGAATCTTCCAGATATTGTTGATTCTTTTATGAAGATTCGTGCAAACATGAAGGCAAAATTGTTGCTTGTAGGAGATGGTCCAGAAAAGCATCGTGTAATGGATCAAGTAAAGGAAAGTCCCTACATGAAGGATGTTCTATTTTTAGGCAAACAAGAAAACTTGGCTGAATTATATGCCATAGGTGACCTTAAATTATTGCTTTCACAGCAGGAATCATTCGGGCTTGTCTTACTTGAAGCAATGGCTTGTGGTGTACCTTGTATTGGATCGGCTGTAGGCGGTATTCCAGAAGTCATTGAGCATGGTGTAGATGGCTATTTAGTGGAATTAGGTGATACGGACGCAGTGGCAGAATATGCAGTGAACCTATTGCATGATGAAGAGAAATTACAACGTTTCCGAGAAGCAGCTATCCGTGCTGTTGATGAAAAATTCCACTCATCTAAAATTGTAGAGCAATATGAAAAATTGTACGAAAAGGTTGCTGAAAGAAATCATGCAAAACAATAAAGAATGGCAAGCAGCCTATTCAGTTATTGAACAACTAGAAAACGCTGGCTTTGAGGCAGTGGTCGTTGGTGGTGCGGTACGAGATACAATCCTCGGTCGACCTGCCCACGATGTAGATGTTGCAACTATTGCCATGCCAGAAGAAGTAAAGTCTATTTTTAATAACACGGTTGATGTAGGAATTCAGCATGGGACGGTACTTGTTATCGTGCCAGCTGGACCTGTGGAGGTAACGACATATCGCACAGATGGAGAATATACGGATCACCGTAGACCCGAGGAAGTGCAATTTGTACGTTCATTGAAAGAAGACTTACAACGCCGAGACTTTACAATGAATGCCATAGCTATGCGTCGTGATGGCTCTTTTGTTGATTTTTACGGAGGACGCCAAGATATTGAGGCTGGTATAATTCGAGCTGTTGGTGATGCACAGATCCGTTTTACAGAAGATGCTTTACGAATGCTTCGGGCTGTGCGTTTTTCAGCACAGCTTGGTTTTGAGATTGAATCAGAGACCTTACAAGCAATGCGGAACAAAGCTGCTGATATTTCTTGGATTGCAAAAGAACGCATAAAAGCAGAGCTCGATAAGCTATGGATAGGGAAAGCTGTTTTTAATGGCATAAGAGAGCTTGAAGAAAGTAGCTTAGGGAATTATTTGAATGGTAATTTTCAAGCTAATTACTGGTATGAGTTTAACGCTCAGGACAAGCTATTAGGCTGGGCATATTTTGCATTGCTACAGGGCGATCATTGGCGAGAGGTTCTAGGTAGCTATCGTTTATCGAATAAAGAGATGGCGTTTGTAAAAGCTGTGTTAGAAGCTTTAAAAGCATTAAAAAATGGCTGGACGAATATGGATTACTTTTTGTATGCACAACAGGAACTTGAGGCAGCTTGTTATTTTGCGGAGCTGAGACAGCTTGACGTTCAAATGCCACAGCAAAGTATTCATGAAATACAGACGAAGCTTCCCATTAGACACAAGCGAGAGCTCATTGTAAACGGTACAGATTTAATAAAATGGTCTGGACAAAAAGGTGGACCTTGGGTAAAAGAAGCGTTGCAGGCGATGCTTGAAGCAGTTGTGAATGGCAAGCTTGAAAATGACCGACAACAGATAAAGAATTGGATAGAACACTATTATTTCAAAAAAGAATGATAAACATCGATTTTTAAATGAGGAGCCGGTCTCAAAAAATGAATGAGACGGCTCCTTATTATTAATTTAAGCTCTATTTTTTGTTTCTATAATTTTTTTGCTTATCACCAAAAGTTGGAGATGACATTTGTTTAAACGCTTACCATGTGTATAAGTTGACCTTCGTTCCGGCTGGGTGACTCCTTGGGGATCAGCGATAGAGGAACGAAGGCTAAGAGCATCACGTCCTGTGATAACGTCTTCGTGACCAACATCCTTTTGGCCCAAGCGGCTTATCGGACGCCCCCAGGAAGCTTTTCTCTGTGCGAAAGCGTAGCGACAGCAACAACAAAGCGCCCAACCGGAACGGAAATCAACCACTCGTTATGACGGTGATCCAACGATAGTTAAAAATAACGAATAACGAATAGCTAAAAGATATTTGATGATAGATTGTGGTCAATTGTCATAATTTACAGTATGATAAATACAATTGAATCAATATTATGTAAGCAAATAAAAATATAGCAGAGTTTAATAAAGGATTGATTAGCATGAGTATTTCCATGAAGGATGAAATTTTAAAAAGAATATTAGCTGCTAATGGTGAAGCGGTTTCAGGTCAGGAGCTAGCAGATTCTCTTGGAGTATCACGTACAGCTGTATGGAAACATATGCAAACACTGCAGGAGGAAGGCTATACATTTGAAACTGTAAAGAAAAAAGGCTATGTGCTGACTGGCGTGCCAAATAGCTTAAGTCCAACACAAATTGAACTGTTTTTAAATACGGAACGCTTTGGACGTGAAATTCATTATTTTGATGTTGTAGATTCAACACAAACAATTGCCCATAAGCTTGCACAGGAAGGCGCTCCGCATGGCACCATCATAATCGGGGAAGAGCAAACTGCTGGTCGTGGTCGTATGGCGCGTCCGTGGGAATCTGCAAATGGTACAGGTATTTGGATGACCATTATTGTTAGACCGGATGTTACTCCTCAGCAAGCTTCATCGTATACGCTTGTCGTAGCAGTTGCGGTTACAATGGCTATTAAAACATTATATAAACATGTTGAGCCAGCCATTAAATGGCCAAATGATTTACTCGTTAAAGGTAAGAAATGTACTGGTATATTAACAGAAATGCAGGCTGAAGCGGACCGTGTACAAGCATTGCTAGTAGGCATAGGTATTAATGCAAACCAAGTCGACTCAGATTTCTCACCAGAAATTGCTGATATTGCGACATCTTTACGTTTAGAAGCGGGTGAGGAAATTAATCGTGCTGCCCTTGTCGCATCAATTTTACAATACTTAGAACAATTCACGGAATTATACGTGAAGGAGGGCTTTGCTAGCATTAAAATGCTATGGGAACAAATGTCATGTACCATTGGACAACGTATTGAAGTAACAACTTTACGCGGTCGCTTTGAAGGCATTGCCAGTGGGATTACCGATGAAGGTGTACTACAGCTAACAGAGGATGATGGCACTGTCCGAACAATTTATGCTGGAGATATAAAAATTTTATAGTAACATAAATGACAAGCATACTCTTACAAGAACGTATATTTTCGAATCCGAAAATATACGTTCTTTCGTATTTTTCGAAATACATTTAGCTCCGTAAATTTTTAATTTTTTTCTCGTTTGTAGTCTTGTCTAAAGAAAACAAGAGAAAGTATTAGTAAAATTATTGGAAGAAAAAAGAATCCAGAGTCATATTTAACTGAATGCTCCATTTTTAGTCCGAACAAATAAATGAATAAAGTAAAAGAAACAGATAAAGAGATTGTTCCCGCTATAGTTTTCATTACAAGCCCCCCATTATCTAAATAGTTCTCTACTTTATTTTTTCTTTAACCTTATCAATATCATTCCATACATAAATAAGCTCTTCTACTATTTTTCCGCCAATTTTAATTTCGATGTTATTGATATATTGTGCTCCATAATATTCATAGAAATTACGTGTTTTATTTTCTGCTAATACTTAGACAAATACTTTTTCGTATCCTTTTTGTTTAAAATAAGTGAATATTTCTTTGAGTAGTTGTTTACCGATACCCTTTCCATGATATTCTTCTAAAAGATATATAGAAGTTAAATCAATTGCATTCGGTACTGAATTAGTTTTTCGTGTGCCACCAGTTGCAAAACCGATTATTTCATCTTGTTCATTTTCCGCCACCAGTACATAATTCGTAGCATCTGAAATATTCTTCTTCCAAAGCTCTGTTCGCTGCTCGTAAGATAAATTATTCAAAAAATCATCTGGAAGAATGCCTTTATATGTTGTTCGCCAACTATCAACATGTACTTTTCCTATACCTTGAGCATCTTGAATATTTGCTTTTCTAATTTTCATATTGATCACCTCAAAAATTGTATTTTATGACTAAGCTGACGCCGTAACTGACCTGATTCACCTCAGATTCTGCCTTAACTTACAAGAACCGATTGCTCTGATGAAAATTCCTATCCATCTGCTCGAATTTAATTTATATTTCTAAAATATGGGTACAGAATCATTGTGCAATAAACGGAAAATTCTTACTAATATTCAGAGGGAAGAACTGAATCATATAAACTAAAAAGGCAGAGTGGAGGCTGGGCGACTCCTCGGGATCATCGGACGCCCCCAGGAAGCTCTACTCTGCGCGAAAGCGAAGCGTCAGCGGCAAATGTTTTATCTGTGCGAAAGCGAAGCGACAGCAACAAATGTTTTATCTGCGCGAAAGCGAAGCGTCAGCGGCAAAGCGCCCAGTCAGAACGGAAATCAACCCCTCGTTTTGCCAAGAGCCATACTTTTTTAATATGGCATCATATCATAAAGGCAGAATCACAGTGTGATTCTGCCTTAACATCATCATAATAAATAGATGATTTTTATAGCCTTCTTTATTTAAACCTTAACTGTAAGTCACCATATGAAAGTGTTACTTTTAGTTGGTTATCACCGTTGTAAGATTGCGATACTTTGCTGTTTTGATCCTTGTTATCGACTGTAAGATCCCCGAAGTCAGTTTCTAATTCAAAGCCAAGTTCACTTTTTTTATTTTGTAAATGAAGTGTAGCATCTCCAAAGTCAGACGTAATAGTGGATTGACCATTTAATGTTCCATCAATGTTAATATCACCATGTTCACTTTCGGCAATGAAGCCATTACTTGAAAATTGCTGTAGCTTCATATCACCAAACGATTGTGAAATCTCTGTTTTATCACCAGTAGTGTTTTTAAATAGTATATCTCCGAAATCTTCAATTAAATTTAACCGCTGATAATTCAGGCCACGAATGGTTGTATCCCCAAAATTACTATCAAGGACAACGGTTTTCAATTTTACATCTGATGGAACATAGATTTTAATAGAAGGAGTTCTAAAGCTACCAAACCCGAATTGAAAACCATTCTTCTTCTTAACCTTTGTTTCAACAGTTAATGTATTATCTTTAATACTGTACGTCACATCACCATCTTTAACAACATTTGTTTCTAATGCATAACGATCACTAGTAACAATTTCAACATCTCCATAGTGATTGTAAATATTGAGATTAGTGAAATCATCTAGTTTATAGGAATTGTTTACTAGTTTATTGTTCTCTGGCAATTGAATGCCTTCATCATTTAACACAAAGCTCCATTTTCCACCAGAGAAATAACCAACTAGGGCTAACAGTATGCCGAAAGCAATCATAGTCATAGCGATATGTGTATGGCGAGACGTCATTAGTATCCCTCCTTACGTTTCTTCATTATTTTATGGAATAGTTTACCTAATGCTTCAACACAAACAACAACGATTTTTTTGATAAAACGAGCAACGATTGGGAAAAGCAGAATGCCCAAACCTGTTACAATAAAGCCAACACCCATAAAGAGTAACGCTGTTGGCCAATGCTGAGTTAAAATGAAGAAGCCTGAAATAAGTGCAACAATTCCACCGAAGAAGATACTAAGTACAATTGCTATAATCGCAATGATAAAGCTGAAAATGACTGCACCAAAAGAAAAGATAAGTGCTATAGCAACTGCGAGTAATGGTAATGAAAGTGGGGCAGATAATATTGCTAGAATGATGAGCCAAATAGCAGTCACATTCTTCTTAGTCGAAGTCGAGGTTGCTTCTAAATCTTTTAATGCAGAGTCCGCCATTATTTGTGATGCAACATGAGAAGGGGAGCCTAACTGTTGAATAACCTGCTGTTCGTTTTCCTCTCCTGCTTCATCGAAATATTCCTCATAATAGGCAAGCGCAGCATCAACCTCATGCGCTGGAAGACGTTGTAATTTCCCCCGTAGCTTTTTTAAATAGCTTGCTCTATTCATCTTATTTCCCTCCTAAAAGTACATAATCAACCTTTTCTTTATACATATGCCATTCCTTTAATAGCTCCAGTAATCGTATTCGACCTTGCTTGGTAATTTGGTAATAGCGTCTATTTCTGCCTTGATAGGGCTGATCGTAGGTTGTTAAATAATTTGCTTTTTGTAAGCGACGTAATACTGGGTACAGCGTAGATTCTGATATATCCATCACAGATTGTACTTGCTGTGTTAATGAGTAGCCATAAGCATCCTCTTTATCGACGATGGCCAGTACACAAGCGTCAAGTAAAGCTGAGCCAAGCTGAAATGTCATCTTTTCTCACCTCACATTTTATTACCTATACGAGGTTTTATATTATATGTCGTATAGTATTTTGATAGTATATGACGTATAGCATTAATTGTCAAATTTTATTAAAAAGTTTATGCGGAAAATAAAAGTGTTAAGCCGCTCTATGACATTACGATGAGAGACATTATAAAAGCGTCAGGAGTAAGTCAAGGTGGGATTTATCGTTATTATTCAGATTTGGACGAGATACTTGTTGATGTCATTAATCAGGTAAATGCTAAGGCAGACTATAAACATGTTATCGATGAAATTATAATTACGAGTAATTCTCCCACAAAAACGATCATTAATTTATTTACTTTTCTTGGTGAGTACATTATGGAAAACTTATCAACAGTTGGTAAAATCCAATTTGAGCTCACAATTTTATGTGCAAACCATCCAGATAGACAAAAGAAAATTTTATCGAACATTGCTGAGAATGAAAGCGGACAATACTTGATGCAGCAAATTCTTCATTCAATTCATGAGGGGATTTCTTTAGGGTGCTTTCAGCCAGAGATTTCGATAGAGAATCTATCTACTTTTATGATGACATCCATTGATGGCATTGTGAGGGACGTTGTCTTGCAAAAATGTTACGGGGTGTTTTCAAATGATCAAGTGCAGTTTGATGAGATTCGTTTGATGAAGACACTTTGCAAATCCGTATTATTACTATTGGGTACGAAAGAAGGAGAGGATACAAGTTGGGAATAGAGGTAAGAAGATTTCTATTTTATACCTTTGCAACGTCTTGGATAATATGGGGGAGTTTAGCCTTATTAACGCAGCTAGATTTGCTGAAGTTTGGCAATGCGATATCAATGTTATTATTTATTCTTGGCGGAATTACTCCAGCAATTTGTGAGATTTGGCTAAAAAAGAAATATTCGACTAAAGACGAGTTCAAATCATTTATCCATAATGTGAAAAATCCTAAGCATCCTGTATCTTGGTACATATTTGCAATCGGATTAGCATTTTTGGCTTGTTTTTTACCAACTCTATGGGGCGGAGCAACTATGGAGAATCCAATGTATTTGGCGTTATTTGAATTGCCGATCATGATTATTGGTGGTGGGTTGGAAGAAATCGGCTGGCGTGGTTTTTTACAGCCTTCATTACAAAAAAGATGGTCTCCCTTCATAAGTACAATAATTGTTGGTGTAATTTGGACAGTTTGGCATCTGCCATTATGGTTTGTCATTGGATCAAACCAAATGAATATGAACTTCCTATGGTTTTCCCTAACAGCTTTAGCGCTATCCTTTTTATTGACGATCATTTACCTATCCACTAAAAGTATTTTTCTCTGTATTATTTTCCACGCTTTCATCAATTCATTATGGAATGTCTTTGTACCTGTTACAAATGTAATGTCTGGTTTATTAACATTATTATTGGCTCTGTTCCTATTTACAGTGTTTGAAGTTTATCGAAAATCAAGCCTTCAGAAACGAATGGTTTGAATCTGGAAATATTTATAAATCGTAATTATTAGAAAATAATATTTGAAGATTACTAGGGGAATCTGTTATAGTATGTGCGAAGGGCAGTATCCTTTTGTGAACGGCACCTTCAAAACGTCAGAACTATTTACAATAAATATCTGCCTTGATCTTTTAATGACAGGGACGGAAGAAAACAAGCGTTCAAAAATATAACTTAATTTAATGGAATGGGCAATTCACTTGATTACCCCCTTTATTAAGTTATGGCCTCTATTCAAAAACGTGAGGTGATTTTTGATGACGAACGAAACACTACCCTTCTGTCCATTTTAGGAACAGAGGGGTTTTTCTGTTTTCTTTCCTTAAAAAAGGAGGACTACATGATGAAAACGACTTCAGATTTTTTAAAGATGAAGGCGGCAGGTGAGAAAATCGTTATGCTAACTGCATATGATTATCCTGCTGCAAAATTTGCCGAGGAAGCAGGCGTAGATATGATTCTAGTGGGAGATTCACTAGGTATGGTAGTACTAGGCTATGATTCTACAATGCCAGTAACAGTAGCCGATATGGTTCATCATGCAAAAGCAGTGCGCCGCGGGGCAAAGAATACGTTTGTTGTTGTTGATATGCCATTTGGTTCGTACCATGGTGATGTAAACGAGACGTTGAAAACAGCGGTATTTATGATGCAGGAAACAGGAGCAGATGCACTAAAGTTAGAGGGGGCAGACGATGTTCTACCAGCAATTCGTAAATTAACGTCAGCTGGCATTCCGGTGGTAGCTCATTTAGGTTTATTACCTCAATCAGCAGGAGTGCTTGGTGGCTACAAAGTTCAGGGTAAAACAGCTGAACAGGCAACGAAACTCATTGAAGATGCAAAAAAATGTCAAGAGGCTGGAGCGTGTGCAGTCGTCTTAGAATGTATTCCGCATCAGCTAACAGAGATGGTATCCGCTAATCTTATTATTCCAACGATTGGTATTGGAGCTGGAGTGGAGGCTGATGGACAAGTATTGGTTTATCATGACATGTTAAGCTACGGTTCACATCATGTACCGAAATTTGTGGAACAGTTTGCTAATATGGGCTCAGAAGCAAGCCGTGGAATTGCTAGTTACGTGGAAGCGGTAAAAGCAAGTACATTCCCTGCACCGAAGCATTTCTTCACGATGAAAGAAGAAGCATTGGATCAGCTATATGGGGGCGTAAAGTAATGAAAGTCGTAACTACTATAGAAGCATTAACTGTAGAAGTCCAAGCAGCTAAGCAAGCCCAAAAAACAATTGGACTAGTTCCAACAATGGGCTATTTACATGAGGGTCATTTAACGTTGGCAAAAACGGCTCGTGCCGAAAATGATTTAGTCGTTATGAGTATATTTGTAAACCCAACACAATTTGAGCCAGACGAAGACTTTGAAAGCTATCCGCGTGATTTGCCAAGGGATACTGCATTGGCAGAGTCTGTCGGTGTAGATATTATTTTCGCACCAAGTGTTGAAGAAATGTATCCTCACGATGGTGGCATTCGTATTCATGCGGGTGATCAGGCAACAATTCTTTGTGGGGCGAGCCGACCAGGACATTTTGATGGCGTTTTACAGGTCGTATCAAAATTATTTCATGTAGCACAGCCAACACGAGCTTATTTCGGACAAAAGGATGCACAACAAGTGGCTATTATTACAACGATGGTACGCGATTTTAACTTCTCGTTAGAAATGCGAGTAGTACCCATTGTACGTGAGGAGGATGGTTTAGCCAAATCCTCTCGTAATGTCTATTTAAGTGAAGCGGAGCGTCTTGAAGCACCTGCAATTAATGAAGCGTTACAGCTTGCTCGTGATAGCTTTTTAGCAAATGGTGATGCAGCGAATGCGCTTGCTAAAGCAAAGGCACATATTGCAGCCCGTACACATGGGGAAATTGACTATATTGAGCTATTAGCGTATCCAGATTTAACACCAGTAACAGCTGAAACGGAGCAAGTCCTGTTGGCAGCGGCCGTCTTTATTGGTAAAACTCGTTTAATTGATAATTGTATCTTTAATGTGAAAGAAGGGCTGTAAAATGCTACGAATGATGATGAACAGTAAAATCCACCGTGCTACAGTGACACAGGCAGATTTAAACTATGTTGGGTCCATTACGATTGATGAGGATATTTTAGATGCAGTAGGTATGCTACCAAACGAAAAGGTGCATATCGTTAATAACAACAATGGGGCACGCTTTGAAACCTATATTATTGCAGGGGAGCGTGGATCAGGCGTTATTTGTGTTAACGGTGCAGCAGCACGACTAGTACAACGGGGAGATATTGTAATTATTATTTCTTATGTGTATGTAGATAATAAAGAGGCAAAAGATCATCAGCCAACAGTAGCCATTATGGGAGAAGGTAATACTATTAAAGAAATGATATCCTATGAGCCAGAAGCAACAGTGATGTAGTGTGATAAAAGTGGGTACTACTTTGTAACTTTAAAGACAATATATTAAAACAGTGTACATTACTAAATTAATTTTAATGATGTACACTTTTTTGTTGTAGTGAAAAAAGTTAAATATGAGATTTACCGACTCATCGGACGCCCCAGGAAGCTTTGCTCTGCGCGAAAGCGAAGCGTCAGCGGCAATGTTTTATCTGTACGAAAGCGAAGCGGCAGCAACAAATGTTTTATCTGTGCGAAAGCGAAGCGGCAGCAACAAATGTTTTATCTGTGCGAAAGCGAAGCGGCAGCAACAAAGCGCCTAGTCGGAACGTAAATCAATCACACGTTATGGTGACGGGCCATGTTTTTACAAATATTATATATTAATTTGAAAATTGTTACTATAAATCCTGATAATCGTTCAGAAGTCTTTTTTATGACCAATCAACAGTGGTGATGGGATGCCGCTGAGCCAAATATATGATAAAATTCATCTATCTAATGTGAACTGTGAGTTGAGATGTATGATGGAAAGTCAAAAGTATGCAATTGTAGATTTAGAGACGACTGGTCATTCACCGGCAAATGGGGACCGAATGATTCAAATAGCAATTGTTATTATGAAAGATTGGAAAATTGAAAAAACGTATACGAAGTTTATTTATCCAGGTAAGGCCATTCCAACTTTCATTCAGGATTTAACGCATATTACCAATGAGGATGTAAAGGATGCCTTGCCGTTTGAGGCACATGCCGACTACATATATGAACTGCTTGCTGATTGTGTATTTGTCGCGCATAATGCGGATTTTGACTTATCCTTTTTACAAGCAGAATTCAAGCGTGCAGGCTTACCGAAATGGCAGGGTAAAAAGATGGATACGGTTGAGCTTGCAAAAATATTGTTCCCGATGTCACTCGGCTTTAAGCTAGGTGATTTAGCGGCAGATTTAAATATAGAGCTAACAAATGCACACCGAGCAGACGACGATGCGCGTGCAACGGCTGAGCTCTTTAAACGTTGCTGGAAGGAGCTACTCGGTCTCCCACAGCTAACTCTTGAACAAATGCATAAGCGTTCATTCAGATTAAAATCAAATTTATCCCAGCTTTTCTTCGAGGCTCTTCAAATTAAACGACAGCATATAACTGCCAATGAGAATGTCTCCTACTACCGTAATTTGGCCATTTGTGATGGAAGAAAAAAGCATTCAAATAATGCAGAGATTGTATCGTACCCACGATCAGCAGTTGATAAAACATCATTAATGACAAAGGCGATGCCGAATTTTGAGCAACGACCTGCACAATTCGAGATGATGGATACTATTTGGCATGCGCTAAATGACAAAAGAGAGTGCGTTATTGAGGCCTCAACAGGTATTGGTAAAACAGCGGGCTATCTACTTCCTGCGATTTTGTATGCTCGAGCAGTCGATAAAAAAATTGCGATTAGCACATATACATCACACTTGCAGGAGCAGCTTGTTGAAGAAGAACTACCAAAGATTGAAAAAATCCTTGGCACTAAAGTAAATATTGCTGTTCTGAAGGGCATGCAGCATTATATTGACGTTGCACGATTCGAGCAATGTATGGCTTATGCTGATGAATCCTATGATGATACCTTTACGATTTTGCAGATTCTCGTCTGGCTTACGAAAACAGAAACTGGTGTGTTAAGTGAGCTCAATGTTTCTGGTGGTGGACAGCTATTTTTAGAGAAAATCCGCAAAATGCCTGATGAGAAATCTTCAAAGGGCTTTGATTTCTATGAGCAAGCGTTAAAAAATAGTGAATTTGCCGATTGTATTGTAACCAACCATTCCATGGTACTCAGTGATTTAGTCCGTCAAACACCTATCTTTACACAAATCGACGGATGGATCATTGATGAAGCACATCAATTTGTACAATCCGCAATGCAGCAGGACGAAATAGTCTTCTCCTATACGCAGTGGAAGTACATTTTCGGTCAAATTGGAACAATGGAGGAAACTGCCTTATTCCAACAATTTAGTCAGGCAGCTAAGAAAAAACAACGTGTTTCTATGCAAAGCTTGCAGCGACTAGATGCACAATTTATACGCCTACAACGAACATTTGATGAAACAATTCAGCGAGCAGTGCAAAAAATGCAGCAGCAAATAAAAGGTAAACAAGTTAGTAGCAAATACACCTTATTTTTGGAGGATATATCGCTAGCAAAAGAACCGCTTTTACAAGTGAGCAAACTCACACAACAATGGCTTGATCTTGCTGCAGAAGTAGGCCAGGCCTTCGAAAATAATATTGAGCAATTAAATAAAAACGAGCTCTATATATTATCAGAGTGGCATTATTGGATCCGTGAAATGAAGGTCAAAATCGCTGAGTGGGAGGAAATTTTCCTATCGTCACATGATGATAATTCAGTATGGCTAGAATTTGATTTACGTAGTGTTCCAGGAAGCTTGCATGTCTTTAAAAAGCCTGTTAATGTCACGCCTATTATCGAAGAAGTACTTGCGCCACTTCGTAAGCAGGCAAGTATTGTGTGGACGTCAGGGACATTAACTGTGCCAGGCAATGAGCGTTTTGTGACGCGTCAGCTTGGTATTTCTGATAGTGTGCAAGTGATAAAGCTACAAGCGCCACCATCCTATTATGCAGGAGCGAAGGCATTTATTGTCACAGATATGCCTGATATTCAACATGTGTCACAGGATGAATATATCGAAGCAGTTGCGCACGCCATTACACGCACGGTACGGATGACTGAAGGACGTTGTTTTGTCCTATTTACCGCACAGGACATGCTTCGAAAAACAGTGGAGCTTATTCAAGATAGTGAACTCCTTGATGACTATATGCTCTTTGCACAAGGCGTCACAGGTGGTAGCCGTATGCGAATCTTGAAATCATTCCAAAAGTTTAGTCACTCCGTTCTTTTTGGTACTAACAGCTTCTGGGAAGGTGTAGACGTTCCAGGTGATGCACTTGCATCGGTTATTGTTGTACGCCTGCCGTTCTCCTCACCAGAAGAGCCTGTATTTAAGGCACGAGCAAAACATATTACCGCACAAGGTCGCAATTCCTTCAATGAGTTATCACTACCAGAAGCCATCATGCGTTTTAAACAAGGCTTTGGTCGTTTAATCCGTTCATCACAGGACAAAGGAGCCTTTATCGTTTTGGACCGCCGCATTTCAACAAAGTCGTACGGTAAGGAGTTTATCAACGCTCTACCACCGATTGATGTAAAGAAATTGCAGCTACCTGAGTTGATAAAGGAACTTAATAATTGGCAGAAATAAATGGAATCCCTTTTAGCAGTTTTGCTAAAGGGGGTTTTTGTGTAGGGTTTAAATTTAGCCTATAAGTATGGCTTGGGCAGAGAGAATAGGGAGTGGAATGCCAAGTCGGTTTGATAAAAGTCATCTCCTCAGAGAAAGAGGGCAAATGGCGAAGCAAAATATAAGTTACCCCGAGCAATACAACAACCAATTAATACTAAATAAGAAAAGCCCACGTAGACCTAAGGTGACTACGTGGGCAAACTATAATAATATAATTCATTTTTATAAAAATAACTTTTCTTCTCTAGGACAGAAAATCTTTTGGATTAAACAAATAGAAATATTTAACTTCCGTTGAAAGAATGTCAATTTTTTAGTTATTTGTTTTGGAAACAAAATAAGTTAGCGTTAAGGACTATTTCAGATATATAGTTCATCACAATTCTAGTTGCTTTTTCCGCATCATAACTTTTTCGGTTATTTAAAATATTGGTAAACATCCCTTGCCAAATTAAAATGGTTAATTCATTGATTGAATCAACATTTTCTTCACTTAAGTATCCTTCTTTCAAGGCAATTTCTAACATGGAACGGCCCCGTTTTGTCATATTATGTTCAAATAGGATGGATGTTAAATTTTCCGGAATGTTAATTAAATCATTCGGATAGATTTGATAATAATGTTGTAGTAATTTTTCAGGGGTTTCACCTAAGTCCATAATAAAAACGGCATGAAATATTTGTGGTTTTTGAAAGGAATGTTGGCAAAAGCATTCCCAAGCCAATAAATACTTTTCAATTGGATCTTTACCTTTTTGAATGTAAATAGCGACTTCATTTGTGTAGCTTTTCATAAATTTCATGGAAGCAAAAAAGATTAGATGAGAGATTTCTGAAAAGTAGTTATAGATCGTCGCGCTATTATAGCCTGCTTTATCTGCAACTTTCCTGATTGTCACATTTTCCAGCCCTTCTTCTTCAATAATCTCCGCTGTTGCGTCCACAAAGTATTTCCACATTCGGCTTAATTGTATTTCTTTCTTTTTCACAGTACTCTCTCCTATTAAAATTCAGCGATTTAAAGTTTTATAAAGATTTGGGTTCATTTTATAGAGGCTCATATTTTTGGCTCATCACCGAAAGTTGTGGATGACATTTGTTAAAACGTATGCCCTGTATATAAGTTGATTGAAGTGAAGACTGGGCGACTCTTTGGGGATCAGCGTCACAGATGAGACCTGGAGCGAGCAAATAGGGGAACGAAGGCTAAAAGCATCACGTCCTGTGATAACGCCTTCGTGACCAGCATCCTTTTGGCCCAAGCGGCTCGTCGGACGCCCCCAGGAAGCTTTGCTCCGACAGCAACAACAAATGTTTTGCGAAAGCAAAGCGGCAGCTACAATTGTTTTATCTGTGCGAAAGCGAAGCGTCAGCAACAAAGCGCCCAGTCGGAACGAAAATCAACTACACGTTTTGGTGATGATCAATATTTTTTCCAATATTGCTAAATTTAATCTTGATTATATCATAACTATGACCATCTCAAAGTTAAATAGGTCTTGTAATATTCAGAATATTCTAAGTTGCGCTTTAAATTACCGAGTGATATACTAGACGCAGTTATTTTATAATCATGATTATAAAATAACTGCGAATATTTATAATTATGATGGCGATTATTATAGTTTTTTTACCCATTCAATTCCTGAAAAAGGAGGATTTCGATAATGAACAAAAAAATTATTACACAATTTCCGTATACATACCAAACCATTGAAAATACGTGGATTGTGTTAAAAGATGGAACAAGACTTGCAAGTCGTATTTGGCTACCTGAAGTTGAGAAAGGTCAGAAAGTGCCAGCAATCTTAGAGTATATACCTTATCGAAAAACAGATGGAACAAGAACTAGGGACGAACCGATGCACGGTTACTTTGCAGGACAAGGTTATGCGGTAGTCCGAGTAGATATGAGGGGCTCTGGGGAGTCGGATGGTTTATTAAAAGATGAATATCTAAAGCAAGAACAAGATGATGCCCTTGAAGTAATTGAATGGATTGCAAACCAAAATTGGTGTGATGAGAATATTGGAATGATGGGCAAATCATGGGGAGGATTTAATTCTCTTCAAGTAGCAGCAAGAAGGCCCCAAGCGTTAAAAGCAATTATTACAGTAGGCTTTACAGATGATCGTTATAACAATGATATTCACTATAAAGGTGGTTGTCTCTTAAACGATAATTTCTGGTGGGGCGCTATTATGTTAGCGTATCAACTTCGACCTCTTGATCCTCATATTGTCGGGGAAAGCTGGCGTGAGAAATGGTTGGAACGATTAGAAAATATGCCATTATGGATGGCACAATGGATAAAACATCAGTCAAGGGATGAGTATTGGAAACATGGATCAGTTTGTGAAAATTACGATGAAATTGAAGTTCCTGTTCTCGCGATTGACGGTTGGGAAGATGCGTATTCAAATACAGTATTAAGTTTGATGAAAGGGCTTACTGTTCCTAGAAAAGGGATTATTGGACCTTGGGCGCATGTTTATCCACATGACGGTGTTCCTGGTCCAGCAATGGGCTTTTTACAAGAGGCAGTGAAATGGTGGGACCGCTGGCTAAAAGGAATTGACAATGATGTTATGGATGGACCAATGGTAAATGTGTGGGTAGAAGAAAGTATGCCGCCTTCTGTAAGTAAAACGATAAGCAAGGGACATTGGGTTGGACTTGAATCATGGCCATCAAAGGAAGTTAAGACAAAGAGATATCAACTGACTTATGGTAAATTATTGGAAGGTGTTAATGGTAAAGAAGAGCAAGTACTGTTGAAAACGCCATTAAACCATGGTCTTTTATCAGGAGAATGGATGGGGGCTGGGGTAATTGGAGAAAGTCCTGCAGACCAACGTTTAGATGATGGTATGGCAAGGGTATTTGAAAGTGAAGTTTTAGAAACCCCATTAGAAATCGTTGGTTATCCAAGATTTGAAGTAGAATTAATGAGCGACAAATCAAAGGCGATGCTTTTTGCTCAACTATCAGATGTTGCACCGGATGGGGCTGTTACCCGAGTGTCCTATGGCGTGATGAATTTAACACACTTAAATGGCCATGATCGTGTAGATTTATTAACACCTGGTGAAAAAGTAAAAGCGTTTGTTGATCTAGATTGTTGTGGGCACCAGTTTAACGAAGGGCATCGTATACGTTTAACGCTTGCCACAACGTTTTGGCCAATGTTTTGGCCGATGCCTGAAGATGCAACACTTACATTGAATTTAGAAACTGCTACGTTCTCATTGCCAATCTTTAATGGCAATCAAATTACTGGACCAAATATGAATCCAGAAAGTGCTCCATTAACACCGATCACTATTCTTCAAGAAGGAAGAGTCGATCGTTCTATTTCGTATGATATTTTAAGTGATACTTGGACATGTATAACAGACGGTGTTGGTGGGGTATTTGGTGAAGGAATCTATCGCTTTGATGAGATTGACGTGACAGTTGAACACAATTTGAAGCGAGAGTTGACATTAAGCAATTCTGATCCACTTTCTGCCAAGTATACGATTTATCAAAAAATGAAAATAGGCCGTGACGGTTGGTGGATTGACGCTAATATTACGATTACTAAAACATCGGATCAAGAAAACTTCAGAATTGTCGGAGATATGGATATTAAAGAAAACGACAGATACGCCTTTCAGAAGAAATGGGATCAAAAAATTGAACGTTTTGGATTGTAAATAACATGAGAGGAGAAAATAGATGGAAGCTAAATTAAAGGAAAATACAGCAACGTTAGTTATATTGGCTGTTTCAGGAGCCTTAATTTACGCATTGCCCTATTTTAGAAACTATTATTATGATGTTTTTCTAGAAGCATTTCAATTAACCAACACACAAATGGGGACACTAGGAAGTGCGTATGGAATTTGTTGTTTGATTTCTTATATATTTGGTGGATATTGTGCAGATCGTTGGAAAACGAAATATTTATTAACAATTTCCTTGGTTGCTACGGGAGTATTAGGTTTCACTTTATTATTGTATCCTCCTTATCCAGTGTTACTACTGATTCATGCGGCTTGGGGAATTACGTCTATTATGACGTTCTGGGGAGCATTGGTAAAAGCTGTACGCTCGCTAGGTTCTGAAAATGAACAAGGAAAAGCTTTTGGATTTTTTGAAGGGGGACGAGGCATAACCAACATCGTTCAATCTGCAGTGATTTTAGGGATATTTGCTTTTTTTGCAAAACGAATGAGTGATAAAATGGCTTTATCGGCCGTTATTGTTGTCTATTCTGTGATTTGTCTTCTTTTAGGAATAATGATTATGTTACTCTACAAGGATTCAAGTCAAGATAACGAAAATCCTCAAGCCAATGAAAATACTAAAAAGTTTGATTGGATGGTGCTTTGGAAAATTCTTAAAATGCCAACGACCTGGTTAGCAACCATTCTTATTTTTACATCCTATGCAATAATCATTAGTTACTATTATATTACTCCTTATGCAACAGCTGCATTTGGTGCTTCTACGTTAATCGCTGCCGCTTTGGGCTATTTTTCTCAATACTGCCGTCCAATTGGAAGTTTTAGTGCAGGGATGATTGGGGATCGAATAGGTGTTTCAAATATGGTCTTAATAGGATATGTTATATTAACAATCGGTTTAGTTGGACTCATTGTTTTACCTGGAAAAGCTACTTTAATCTTAATGTTGTTAGTTTTCATTGCGGTTATTTATACGTCAATGTATGCTCTGCAAGCATTGCACTTCGCAATATTAGTGGAAGGAGACTATCCTGTAGAAACAACAGGAACAATTTCTATGCCATTAATGATTATTGGATATAGTGGAGAAATTTTTATGCCAATTATTGCAGGAGCTTGTTTAGATTACTGGGGTGGAACGACAGGGTATAAAGTATTCTTTACCATTCTATTGGCCTTAGCGATTATTGGTTTGATTACTGTTGTAATTTGGCAACGAGTAACTCAAGAAAAACGAAAAGAAATTGCAATGCAAAGAGCATTTGCCAAGGTACAAGAAACATAAAAGGTTAATAGAACAGCGATAAACAGGTCGCTGTTCTATTTTTTTTGAGGGATAGAGAGCGGGAAATTTAGCCCCAAAAGTAGTGCTTGGGCAAAGAAAGCTGGAAGTTGAGTGAAAAGTATGAGTACCTGAGCGAATAGTGCAGCAAGAGGAGCAAAAACAAAATCTTCAAGAACAACAAAGGCTATAAACCTGAATGAAAATTGACCTCACATAGAAAGCCTTCGACGACACGGACGCGACTGCGAGGGCTAGTTGCTATTTAATTACACCCAATCTTTTTACGATTCACCTTGATGAAAGTTAATCTAATAAATTTCTTTGGTCTGCCGCGAAGTTTTTCATGCTTCTTATTAATAAATTCAGCGACGCCTTTACTTTCTAGCTCGTTTAATATGCGATTAGAGCTTCTGATGGTGATATCTAAATGTAAGGCAATATCAGCAGAGGATAATTCATTGGTATTTGTTTTTTCAATGACAGATAAAATCTTTTGGATTAAAAGGAGGGAAATATTTAATTTTTCACTTAAGCGTTGTAGCTCAGGAGTCTCCTCTGTCATTTGTAAAACAACTTTTTCTTCTGTATTTGGGCTTATTAGTTGACCACTTTCTGTCATAATAAATGATGGTTTTTCCTGTTGTTGTGCCTCATGATTGGCGATATGTACTTTTTTCCGAGCTTCATCAATGTTTTGACCAATCCCCCACCCGATATTAAAGGCAGTAATGACAAGGGACAACTCCTTGTCATTACTGCCTTTTTGATTCAATAACCAATTATTGTGTATACAAGATTCTATACATTGTTGTCGTGACAGCTTTTTTCGGCTGAATCACCGACTACAACGTGTATAAATATTGCATAATTTATAGGGAAACTGATGCCTGAATTTATTGAAAAGTCAGAAGGTAATAAATGATAATAAAAGGATAGTAGTTACAATCACTATCCTTTTATGTAAATGAATGTTATTATGTACATGATATACATAAAAATGTAATATTTTTATAAAAAGTAAAAATTATACATTTTTATATATTCAAAAAGTGATGAGGAGGGATAATAATATTTCTAGTGAAATGAAAGTATTAATATTTTAAATATATTAGGGGGTATTTTATTGTTATGAAGAATATTATCAAGAGGTTTTTTGTTATTGCTTCCATTTTATTATTTGTGAATTTCTCAATTACTACTGGTGTTTCGGCTCAAAGTGTCAATTCAACAAATGAATTGCAAATAAATAATTTAACAGCTGAAAAAATAGAAGCTTTAGGATTTAGTGTTTATTTTACTAATGATGGTTTAATGAATATTGATAAAGAACGAGCTCTTGTATATTATGATTTTAGTCAACAAGAGTTAGATAGTATTGAATCACAATTAAAAAATATCTCTAAAGATAGAGTAGCTGAATTAAAAGAAATTACTATGAGTATTCAAAATAATGATGAGCCTGTGGTATATGCAATTCCAGTAATAGTATGGGTTGGAGCTGGAATTATTGGTGTATTAACTGGAGCTGCAATCTATTTCACAGGTAAATATATGAACTGGCAAGAAAAGAAGTATTTAGTTGATACATGTTATAAGCATGGTGGACGACCTATTCTGGATAGTGGGGATACTGCTGGTCTTAATGGAGAACCTAAAAAAGCTTGGTGGAAGATTGGGAATACGTATAGCTTTGAATGCGCTAAATAACAAAAAAAGGCCTTTTAGGTCTTTTTTGTTATTTATATAGTAAATATTTTGTAGTTAATTTATTTAAAATTATCATATCTTATAATATTGTCTAAATAAAATGTGAATGGGAGATGAAATTATGGAGTTGCTTTTAGTTTTACTATCACTAATTGTAATTGTTAGTTTAGTTATGGGTATTTCTTCGACTAAAAAATATTATAAATTTCAAGAAGAAAAATTTAATTTAGAAAAAGAAAAATTTAATTTAGAAAAAGAAAAATTTAATTTAGAGAAAAAGAGCTTAGAATAAAAAATACGAAAATACAATTATTGTCGAATATACCAAAATGAAGCGTTAGCGAAATGGAATTGTCAAAACCTATAGAAGAATTGAATAAAAATAATTAAATTCCTCCACCAAATCATATTTAGATTTAGCAATAATAATAGGATGTACCAGATACAACTAAAAAGAAAATCACAACAAAAAAGAGTAAAATTGCTACTCTTTTTTGTTGAAACAAACACAAGAGCATAAGGGAAAAGTGCCCCAAAAATGTTTGTGGGGTAAGGCAGAGCCTAACTTTTGACTTTGCACGATCTCGTTCTGATTTTGGGAAATTGTCCGCAATTGCTAATGAGTAGGCGTCAAGACAAGAACTGTCATTGACGCTTTTTTTTGAGGGATAGAGAGTTGGGAATTTAGCCCCAAAAGTAGTGCTTGGGCAAAGAAAGCTGGGAGTGGAGTGAAAATGAGTACTTGAGCGAATAGAGTGTTGAGCGGAGCAATAAGTAGGGCAAGCCGAGCAAAAAGCGAGACAACCCACGCGGATAGTGCTTCAAGCGGAGCGGAAAACTGGGCAACCTGAGCGAATAGTGTAGCAAGAGGAGCAAAAACAAAACCTTCAAGAACAACAAAGGCTATAAAGCTGAATAAAAATTGACCTCACAAAGAAAGCCCACGACGACACGGACGCGACTGCGAGGGCTAGTTGCTATTTAATTACACACAATCTCTTTTTACGATTCCCCTTGATGAAAGTTAATCTTATAAAATTTCTTTGGTCTGCCGCGAAGTTTTTCATGCTTCTTATAAATTAATTCAGCGACGCCTTTACTTTCTAGCTCGTTCAGTATGCGATTAGAGCTTCTGATGGTGATATCTAAATGTAAGGCAATATCAGCAGAGGATAATTCATTTGTATTTGTTTTTTCAATGACAGATAAAATCTTTTGGATTAAAAGGAGGGAAATATTTAATTTTTCACTTAAGCGTTGTAGCTCAGGAGTTTCCTCTGTCATTTGTAAAACAACTTTTTCTTCTGTATTTGGGCTTATTAGTTGACCACTTTCTGTCATAATAAATGATGGTTTTTCCTGTTGTTGTGCCTCGTGATTGGCGATATGTGCTTTTTTCCGAGCTTCATCAATGTTTTGACCAACTCCCCACCCGATATTAATGGCAAACGGTAAGTTTTCCGATAAAACCTCTACTAATGCATCTTGTGAAAAGTTATTAGTCATCGTTTGTAAATCCTTTTGAGAGGTGAAAATTTCAAAATGAACACTTTGTTTTTGTATAATCATCGTTAAATGATTCTTTTTACTATATTCCAATAGCGTAGTATGCAACAAGCTTTGATTAAATTCTGCATTTGTATTTTCAATCTTAGAAGGAATCAAGGCATCACCTGTTATTTCACCAATCGCCATAATACTTTCTGATAATTGTTTATGTCGGACCTCTAAAATAACTTTTTCAAATACTTCTAAAATCGTTTCTGGAGATGCTGTGATAAGCTCTACGTTCACATCTTGCTCAGAAAGTTTGTCTAATATATTACTAAAAGCCGTAATAGATAGATCTACCTTTCCAGATCTATTTAATTCGATATGTCTTTCTAATAATTCCTCATAAAATTTATCCGTAATATCTAAATGGATAATATGTGCCTCTTCATTTTTTAAATATAATTCCTCTAATTTAATTAAATCTGTATATCCACTAAAGTCAAATGTCACTTTAGAAAAGTCCAAGTTAGGATATTTTCTACTGATATGAAATAGCTTTTTATAAAAATCTCGCTCATTTGCCATGTAGTAGTAGGTAGGTATTTGATAAATAACATTTGAACTTTGCAATACTAAATGGGCTAGACCGTTCATAACAACTGCATCAAAAAATAAATAGTTTTCTAAATATAATGGTTTAATTTCAGAAAGCTTTTTATATGTAAAAAAGGTTAATTCGCAGCGTTCTTTTAATTGTTCTTTGATTGGTAAAACATCTTGTAGAGAATTATGCGCTACAATCACACCGATTCGAATCAAAATGAATTCTCCTCCTAGATTTTTCTATTAGCTCTAGTATATTTGACATTTGCATCTTATAGCAATATTGAAGCCTATTTTTTGAATATTGTTGATTTTTTTCATAAGTATCCTCTATAATCATTTAAGACAGTCTTTAATATGTCCGAAAATAGAAAAACACAAGGGGGACTCTTATTGGAAAGGTCTAACACAAGTAAGCAGAAGTACATAATTCTTGGGATTTTATTTTTAGCGTGGATTGTGAATTATTTGGATAAGCTATCTATGAATGTAGCAATCATTCCTATTGCGGAGGAGTTTAGTTTAAATGAGACGCAAGCAGGGTTAATTATCAGTGTCTTTTTCATGAGTTATGCAGTGATGCAGTTAGTTGGGGGATATTTATCAGATAAATATGGGGCAAGACGTATGATTCTTATTTCGGTTTTATTGTGGTCTATTTTTACGATTTTGACTGGCTTTGCATGGTCATTTGTATCACTTATTGTGATTCGTTTACTCTTTGGGATTGGCGAAGGAAGTTTTCCTGCAGCTAGCACATTAGCAATTGCGGACAATTTTCCAAAATCAGAACGAGGTCGTGCAAAGTCAACGCTTACAGCTGCTACTACTATTGGTAGTATGATTTCGACTATTGTAGCTGCAGCTTTAATAATTTCTATTGGCTGGCGAAATTTATTCTTTATTTTTGGTGTTTTAGGATTCCTATTAACGATTGTCCTTTATTTTTTATTAAAGCCAAACACTCAATACAGAGAAGAGGCAAATTCTATTAAAGTGAAAGTGCCACTAAAAAAATTATTAAAAATGCCAATGCTCTGGCAGTTAATGTTGATGTACTTTGGCGTCAGTATTGTCAATTGGGGACTTACATCGTGGATGCCGACTTTTATGGTAAAGGAAAAAAATTTAGATATGGTTTCGATGGGAGCACTAGCAATAATTCCTGCGTTAGCAGCATTAATTGCTGTAGTGCTTACAGGCTGGCTAATTGATAAATTTGCTGTTGGTAAAGAGAAATATTTAATTATGTTTGGTGCTTTTATTGCAGGCATTAGTTTATTTTTCATGACGAACGCTTCTTCAATTACGATGATTGTAACATTTCAAGCTTTAACATTGGCGGGCTGCTTGTTTGCTACAACAACGATATTAACTTTACCACTTAAATATTTCTCACATGATGTTATTGGAACGGCAACAGGGTTTATATATTTTGGTGGTCAGATAGCTGGTGCAATATCTCCATCTATAATGGGGTACATCATCTCGCTATTTAATGGATCTTATTCAGCAGCATTCTTGTTCTTAATGGTTATGGTTATAATTCCTATTCTAACAGCGACAACTTTAAGAACTAAAACATCAATAACTACAAATCCAACAGCTTAATAAAAATAGAAAATGGAGTGAACGATTTATGTCTAATTCTTATATAAATGAAATATCCAAAATTATTGAAGATAAGCGAGATAAATATGTAGATATCAGCGATAAAATTTGGAACTTTGCCGAAATTCGTTTTGAGGAATTTCAATCTGCTGAATTATTATGCACGGCATTGGAAAGTGAAGGTTTTCAAGTTGAGAAGGGAGTGGCTGACCTAGAAACGGCTTTTATCGGTAGCTATGGAAGTGGGAAACCTGTTATTGCTTTTTTAGGAGAATATGATGCACTTTCTGGCTTAAGTCAAAAAGGAGGGGCAGCAATGAAAGCTGCTACTCAAGAAGGGGGAAATGGTCACGGCTGTGGACATAATCTTCTCGGTACAGGATCCTTTGCAGCAGCAGTAGCTTTACGTGATTACATGGAAAAACATAATATTCCTGGTACAATCAGATTTTATGGCTGTCCAGCAGAAGAAGGGGGCTCTGGCAAAACATTAATGGTCCGTGCAGGTCTTTTTGATGATGTAGATTTTGCTTTATGCTGGCATCCTGCTGACCATAATTTAATGATGTGTACGAGCTCCTTAGCCAATGTTCAAGCTTCCTTTAAGTTTACTGGACGTTCTGCCCATGCAGCTCAGGCACCGCATTTAGGTCGCAGTGCACTAGATGCCGTTGAACTTATGAACGTGGGAGTTAACTATCTTCGTGAGCATATAATTCCAGAAGCACGTGTGCACTATGCAGTGACCAATACAGGTGGATTATCGCCGAATATTGTTCAAGCAGATGCAAGTGTTCTTTATTTAGTACGTGCACCAAAAACGAACCAAGTCAATGAAATTTATGAGCGTGTCTGTAAGATTGCTGAGGGTGCCGCATTAATGACAGGTACAAATGTTGAAATTATTTTTGACAAAGCATGCTCTAATCTAGTTCCAAACCATACAATGCAGCAAATAATGTTTGAACAGTTTACACAACTTGGTACACCACAATTCAGTGAACAAGATTATGAATTTGCTACGGAAATTAGAAAGACTCTTTCTGAGCAGGAAAAGAATGGAGGAGGTCTGGCCGCTATTCCAGTATTTAGAGAGCTACTTGCAAAGGAAAAGGATACAGCATTATCAACAACGTTATTCCCTTACAATAAAGCATTTACAACTATCACGATGCCAGGCTCAACAGATGTGGGGGATGTAAGCTGGGTTGTCCCAACTGCACAATGTACAACGACATGTCATGCACAAGGGACACAACTGCATTCTTGGCAGGCCGTTGCTACAGGTACGACATCTATCGCTCATAAAGGGATGCTTCATGCTGGGAAAGTTATGGCTGCCACTGCAGCTGCGATGCTAGCGCAACCGGAATTAATTGAACAAGCAAAGCAAGAGCTAAAAGAACGTTTAGGAAATGAGATTTATCAAAATCCAATTCCTCAAGATGTTAATCCTTCACACATCCGCAAATACTCATCTGATATAATCGAATAATTGAAAAAAAAGAGGCGTCAAGACAAGAACTGTCATTGACGCTTTTTTTGCTTTTTACAACTGAGAGGAGACATTGACATCATCTTTTAAAAATTCAACACAGTTTCTGCCTCGTTTTTTTGCTCGATATAATGCTTTATCACATCTTGATAATAATGTATTTAGTGTATCACCATCTGCATAGCTAGTTACCCCAAAGCTACTAGTTTTTCTCTGCACAACAGGGAATTGATGATTTTCTAATTGTTGACGTAGCTTTTCAGAAAGCTTTACAGCATCATCTAGTGTAGTTTGAGGACAAAAAACTAAAAACTCCTCGCCACCCCATCTGCCAATTGTATCTTGCTCTCGAATCGTATTTTGCAATATCTCTGCTACGTTCATTAAAACCAAGTCGCCTACTTGATGGCCAAACTCATCATTTACTTCTTTAAAATAATCAATATCTAGTAGAATAATAGAGAACGGAACCTCTTGATGTTGAGCATGTTCAAATGCTTCTTCTAATACATAATCTAACCTTACACGATTTGGGATTTGGGTAAGGCGATCTGTATTTGCTAATTTTTCAAGCTCAAGTTTTGCCCTTTCTAGCTCTTGTGTTCGTTCTTTTACTTTATGTTCGAGCGTTTCATTTAGCATTTTTTGCATTTCTTGATGCTCTTTTTTTATAATATTGATTTTATCGCCTAATGCTAATGACAAAAATATAGATTCAAAAATAGCACCAACTGCAGGAATATCCTCAAATATAACTGGATGGAATGGAATTATACTTAAAAAAGCCAATGCTTGTACAATGATGGAACCAAGTAGAACTGTCCAACCTACCAAATAAAATCTAGCCATTTTCTGACCTTTTAATAACACAAATATTCCTGATAACCAAAGAAAAATAAAGACTACTACAGCAAAAATAATTGTAAAATTATCTGTAATCGTAACATCAGGGACAATGAAGGAAGCAATTAAAGAAAGTATAGTGATCCATAGTAGTAGATTAGCGGTTTTATGGAATTGTGGTAAATATTTTTTTAGTTCAAGAAACTCTTTGCAAAATAGAAGCATAAACAATAGTAAAAAAATTCCACTTATCGCGGGGGATTTTATAAAATACCATTTAGGCAAAAGGTGCCCCATTAGCTCAATATCTAAAGAATTCAATGCAGCTTGATAGAGGATAAAACTAAACATATACAAAACATAATAAAAGTAAGCCTTATCTTTTAACGAAAAAAATAAAAATAAATTGTAGATTAATAATGCTGATAAGAATCCATAAAAAATTCCTGTTAAATATTTATAGTCGATAATCTTATTGACAAAGCTATCCGTTGTGAAAAGATAAGAAATTAAATTTAATGGTAATTCGCCATCTAATTTTATATAAATTTCTTTGACGGATGGGTCTTGGATTTGAAATAAATTAGAGCGATAATGAATTTTTTGATCGTCAATATTTGAAATGCCTCTCTTTTGAACACTATAGGAGCCATCTTCTTTCACTATAAACATTTCAATGCTATCAAGCTTGTCTGTTACCTCTAACCAGTATGACTCCTGTTTATCCGTTAATAGTTCATCGGTATCTAATCGTAGCCAAATCGTATCATTCGTATGCCAAAAGAATAAAAAATTCTCTTTACTAGTAACAAAGGAATTGTCATATGTACCACTTACTAAATCTTCTATTGTGGTTTTTTTTGACGAGTCACGAAAAACATCATAATGCTGTCCCAATATAATAGGTTCAGATAGTTCTGCAGCATGACATGGTAAGCTGAATTGTGTAAAAGTAAATATAAGTACGATAAAAAAATAAAATAACAGTTTGGTCTTAATAATTTTATTTTTCATCATGTATTCTTTCTCCTATCCTAATCCCTATCCTTCAGTTTCTAGTATGCTGATGTAAGGTTAAATAAGGTGCTCTTAAAATAGAGTGTTATGTAAATATATCACACTTTATTCTATGTTTAGGATTTTTACGAATACTAAATAAAAGATTAAAATAAAAGTTAAGACAATTAGTAACAAAAGAAGATAGATTGTTTAGGATTCCTTCGATTATCAAAGACCATAAGAGCAAGAATGAGGACGAAATGAATAACTATTTCCTGATAATATGGAGGCTAATAAACAATAAGGAGATAGGCAAATGGTGAGTTGGAATTTTTAGATGCAGTATCCATTTTAGAAACAATGAATAGAGCAAATACTTAGGGGCAGGCCAGTAATGGGAAATAGCTGCAAAGGGGATGGAATTTAGTGGACAACAAAATCAATCTTTCATTTGAAGAAATGTGGGTGAAAATTATGGCCTGTGATCAAACATATGATGGGCTATTTTTTACAGCTGTAAAGACTACTAAAATCTATTGCCGTCCCTCATGCAAATCGAGAAAGCCGAAAAAAATAAATGTAGAATTTTACGATGATATTCAAATGGTTGAGAGTGCTGGATATCGTGCATGTAAAAGGTGCCAGCCTGAAGTGGAACACTCTCCACATACTCAACTCATCAAAAAAGTAACAGCCTATTTAATAAATGAATATAAACAACAGTTAACATTACAGGATATTGCTAATCATGTTGGGATTAGTCCATACCATCTTGAACGCCTATTTAAACAAGAAACTGGTGAAACACCGCGTACCTATTTAGAAAAAGTGAGAATAGATAAAGCTGTATATTTTTTGAAAAATACAAGCTATACAAATCTTGAAATTTGCTATGAAGCGGGATTTCAAAGTCCATCAAACTTCTACAAAGTGTTTCGGCATTTAAAACATTGTTCGCCTAGTGAATACCGTACCCAAGATCAATAAGGAGCTAAGGATATGAATTGGATCAATAATGAAACCTATATTGAGATTTACCCTCCTCTAGAATTTAATTATAGAGAGTGTTTAATTTTTTTAAATAGATCTAGTCAAGAGGTGCTTCATCGAATTAAAGACGGTTATTTATATAAATTGCTTAAAGTGAATGGACAGAATATTTTATGTAAAATAGGATATCAAGCAAATTCTATCAAAGTTGAATTTCCAGTACACACACCATCTGAAAGTACTCAAGAAAAAATTGTACAGTACATTTGTGAATGGTTTGATTTAAAAAGAAATCTGAATAGTTTTTATGAAATGGCTCAAGAAGATAAAATTTTGCAGCCACTTGTTAAAAAATATTATGGTTTACGAATAATAGGCATGCCAGATTTATTCGAAGCACTCGTATGGGCCATTATCGGACAACAAATTAATTTAACATTCGCATACACATTAAAAAGACGATTTGTAGAACAATTTGGAGAAAGCTTAACATTTGAAGGAGAAACTTATTGGCTGTTTCCAACATATGAAAGAGTTGCCGCTATTCAGGTGGATGACTTAAGAAATTTGCAATTTACACTTAGAAAATCTGAGTTCATTATAGATATTGCAAAAATCATGGCAAGCGGACAATTGACAAAAGAGATCTTGCTTCAACAAGAAGATTTTTTAAAAAGTAAAAATTTCTTAATGGCGATTCGAGGCGTTGGTGCATGGACAGCTGATTATGTGCTAATGAAATGCATACAAGATCCAACCTCATTTCCTATTGCAGATGTCGGTCTTCATAATGCCTTGAAAAATCAATTAGCATTAAATCGTAAGCCGACTATTGAAGAAATTAAGAGCATCGCAACACATTGGGAAGGCTGGCAGGCTTATGCCACTTTTTATTTATGGAGGTCACTATACGATGAAACAATATAAATTAGATTATCACTCTCCTATCGGCATTGTTGAAATAGTAGGTTCTGATACAGAGATATATTCAATAATGTTTTCAGAGCAAGATCAAATAGTAAATGCTCCTCAAAAAGAAACACCTCAAGTTTTATTAGAATGTCAACAGCAACTACATGAATATTTCATCGGTGAGCGCCATGAATTTACATTTTCTTATGCATTTGAGGGAACTAGCTTTCAAAAAGAGGTATGGACTGCTTTAACTAGTGTCGTTTATGGTGAAACAGCGACTTATAAAGAGACTGCCGTTTCCATTGGCAATGAAAAAGCTGTGAGAGCTGTAGGAAGTGCAAATGGCAAAAATAAATTAAGTATCGTAGTTCCTTGTCATCGAATAATTGGCTCGAATGGAACGCTAACTGGCTATGCCGGTGGAATGTGGAGAAAGGAATGGCTACTTCAGCATGAAAAATCAAATAGTAAGACGATTTAGAGGAGGTACAAAAAATTTTTGTTAGCAAGCCTAAGATGAGGAGCCATTAAAAAAGTGATTTAATACCTTTGATTCTCTAATCTAAAAATAATAATTTCCTTTTTTTGTAATAATAACTTAGCCTAGGTATGCCTTTTGTATAAAACAGCGGTTATTGCAAAAAATAAGACCGTCAAAATAGACGATTGAATTACAATAAGTATTTGTAATTTTATCACTTGTTATGACAGGTTTTTCTGCAGTAGCGACGCATTTCATACATGTGAAGAATATCTTCAAGTGTATAACTGGCTTCGTATTTACAATTGAAGGAGGTGTAAACGTGAGCGTAGTTTATAGAGTCGCATTAGTGTTAGTCATCATTGGAGCAATCAACTGGGGACTCATAGGATTCTTTAGATTTGATTTAGTTGCCTATTTGTTCGGTGGACAAACAGCGGTATTGTCACGATGGATTTATGCATTCGTTGGGTTAGCCGGACTAATATCTATACCGATTCTTGTTATGCGATTTGATGAGGATGAAGACCTTGATCCTCATACTCGCATAGACCGAAACCCAAGCTATGGTATGGAGATTGGGGAAGAAGCAGATTTCACTGAAGTAAAAACAACAGAAGTGAAAAAAGTAGAAAAAAAAGATTCACATAACAAAAATAAAAACAAAAAATAATACCTCTAGTTTACAAAAAAACTGGTGACCATTTTGGTTCGTCAGTTTTTTCGTTATGGTTAGAAGTAAAATATAAGGCAAAAATCCGCATAGATATAAGGGGCGTGTAGAGTTACACATCCATAAACCCAGATAACGAAGCGGATTTTCATTTGCTTGTCGGATTTTGAAAGGAATAAATATAGGATGTTAGCCTAAAACCTTCACATCCTGCGAAAGCGGCTAACTGAACTGCATCGGTAAAAACGCCACGTCCTGTGGTATTACCGAAATGACCGACATCGTGTCGGCCCTCGTGCAGGCCTGGGCACAATTTAAAATCCGGACGCATTGTTTATCTGTGCGAAAGCGAAGCGACAGCAACAAATGTTTTCTGTGCGAAAGCGAAGCGACAGCAACAAATGTTTTCTGTGCGAAAGCGAAGCGACAGCAACAAAATGCAAAGTCGACCCCATTTGTACTTTATATGAATGCATAAAATGATTTAGAAGGTAAATCTATTGAATGAAAATTCTGATATATAAAGTTGCGTTTATTGATGTGTTAACACATCTTCAATCAAAAATGCGATGTAGAGATTTGTTTTTGTAAATGGGTTACTTAAGTCCATATCTAATAGAGTTTCTATTTTTTTAATTTTATAAAGGACTGTGTTGCGATGAATAAATTGGCGTTCACTAATCTTGCCAGTACTACCATTTTCCTCGAGAAAAATCCGTAAAAATTGGACATAATCCGTGTTATGCAATTCATCATAGCGATATAGCTGACCTAAGATGTCTTGGCTATATGATTTGATTAATGTTTGATTTTGCACGGCCATGATAATTTTATAGGCACCAATTTCTTTATATTTGTATAGGAAGCGATTGTTATGAAGTTTTGCTAATTGGATTACTGTTAACGATTCATCATAGCTTTTGCGAACATTTTCAAGCTCTTTATGATAATTTCCTTTACCGATGATAATATCCAAGTAACCATTTTTTTGTGTAATTTTGTCGTATATTTCTTCAACAATTTTTGAGAAGGGAGTGTTTGGTGTATTGATTTGTGCTCTGTCGATTAAAAAGATGAGGTGATTTTTATGCTTTAGTTTTAAGAAGCGTTTATATCTATTTTGAAATGCAAATAGGATCATGACCTCATAACGGTCAATATTAGCTTGCGCACCATTTGCTGTGCATGAAATGATGGCTAGCTCTCTACCTTGTGGAAAACCTAGCAGTGCTAATTGATCTTTAATATAGTTGGCGTTTGGTTTGTAGTGAAAAAGTAAGTTGTAAAGAACCTTTTCTTCGATAGAAAGCTCTTGGTGATGATTGGCGATAAATTGAAATGTTGTTTTTAATAGATCTGCTACCCGATAACTCCATGGCATGTGAAAAATAGGGAAATCATGTTCGTTGGCAAAAATGATGACTGATTCTGGTATATCTGGAATGTATGGGCCAGTATTAATGATAAAACCTGCTACCTTTTTAGAGAAAGCTAGTTTTACAAGCTGCTCTAAGGAGTCTCCTTGTGAGGATAAATTAATACCTGTAGTTACGACTAATTCATTAGGTCTACAAAACATAATTAAATCGATGCTTTCTACTACGTTAATCCCTGTAACTCTTCGATACGTTCCGCTATGTCCAGCTACTAATGTTAGCATTGGGAATTGAACTCCCTCTACAATTTTGCGAATCGTCCCCATTTTTTTCCCCCCTTATTATGAACATAACTTACCATATATCATGTGCAGATGCACATATTTTTTTAGTTTGATATCCATATCTCATAATTTTTAACTCTTATAGAATGTGTATTAACTACTGTGAAAGAGAGGACTTGCATATGTATAAGTGTAATAGTAGACGATTGCAAGAGTTAATTGAACAATTTAGTCAATTTGGAGCTACTGAAAATGGTGGCGTAACTCGTTTGTCACTTTCGAATGAGGATGTTTTAGCAAGAAACTATTTTGGTGAGTGTTGCGGAGAATTAGAGATGGACATCAAAGTCGATGATATGGGTAATATTTATGCCATTCTGCCTGGGAAAAAGGATGTCCCTCCAATTGTCATGGGGTCGCATTTAGATTCCGTTGAAAAAGGTGGGAAATTCGATGGTGTATTAGGCGTTTTAACTGCCATAGAGGCAATAAGAACGTTAAAGGAAAACGAGATTGAGCTAGATATACCGTTAATGATTGTTAATTTTACTAACGAAGAAGGTGCTCGTTTTGATCCAGCAATGATGAGCTCTGGTGTCATCTCATCAAAATTTGAAAAAGAAAAAATGCTACAATCTGTCGACAAAAATGGCACTAGTTTCAAAGAAGCACTGCAAGCAAGTGGCTATGAGGGAGATCAAGAAAATCGCTTAAAAGAAGCGCTTGCTTATATTGAATTGCATATTGAGCAAGGACCTGTTCTTGAGGCAAAGGAACAGGAAATAGGAGTCGTTGAAGGTGTATTAGGCATGGTTTGCTATGAAATTACGGTTACAGGGCAGTCCAATCATGCTGGAACTACACCGATGACAATGCGTCAAGATCCGATGATTGTGTCATCAAAAATCATTACGTATTTACATGAAGAGCTTGGAAAAATTGATGAACAGCTAGTGTTTACCTTTGGCCGAATGAATGTCTCTCCAAATATTCATACCGTTATACCGAACAATGTGACTTTTACGATTGATTCACGTCATCAAAAGCCAGAGATTATGCAAAAGGTTGAGGATATACTGAATAATCTTCCTACAGAGGATATGGGCTGTAGCATAAAGCCAGTTAAGCTCTGGGGTAGGGATACAGTCTATTTTGATACACAAATTTGTAATGAAGTGGAAAAGGCTTGTCAAAGCTTCGGCTATACTGCTCATCGAATGTTTAGCGGGGCAGGTCATGATGCGCAATATATTGCAAGCATCATTCCTTCAGCGATGATTTTTGTACCAAGTATTAATGGTAAAAGTCATTGCGAGGAAGAGGAAACAACATTTGAGGATTGTGCGAAAGGAGCAGATGTATTACTTGAAACAGTATTGACGCTGCAAACAAAATTCAGTATGGGAGAGACATACACGTTACATTAAGGTGGGTGTTGTGAATTATCTTTCCTTACATTGTCATGGTTGAGCATTCTCCATTATTTTACGAAGGGTGAGGGGCAGAATGAAAAAAATTATTAAAGGTGGACGAGTAGCGACAGCTGCAGATGTTTTTGAGGCAGATATTTTAATTGAAAACGGAAAAATTGTTCAACTTGGTAAAAATTTATCCGATGCAGGGGCAGAAATTATTGATGCTACTGGTAAGTTCGTGATGCCAGGAGGAATTGATCCGCACACACATTTAGATATGCCATTTAACAATACTGTGACTGATGATGATTGGAAATCTGGTACGATTGCGGCGGCTTTTGGAGGAACAACTACTATTTTGGACTTCTGCTTAACGGCAGGTGAGGAAAAACTTTCAGCTGCCGTTGAAAAGTGGCATGACAAGGCAAAGGGAAAATCAGCCATCGATTATGGATTCCACTTAATGATTGGTGATTTAACCCCTGAAACGGAAGTTGAATTACCGCAAATTTTAGAGCAGGAGGGCATTACTTCTGTAAAGGTATTTATGGCTTATGCAAAAGAATTTCAAGCAACAGACCGCACCCTTTTTAAGGCTTTTAAAATAGCAAAAGACCTTGGTGCTGTTGTTATGGTGCACTGTGAAAATGGTTCTGTTATTGATGAGCTTGTGGAAGAGGCTCGACGTGCAGGTCATAAGGAGCCAATTTATCATGCACTCACTCGTCCTGCTGAATTGGAGGGCGAAGCAACGAAGCGTGCCATTGAATTAGCTCATATTGCTGGTGCTACGCTTTATGTTGTGCATGTAACTTGTAAAGAGGCAGTAGACGAAATCATTGCGGCACGTGAAAAAGGCTATGACGTCTACGGTGAAACATGTCCACCTTATTTAACTTTGGATCAATCTGCTTTAGCACAACCTGGCTTTGAGGGTGCAAAATATGTTTGGTCTCCACCACTTCGTCCAAAATACCATCAGGATCATTTATGGAATGCTCTAAAAGCAAAACAACTACAAACGATTGGCTCTGATCAATGCTCGTTTAGTTTTAAGGGTAAAAAGCAGTTAGGATTAAATGATTTTTCTAAAATTCCTAACGGTGGGCCATTTATTGAAGATCGCTTCAGTATTTTATATTCAGAAGGTGTAGCTAAAGGGAAGATTTCTATTAATGAGTTTGTCGATATGATTTCCACAAGTGCAGCAAAAATATTTGGTTTATTCCCACAAAAAGGAACGATTGCAATAGGTTCTGATGCCGATATTGTTATTTTTGATCCAGAGGCAAAACGAGAAATATCGGCTAAAACGCATCATATGAATGTAGATTATAACCCATATGAGGGATGGGAAGTAACTGGTGAACCAGTCAGTGTACTAGTTCGTGGAGAGTACGTCATTAAAAATAAAGAATTTGTAGGAGTATTAGGTAGTGGGAAATATATAAAACGTCCATTAAAAACAGCAGCTACAGAAGCACTAAACATTTAGTTAACGTTATGACCGATTGCTTTGGATGGAGAGCAGAGCAATCGGTTTCGTAATATTTTCATTTAGCTACAGAAGACTATCTATCCCTATACGTGGTGAGATGAATGTTGAATGTAGCTCTTTTTTCAATGGTGTAACTAATAAGGCTCATCACCAAAAGTTGTGGATGACATATGTTCAAACGTATGCCATTTATATAGGTTGATTGGAGTGGAGGCTGGCGACTCCTTGGGGATCAGCGATATAGAGGAACGAAGGCTAAAAGCATCACGTCCTGTGATAACGCCTTCGTGACCAACATCCTGTTGGCCCGAGACCCTGCAGCGCAGCGGATGTTTTCTGTGCGAAAGCGAAGCGGCAGCAACAAAGCGCCCAGCCGGAACGGAAATCAACCTACACATTATGGTGACGAGCCATGATAAGAAGGAAAAAATGAACACATGAGGGGGATGTGGAAATGGCTCTGAATCAAGAAAATATAATGTCCCAACAGTTAAAACGTAATTTTATGGAATTGACTAGCAGGATGACAAAGAATGAGGCAATTGAGGAAGCTAATCGTTGCCTTTATTGCTATGATGCACCATGTATCAAAGCCTGTCCAACGAGTATTCAAATCCCAAATTTCATAAAAAAAATTGCTTCTGGTAATATGAAGGGCTCTGCTACGACTATATTAGAAGCAAATCCAATTGGTGCAAGCTGTGCAAGGGTTTGTCCAACGGAGGAACTATGTGAAGGGGCGTGTGTATTAAATTCCTCAACAAAGCCAATTAAAATCGGAGAGTTACAGCGCTATGCAACAGATTGGGCAATGGAAACGAATGCTCAGTTATTTAAGCAAGGGCAAAGCAATGGACAGAAGGTAGCGATTATTGGTGCAGGTCCTGCCGGTTTATCGGCTGCTCGAGAACTTAGTCGTTTTGGCTATCATGTCACAATCTATGAAGCTGAATCGAAAGCTGGTGGCTTAGGTAGCTATGGTATCGTATCGTTCCGCCTACCAAATGAAGTAGTTGATTGGGAGATTGAGCAGATTGAAAAACTTGGTGTGGAAATCAAAACGAACACAGCTGTCGGTGTTGATATTTCTGCTGAAGATATCTTGGCGCAATATGACAGTGTTATTTTAGCAGTTGGTATGGGAGCTGTGCCAAATCTGGGCATTGAAGGAGAAGATTTAGACGGTGTACATGATGCGATAGAGTTTGTCAGAAAGACAAAAATGGGAACGCTTACAAAAAATATTGTTGGAAAGCGAGTGGCTGTCATTGGTGCGGGAAATACCGCGATTGACGGTGCTACAAGTGCAGTGCGTTTAGGTGCTGACAATGTTCAAATTCTTTATAGAAGAACACAAAAAGAAATGACTGCGTACAAATTTGAATATGAATTTGCCAAGCAGGACGGTGTGGAGTTTAAGTGGTTAACAGCACCGAAAAAAATTATTGGCAATGAGGCAGGTGTGGTAGTAGGCATTGAATGTGTGAAAATGAAGCTCGGTGAAGCGGGTGCAGATGGCCGACAAAGACCTGAAGAGATTGAGGGATCCAACTTTATTATTGAAGTGGATGCTGTTATTAAGGCCATTGGGCAAACACGTTTTGTGTCATTGATTGAAGCTTTTGGCTTGCAGCATACAAATGGCGTTGTGGATATTGATGAAACGACAATGCAAACTTCGAATGCCAAAGTATTTGCATGTGGAGATGTCGTCTTCGGAAATGGACAGGGCGAGGCGATGGTTGTAACAGCTGTACAGCAAGGAAAAGACGCAGCATACAAGACCCATCAACGTTTAACTTCTTTCAGCAAATCGCTTTTGTAGCGAAAGCAAAGCGTCAGCTACAGAAGTTTAAGCTACTTTTCAGCAGGTGTCCAAACACCCGCTGAATAGAGGAACTCAGTCTAAGAACGCCACGTCCTGTGGCAACGACTGAGTGACCAACATCACGTTGGCCCAAAGCCTCCGGCGGATGTCATGGAATCGGAAAGGAGTGCTTTGTGCTTGCACAAAGCCGATTCCAGACACAATTATGCCGAGGCATAATTGATGAAATCCAAGTGAGATTGCATAAGGGAGGAACTAATATGGCAGACTTACGCATTGACTTAGCGGGCATCAAATCGCCGAATCCATTTTGGCTTGCGTCAGCACCACCAACGAATTCAGGCTATCAAGTACAACGCGCATTTGAAGCGGGGTGGGGTGGTGCTGTATGGAAAACATTAGGTGATCCAATTTTAAATGTTTCTTCACGCTTTGCAGCTGTTAGCTTTAACGGACAAAGAGTAGCGGGCTTCAATAATATTGAACTGATTACGGATCGTCCGTTAGAGGTAAATTTACAAGAAATTTATGAAACGAAAAAAAAGTTTCCACATCACGCAATCATCGCTTCTTTAATGGTGGAGCCAAAGCAAGAAAAGTGGCATGAGATTGTTAAACGAGTAGAAGATGTGGGTGTTGATGGTCTTGAGCTTAACTTTGGTTGTCCACATGGGATGGCAGAACGAGGAATGGGGTCTGCCTCTGGTCAAGTACCTGAATTGGTGGAAAAACAAACGTACTGGGTGAAAGAGGCAGCGAAAACACCAGTAATTGTGAAGTTAACACCAAACATTACCGACATTACGGTAACGGCAGAAGCGGCTACAAGAGGTGGAGCAGATGCTATTAGTATGATTAATACGATTAACAGCTTAGCGGGTGTCGACTTAGATACATGGAATACAGTGCCTCATGTAGCAGGAAAGGGTGCCCATGGTGGTTATTGTGGCCCTGCCGTTAAACCAATTGCACTCAATATGGTTGCAGAGTGTGCCCGTAATCCATTAATCAATGTACCGATTTCGGGCATTGGTGGTATTTCCAACTGGCAAGATGCTGCCGAGTTTATATTAATGGGAGCTACGGGCGTGCAAGTGTGTACAGCAGCGATGCATCATGGCTTTAGTATTGTTGAGGATATGATCGATGGACTCAATAACTATTTAGATGATAAAGGCATTGCCTCTGTCATGGATTTAGTAGGTCGATCAGTTTCCAGATATTCCAATTGGGGTGACTTGGACTTAAATTATAAAATCGTGGCTGAAATTAATAACGATGTTTGCATTAACTGTAACAAGTGCCATATTGCATGTGAGGATACATCGCATCAATGTATCGACTTATATTCAGAAGATGGTCGCCCAATTCTGAAAGTTCGGGAAGAGGACTGTGTAGGTTGTAATTTGTGCTCAATTGTTTGTCCTGTAGATGGTGCTATTACAATGGTTGAACGCAAATCTACAGTTCCGCCAATGACCTGGAATGAACGTCAATCTCTGATTAGCAGTCTATCTAAGTGATATGTCTTTAAATAAACTGAAATTCCACCTTCCTTCAGCATTTTCGTTGGAGGAAGGAATAACCCCAATGTAAGTTGTCACGGAAATTTGATAAAAGAAGGAGAGATTATATGGAACGAGATGGGAATTATTTAAAATCCCCAGATTTACTTCCAGTGACACATCAACAAAGAAATATTGGAACATTTGGTTTTGCAGTAATTTGGATAGGGATGGCAATTGTCTTAGCGGCTTTTGCAATCGGTGGTTCGGGAATCATGAGCTTACCATTGCCAATGGTAATTTTAGCAACGTTGATTGGCTCGTGTTTAATTGGTGTATTTATGACGTTAATTGGTGATATAGGGATTGAGCATGGCTTATCATTCCCAGTATATATGCGTGCTCCGTTCGGTACATTTGGCACACATATTCCGTCACTTGTCCGCGGTGTAACGGCTGCCTGTTGGTTCGGTCTGAACACTTATTTTGGAGCATTAGCGATAAACGGCATTTTGAATTTACTTTTTAGTTTTGATAATTGGTTTATCTGTTTCATTGTCTTTGCAGCACTTCAATTATTTAATACATCTCTAGGGATTAAATCTATTGAACGTTTTGCAGACTTAGCAGCGCCAGTTATTATTTTAATTTCCTGCTGGATGTATTATACACTGGCAGATCATGCAGTAGCTCAAGGGAAAAATATTTGGACGTGGGTAGAGGCGCCAACAACAGGATTTGCAGCCTTCACTGCATTTATGGTAGTGATTATGGCAAATATGGGATTCTGGGCGACGCTAGCTGCCGACATGCCTTCACTTTCACGCTTCTTTAAAGCACCAAAAAATGAACGCAACTGGTTCAAACGCAACAAAACACAGCTGGTTGGTTCATTAATCGTCATGCCGATTACAAATACTTTCATTGTGACAATTGGTGCTGTGTGCTATATGGCTGTTGCCTCAGCTGATCCTATCAATGCATTACAGCAAAGTGCAAGTGGCTTTATTTTAGGGATTTTACTGTTAATGATTGTATTAGCACAATGGTCAACTAACACCTCTGCAAATGTTATCCCAGCGGCAACAATCTTCTCAAATATTGGTGGTCCAAAAGTGCCGTTTTGGGTTGGGGTTGTTATTGCAGGAATAATTGGTATTCTAGCACAGCCTTGGAGCTTATTTGATGTGTTAGTCAATGCACTTTTAATTATTGGAGGAATTTTAACAGCAATCGTTGGTATTTTATTTGCTGATTACTATTTAATCCGTAAACGTCGCGTGCATGTAAAAGCACTTTATGACTTAGATGGGCAATTTAAATATTGGAATGGCTTTAACATAGCTGGTTTACTCGCTTGGATTATCGGTGGTGTAGTGGCAAATATTTTCTCCACTTATTCTTCATTAGTAGGGTTCTTTGTAGGGGCACTTGTATATTATGTATTAGCGAAGTATTGGTGGTTCAAAAAATACCCTCAAGCTGAGTTAGAAGATCCAAGTGATGCAAAATATTTAGGGATTACAGTTGGTCATAATTTAGATGAATTATTTGGACAGCAACAAACGCCTGTGCCAACTGTTGTTCCAGATGAGGAAGAAATCGTTGAGCAACCAGATCCGCTGTTAGAAATAAAAGGTACTGAATAAATAAGACACCAAACAGATTTTCACTAGGTTGATTAACGGAAAGGTGAGGTGATTGCATGTCAGAATATCAACAAAGCACAGAGGAAATAAAAAAGGTGGATCATTATTTAGATAGCGGCTTCAAAATCCAAAATGTCTATGAAAATTTAAGTGGAATGTTTGTAGAATTTGCGCGTCAAGAAGAGGTTATTCTGTTGCAAATTCTAACAGCAGATGCACGCAAATACTTCTCTGCAAAGCTCCAGGAACAAACGTTATTACAGTAACAAAGTAAACTCTATTCCATTCATCTTTACATGATGGGATAGAGTTTTTTTAATATAATAAAATACAGCTTTACTCTTCGTTGATTCGTTTTCGGATAAAGCAAGATAGAATCGTGCTACAACAGCTAATCTGATTGTAATGAAACCTTCGAAGTGATGGATAGACCCTTCAAGACCGGCCTGAACAGTCGACCTGCCGGATAGAATACAAAAATGCCTTGCAATTCTTGCTCCATTTTTGTATATAGTGCAGGACGTATGCTGTATACGCTTGCTATGAATGGACAAGCACCTAAATTTTTTGCGAAGCTTTCTAGTAATGGTGTTCCGTTATTCGGTACAGCAGGCGTACTAATTGGTTTGGTTATCGGGGTTATTCTCAGCTATATTGCGCCAAAAAATTTATTTGTTTATGTATATAGTGCAAGTGTATTACCAGGGATGATTCCGTGGTTTGTTATTTTAATAAGTCAAATACGTTTTAGAAAAATAAAAGGTGAGCAACTGTCAAAGCACCCATTCAAAATGCCATTTGCACCTTTTACAAACTATATAACGATTGCCTTTTTAGTCATGGTGCTATTCGGTATGTGGTTTAATGATGATACACGAGTTTCTCTCATTGTGGGAATTATTTTCTTAGCTCTTGTTATCATTAGCTATTATGTTTTTAGAATTGGAAAAGATCGTCCAGTTAATAAATAATGAAATGTTAAAAGGGTGTATGTATTCCAAAAATAAGGGTCATCACCTAACGTGGGGTTGATTTCCGTTCCGACTGGGCGCTTTGCCGCTGACGCTTCGCTTTCGCGCAGATAAAACATTGTTGCTGTCGCTTCGCTTTCGCACAGACAAAACATTGTTGCTGTCGCTTTGCTGTCGCACAGATAAAACATTGTTGCTGCCGCTACGTTAGCACTACGCTTTCGCATAGAAAACATCCGCTGTGCTCCAGGGTCTTATCTGTGACGCTGATCCCCGAGGAATCGCCCAGTCTTCCCTACAATCAACCACTTAGCATGTATCCTCTGGCATATCACTCTAATTTATAGTGATAAAATGAAGGGACAATCCGTTAAGAATTGTCCCTTTTCATTACTGTTCTTTTCGCATAATAAAGCTTAAATGTCTTCCTGCCTGTTTATCTTGACGGTAGGAAAAGCCATCTGGGCTGAGATATGTGCAGGTTGAATCAATCAAAATTTGCTTAGAAGGAATGCCTGTAAGCTCACATTGTTTTTTAACAGTTTGTTGATTATCGATATGATATTTATTTGTTTGTGCATTGTAATACATAAAGTCTTCAGCATAGCCTAGCTTATGAAATTTTTCATAAACATCTGCATCCACCTCAAATTTCTGCTGACTGAGTGCCATACCGATTTGTACGTGAAAATCTTGTGGGTTACAATGCTCATGCTCCATTAAATGTTGGAAAAGCTTTAATGTTACTTCCTTAACAGTGCCTTGCCAGCCTGAATGAACCACGCCAATAAGGCCATTGACTTCATTATAAAAAATAACAGGTACACAATCTGCTGTAAAACTACATAAAAGTAAATTCGGCTCTAATGTATAAAGTGCATCCGTATTAGCAATGGCAGTGTCCATTTGCTCTGCGCCACGTCCTTTATCAGAAATCGTGACTTTATGGAAATTAGCACTATGTGTTTGTTGAGTGCAAATAAAATTATTTAAATCACAATGTAAAGTAGCTGCTAATTTTTTTCGATTATCTAGCACATCCGTTGCATTCACACATGTATGTAGCGCCATGTTGTTTTGTTCAAGCTCGATGTCATCCTTTAAGGTAGTGCCTGAGATAAATTGGTCATTATCAAAATAAATTTTAGTTTTCATATCATCACCTCATCTTACTATATATGATTGGTTAATGAATGTATAGGCGCTTACTCTTAAGATTTTTAAGAGTCCAAATATTCACACTCCCCCTGCATTCTTTTGACATAAAGAATAGATTTCTTCACATATAGTATCGAAGAATGATTATTAGAGGGAAGGAGTTTGTAAATATGACTCAAGAAAAATTCCTACTGATTTGCCAATTTGGCATGTGGCTATTTTGGATTATTACATATATATTAATCATCAAACAGGGAATAAAGGATAAGAGATATGGGATGCCCATGGCCGCAATTTGTGCCAATATTTCATGGGAATTTATTTTTTCATTTATGTATCCGCTAAATGATTTGCAAAGGATCCTTACTTTCCTATGGTTTCTTTTGGATATCTTCATTATGGCGCAATTTTTACTTTATGGTTATAAGGAGTATAAAAAAATTATTCCGAGAAAGATATTTTATTCATCTTTTTTCATAACACTCGTAGTAAGCTTTTTCACGATTTTAGCGCTGATGCATGAATTCAATGATAAGGCAGGCATATATGCAGCATTTTTCCAAAATCTGATGATGTCAGGGCTTTTTATCGCTTTATTCATACAAAGAGGGAACTTAAGTGGCCAATCAATGGGCATAGCCGTTTGTAAAATGATCGGGACTGTGTTTGCAGCAATTGGCTTCTATATGTATTTTAGAACACCATTGATTACTATTATTTCGCTTGCAATCTTTATTTATGATTGGGTTTATATAGTACTGATCTATAGATTTTATGTGAAATATGCTAAATAAAAAACTTTAAATCTGCACGCTTTTGCGGTAGAAGCCACCCTTAAGAGAGGAGGGCTTATATTTAAGCAGCACTTGCAACAGTATTATCTGCATCATTATTAGTTCCAGTCGGTGCTATGGCAGCCGATTCATATACAGTTGTATCTGGTGATTCTCTTTGGAAAATCGCTGTAAAAACAAACAGGAGTGCAAGCGCTTATAGATGCCAATCCTCAACTAGCCAATCCAAATCAAATATATTCAGGCCAAAAAAATTTATCTACCTACTAAAGAACAAGCAAGTGTAGAACAAGAAGTTGTCAAACTAGTCAATGCTAAACGAGCAAAAGCAGGTATTCCAGCATTAAAAGAAGATTGGGAGTCTGCGCGAGTAGAAAATATAAATCTCAAGACATGCATGACAAAAAATACTTTGATCACACAAGCCCAACTTACGGTACACCATTTACGGTGATGAAAAACTTCGATATCAGCTGGCGAAAATATTGCAATGGGTCAACGCTCAGCAGAGGAAGTTGTGAAAGCATGGATGAACAGTTCAGGTCAGAGAGCGAATATCCTGAACAAAAGTTATACACATATCGGTGTAGGATACGTCAAAGAAGGTAATTACAGGGCACAAATGTTTATACAAAAATAACAACGATGAACTACCTCGAACTCAGCTTTTACTGAGGGAAGGGTAGTTCTTTTTTCGTTATGAATTCTAACGGCGGTATTGCTAGTGCTACCAGCGATGTTCAAAACCCTAAGAACAAAAGAGCATTATTCTTGTAGAGTAAGCGATATCGTCATATAATATATGAATAATAATAATTATTTTATTATAAATATTCATAAAAGGTGAGTGGGGATTTATGATATCACGGACTTGGCATGGTATGGTTCCGCTAGAAAAGAAGATAGATTTCGAAGCATATTTACATAAAACAGGTATAGAAGAGTCGACTTCACTAGATGGAAATCTAGGAGCTTATGTAAAAATTATAGAGCAAGATCATTATGCACATTTCTTTTTGTGTACTGTCTGGTCATCGTGGGAGGCTATCCATCTTTTTGCTGGGAGTGAGCCAACAATAGCCGTTACATATCCTGAAGATGCAAAATACGGCTTAATTTCTGATCCAATTGTGATTCATCAAGAAGTTATTACAAGTGATAATCCATTTTAATAAACGCAAGCAGGTTCATTTTTATGAGCCTGCTTATTTTGTTAACAATTCGGAGTGAAAAACATTAACATTCCTCAGTATTCTAGTGTTTTTTTCTATTCTAATATTGGAAGAGGAAAGGAGGCTTACCTTTGAATAAAAATAAATATAAGGATCTATGTTTTACCATTGGTGAAAATGAAAAAGGAGATGGAAAGATAAAAAAACTATTACTGGGTAGCAATAGACCTGTTTTTAACGGGTGCAGGTAAATCTTCGGTAGCTACCGTAGGACTCTTTCATATAAGTGGTATGGATGTCGAATCAGCTTAAGGTGACTCAGGAGAGAAATGAGCAAGTTACTGTTTTACATAATAAATCAATTAGATGCATTTCAAAATACACAGCAACTAGAAATGCTTCGATTTCAAAGTCTTACAAAGTTCTTGCCTTTGCTATAACAGCAGGAGGGACAAGCACATTCCAAGACGTACCAACAACGCATTGGAGCTATAATTATATTGCCGCATTAGCTGATTACGGTATTGCACTTGGCTATAACGGTAAATTTAGCCTCGACGAGCCAGTAACACGTTTACTACAAAACTAACTATAAAATAAACACTCTACAAAGTGATTCACTCGACTTTGTAGAGTGTTTTCACTTTATAGACAAATAAAAATGAACAAAAAGCAACACACTATCAGCAATACACGAATAAGATGTCTCTGTAGTATTACGATAGAGGTAGGTGTTTTATGTTGAAAAAGAAGTGGATGGTCACACTGTGTATTGTATGCACAATTGGACTAGTTGGCTGTCAGTGGAAATCTGCGGATGAGAAAAAGCTAGAAAAACAAGTTCAAGAGTTAGAGCAAGAAAATAAGGAATTAAAAAAGCCTGTTACTTTTGAACAACAACAAGCAGAGCCCGTCGTTGTTGAAATTGTGGACCCTTCTACCAAAGCCATCATACAGACAATTTCACCGAAAGAAATGGACTATGAAAGTGATATGCAATCGTATACAAAACAAATTGAGCAATTGGCAAAAGAGTTAGCGAGAGGAAATGAAAAAACAGCCGGCTATGATAAGCGTATGATACTTGATAAACTAGATAATCAAGGAAAAGTAATTAAAGGTAGTCCTTTAATTGTTTTAAAAGAAAGTGAATTAGTAGAGAGAATCTTAGAAGCATCAGCGCTCGGTGGTAAAGTGGAGATGCCTCTTTACATTACAGAAAGCGGTTATTATTTTGAAGATATTCCTTATTTGGAGGATGTAATTGTCGCATCTTATACAACTTACTTCAATACCTATGATGTAGGAAGAAATAAAAATATTGAACTTTCTGCAAAGGCAATCAATAATGTTATCATTGGAAGTGGAGATAATTTCTCCTTTAACACAGTAGTTGGGCCTAGAGATGAAGCGAATGGTTATCAGCCCGCACCCGAAATCATCAATAAAAAGGTTGTGATGGGCATTGGGGGAGGTATTTGTCAAACGTCTTCAACCTTGTTTAATGCGGTTGATCAAATACCAATAAAATTTGTAGAACGTCACCACCATTCCTTGGATATTGGGTATGTTCCAAAAGGAAGAGACGCCACGGTTTCCTATGGTGGCTTAGATTTTAGATTTCAAAATACAACTGCCGTTCCATTTTTAATAAAAGCTAACTATGGTAAAAATTCTCTTACAGTTGAAATAAGAACAGCAGAAAAATATGTAGAAATCTTAAAAAAGCCATAGTAGTTTTTTCTAAGACACTTATGTCGCAGGTGTCTTTTTTTAGGTGTCATGATATAGTTAAATTGAGGTATTTCAGTATAATTGTGTTATGAGGAAGGGGAAAAACAATGCACCCAAAACTACAGGCAACAATAGATTCTATTGATTTTTATCAGGTAACATATCCAGAAGATGCTTGTATTATAGTTGCTGATACTGAGAAAGTCATTGCCTATAAGCCAGGTAAACAAGTGGACTTAAAGATTAGAGTTGGTGATCCTGTAGTGAAGTATCGTGGAACAACAACTGAAAAGGCTCTTAGCTCAGAAAAGTTTATTAGAGAAGAGCGAGGATCTGAGGATTTTGGAATGGCATATATTGCCTCAGCACAGCCTATTTTTGATGGTGGGAAAGTAATTGGTGTGTTAAGTGCCATTATTTCCAATGAAAAAATGGATGGTATGCGTTTATTAGCGACAGAACTTTCTAGTTCTGTTGAAGAAATGACCGCAACGAATGAAGAGTTAGCAGTAGCAAGTGTAGATGTATCAAATCGCTTGGAGGAGCTATCCAAGTTTTCGGAATCAATGACTGGCGATATTCAACAAATCAATACGATTGTTAATTTAGTAAAAGATTTAGCCATGAAATCTAAAATTCTTGGATTAAATGCTTCCATTGAGGCTGCTCGCTCAGGTGAGCATGGACGGGGCTTTGCTGTAGTAGCATCTGAAATACAGAAAATGTCGCAAAGTAGTAATGAAAGTGCCAATAGCATTACAAATCAATTAGAAAGCATTAAACAATCTATTGATCAAGTCAATGAATCAGCAAATCAAATCACAACGTTTACGCAACAATTTTCTGTGAGTATGCAGGAATTAACCGATGCTTATAAAGGGATTAACAGCACAGCAGAAAAATTAATGCATATTAGCGAGGTAAAATCCTAACATTTAAAAAGGATAATAGCGGGGGGGAATCGCCATTATCCTCTTCGTTTATATGATAGTTAAAATTTCCTGTGGTGTAGCAACTTTGTACTCGGGCTCCTCTTGTTGTATAACTTCAATAGCGTCATATCCCCAACCAACCCAAATAATAGGTACTCCCGCTTTTTTGCATGCTACAATGTCTCTTTGCTCATCACCAATGTATAAAACTTCTGATGGTGTAATGTTAGAGTCCTTTAAAAATTTTTTAATCACTTTATCCTTCCCGAAAATACGGTTTGAGCATAGAACATTTGACACACAATGAATGGCATTCATTTTTAGAAATTCTAAAATGTTCTCCTTTGAATTGGAGGAAATAATAAGGATTTTATAGCCCCTTTTATCAATTTCCATAAGGACTTCTTTAATACCATCATAAAGATGAACATCATTTAATGACTGTCGATATAATCGATAAAACTGTGGTAAAATCATAGGCAATTTATACATAGGAAAGTCAAATAATTTACTTCGATCCGCGATAGATAATTTTTTCAATGATTCAATTTCCTTTAACTCTATTCCTTTAAATTTATATTTCTGCGCAAGTGTATTCCAAGCTGATGCAAACACAGCCGTAGAATCTGCCAGTGTTCCATCAAAATCAAAGATGATATATTTCATAGTAAACTTTCTCCTTTATAATCTAGTTGTATTGACGCTTTTTTCTTAAAAAAGTTACTAGGAATAGGAACGCCTATTCTTAATATAATGACATGATTATACAGGATATGAAACAAAGTAATGCAAATAACTCTAGATGAGCAAATTTTTTCACTAATAGGTAAATATTTTTTCAGATTAAAGGGAACAAGACATTTTCTTTTGATAAATATTGTACCGAAGAATGCGTAAAATTCAACAACGAAAGTCTTTGTTTTGAAGAAGAATTGAAATGTAATCCAAAAACCAAAGACCTTGGAACAAAAGGTACTTTGGTTTTTGGATTAATAAGCGGCGCTGTAAAAGGCAGTTTATTGTGTTTTCTTCATAAATAATGAAAGCACAACGTTGAGCATAGCTAGTACTAAACTAATTTTAACATCTTTCAGCAAATGTTTTTTGCCGAAAGCGTAGCGACAGGTACAGATGTTTTATATAACGTAAGTGAAACGGCAGTCCGAGGCATAATTGATTGCTGTTTCACTAAATAACCCGACAAAGCCTGTTACCAAAAGGGCAGCCGTTATGGAGCGCACTGAAAAACTTACGCTTTCAAATTAGCGAACCTTTTTCAGATAATAATAAGGCACTTCTTGTTCAATTTTGAACAGGAAGTGCCTTATTTCTGTCTCTATTCCTTATTCATTTTCGTTTAGTAGCTTTAATATCCGTTTCAAATTGACGGCGAATATCGTTGTAGCACCTTGAATTTCCATGCCAAATAGACCCGCAGTCGATGCCGTATCGTACCCGTGTCCGTTTTTTAATTCACTATTCTTCGCTTCTACTTTATAGCGATTTGTGGCTAATTGCTTAAAAGCTTCCGTATTTTGAAATGCCTCTTGTTCGGCATGTGTATCCGACTTAATTGTGACAGAATACGTTTTACTTTTTGCGCCTTCTTTATAACAGCCCTCTCTCATTGGACATACTTTGCATTTTTCAATATCAAAATAATATGTCTGACTTTGATTCATACTCGTTCCTTTTTTACCCGTACGTGCTTTTCTTGTCACGAGATGACCGGCCTTACAAACAAACATTCCAGCATCTTTATTAAACTCAAACTTGTCTTCTTCTTTTCGTGGTCCTTGTGTAAGAATAGGGTTCAACTTTGCCACAAGTGCGATTTTCTCTTCTTTAGTATATTCGATGTTTGCCTTTTCAGAGTAAGCTGCGTCTCCAATAACTGTATTAATTTTCATACCTGCTTGTGTGCTTTTTTCAATTAACTCTTGAAGATATTTTCCATCGCTTTTTTCACCTGTTGTAATGACAGCCGCTGTAATAATACGTTCATCACTCAACGCGATATGTGTCTTATACCCGAAGAAAGAAGAATCCGACGTCTTATGCCCTTTTCGCGCATCCGCATCAGAAGAGTAATTTAGATGTTCTTGGAAATCTTCTGCGGCTTCTTTTAAAACATTCAGCTTTTCTTTGACAGCTGGCATTTGTGCAATTTGTGGTTCCTTTTCAATGACTGAAATAACTTCCTTACAGTAAGCTAATTCATCCTTTACTTCGTTAGAAGTGGTCTTTACGGGGAATTTGTCTTTCATCGATTCGTCAATTTTGTAGACAGCTTTTCGAGCGTTTTTTGATTTCTCTTGTAAAAATTCTTTAGGCGTTTTTTGGTTGTAACGTGCTTTTGTATGTGTGGCATCCACAATAATCGTTTGACTGTTGATGATTTTTTCTCCAATGCGATCTCAACTGTTTTCCCAATGAGCATGTCTAATAAGCTTACGTCTTGGAGACGAATCCGACGAAATTTTGTAAGCGAACTTGAATCAATGACTGGGTCTTCTGGCGCCATGTCCAAAAAATATTTGAATGACATATCGTACTTTGAACGCTCTACAAGGTCGACGTCTGATACATCATAAATCGCTTTTAATAATAAGTACTTAAACATGCGAATTGGAGAAATGGCATTACGTCCANTCTAAACAATATTTTGTTTTTAACTCTTCTAAAATGAATGAAAAATCAACAAGTTCATTGATTTGGCGAAGCATATTATCTTTTGGCACAACAATATCGTAGATCGCCATATATGGACTTAAATGAAGGGTTTCTTGATTTGAAATCATCGGGGGCACCACCTGCACATTAATTCTTTTATTATAAAGGAAAACGTGACTAAAATAATAGTGTGATACATTGCGTTGTTTGGAGAAGCATCGCTCGACT
>NZ_LIYL01000005.1:0-111652 GCF_001278875.1 Lysinibacillus sp. FJAT-14222 | reverse complement strand
CATATCGATCGACCTCCGTGTTATTTACTTAACTATAACACTAAAGCATCCTACGACATCTATCCTAACAGAGGGGGGGAATAAAAGTACATATAAAAAACAGACAACTGTAATTAATACCTATTAAATTAGTACCTGCTAAATTGTTAGTACAGATTAAAATCCATTTTTTAGGTGTGTAACGAGCATCGATGAAACGAACCTCGATACACAAAAAAGTCACCAAAATCACAAAAAAGTCACATTCCCCCCGAAAACGCATGAAATCGGGCAAAAGGCAAGTCTTTGTACATTCATGAAAAACCTTGCTATAATAAGCTTTGCGAATACATATGAAAGAGGGTAAAAGCATGAACGCTTACGATGAATATATGAAGCAGGTAGTGAAGCCGATGCGTGAGGAGTTAGTGGAGGCTGGATTTACGGAGCTTACGACGGCTGATGCGGTGAATGAATTTATGGCAGAGACGAAGGGGACTTCGTTGGTGGTGATTAACTCGGTTTGTGGTTGTGCGGCTGGGTTGGCGCGTCCGGCTGCTCGTGAGGCAGTGGAGGCGGTTAAGCCTGATCATCTTGTGACTGTTTTTGCGGGGCAGGATCCTGAAGCGACTGCTGCGATGCGTGGCTTTTTTGAGGATGTGCCACCAAGTTCACCGTCGATGGCGATTTTAAAGGATGGGGAATTGGCATACTTTATTCCACGTGAACAGATTGAAGGGTTCCCTGTGGAGCAAATTGTTACACATTTAACAGGTGTTTTAGAGCAAACATGCGAGAAATAAAAACTATTGTTACGACAGCGGGCAGACCAGACGATTTATCGTTGGCGCTCGCTGCTTTTGCGTGTGAACAATTAGGTGCTTCGTTTGAGCCAAGAAAAAAGCGTTCTGTTCGGAAGATTTCACAGGAATTGCATGCACATGTGATCGTTGCTGGGAAAAATCGCTTTGAGTATTATGCTTTTGGTGCAAATGAGCCGTTTTTCTTTCATCCGAATTCAGCGGCGTTTCGCTTAAAGCGTATAGCTCGTGGGGAAGCGGAGCCGTTTTTAGAAGCGGCACAGCTTGTAACAGGGGATTCGGTGCTTGATTGTACGTTGGGACTTGCTGCGGATGCTATGTTGGCGGCTTATACAGTTGGCGAAGCAGGCCGAGTTGTTGGGCTGGAAGCGAATCCGAATGTGGCATTTATTGTTGAGCAGGGTATGAAATCCTACGATACGACAGAGCTACCGTTAACTGCATGTATGCGCCATATTGAAGTGGTGCAGGCTGAAGCAATTAGCTATTTAAAGGCTTTACCGGACAATTCGTTTGATGTCGTGTATATGGATCCGATGTTTGAAGAGGTTATTGAAGAAGCCAATAATTTTGAGGCATTACGCTTAGCTGGGGAGCATGTGACATTAACAGATGAATGGGTAAGTGAGGCGAAACGAGTGGCGAGAAAGCGTGTCGTGTTAAAGGCTCATTTCCGCTCAGAATGGTTTGCCAAATATCAATTTCGGCAATATACAAGAACGACTGCGAAGTTTCATTATGGTGTTCTGAACGTTGACTGAAGTAAATATTGAAGAGGCTGGTTCATTGGACTGGTCTCTATTTTTTTATCTGAAATTCAAAATATGGTAATATGAAGCAGTATTAGATTGTTAATTAATTGGAATGTTTTCTAGGAAGAAAAGAATTGATTTAATACAAATAAAAAATTTCTATAAAAAGGAGAACTACAATGAATCGAAAAGAAATAGCTCAGGAGACGTTGCGAATTCAAGAGCAAGGTTATTATGAATATCGTGGCGAGCGAATTGATTTTGCGGATGCACAGAAATTTTCAGAGGAAAATAGTGAGTTGATTGACCCGAAGCAGGGGGAAAATATCGTTCAGGAATGTCTTAAGCTTCCAAAAATGCAACAACCGCCTTTATCTTCTATAGGTAATGAGGCAACGGTGAAAGCAATAATTGACTTTGCTGAAGCAGGAAAAGAGAAAATTGGAGTGTTAAACTTTGCGAGTGCAAAAAATCCTGGTGGTGGATTTTTAAAAGGTGCTATGGCTCAGGAGGAAAGTTTGGCAGCTTCCAGCGGGTTATATAAAACGCAGCTTTGTAATGAGGGCTATTATAAGGCAAATCGTGCGAATCGATCGATGATGTATACGAATTATGCAATTTATTCTCCAGATGTAGTCTTTTTCCGAGATGAGCGCTTTGCTCTGATGAAACAGCCAGTGACAGCCTCGGTGCTAACGTTACCTGCTGTGAACTACGGACAGGTTGTGGCGAAGGGAGAAAATAGTCAGGAAGCAGAACGTGTAATGAAGGATCGAATGCGATTAGCATTAGCGATCTTCGCACATAAAGGAGACAAGCATATAATTTTAGGAGCATATGGCTGTGGTGTCTTTCGAAATGAACCACAAAAAATTGCTACATGGTGGCGTGAGCTATTAGAGGATGAAGGCTATGGACAATTGTTTACAGAGGTTAGATTCGCCGTATTAGATACTTCTAAAAATCACAGTTGCATTAGTGCTTTTACTAATATAATAGATTAATTAAATTAGCAAAAGAAGGATGCGGCTAGATATGTCATTATCGAAAAAAGAAATTAGAACATCATTTGAACTTGATTTACTAAATAAGGCACAGTCAATGGAACTTACGAAACCTCCTGGTCCATGGGAACACGAAACAATTATCCCTGCATCCGGCGTATTTGCGTGTGGATGGGATCAAGATGAAAAAGTTGTTCTGATTAGCGGCTCAGGTTACAGCATTACAGAGCCAATTACAGGTACTCGAATACATAGAGATGATGATGTTAATACGACCTATGACAGTATAAGTGAAGATAATTTATTTTTCACTATACCTTTTACTAAGGAAAAAATAATGATATTTGGCTTTGAAGCTGGCGACGGTATTCATGGAACAAATGATGGATGGCATGTTGAAGTCATTTATCCTTGGTGGCCACGAGCAACTGTCGTAATCGATAATGTTTTTAAAGCAAATCACCAATATTTAAAAGATGCAACTGCAATTGACTTAGATCGTTTAGATGGCTCGATCAAATGTGGATTTTCTCCACCAGGTAATCATTTAATGATTATGGGTTCAGGAGGAGCTTTAATCTGTTCTAGAACTGTCTGATGGATCTCTAATAAACAGTATGACATAGTGAATTTTCGAACTACTACTAAGAAAATAGCGGATATATAATAATGAACGCTTGATAGTTATTTTGCAACGGTATATCAGCGTGAGGATGAGACCAATGAAGAATTCTCAAAAAAGCTAGAGCGGCTTTTCCTGTCTGAAAATCAAAACTGTGCGTGTGAAGTTGAATTTAAAGAGCTTTACAATCAATGTGTATATGATTTTGGGTTCACCTTGGATGAGGATTTTTATGAGTCAGTTTTTTTATGAGTCACCTTTAACTAAACTTAATTTATTACTACATGACGATTTCTCTGGGAATCACAATTCTAATCCACACTGCAAGATATATGTTTATAATTAAGGCGAGGTGAAATTATGGAATATAAATTTGCATCAACTGAAGAACTTCTTGGATTTTTGAATGAAGAATTATTGTCTGGAGCTGAAGCAGCATCGATATTAGAAATATCAACGGCCCGACTAGGACAATTAGTGAAAGATGGAAAATTAAAAGTTGCTAAAGAGCAACCTAAAATGTTCTTAAAAAGCATGTTACTTGAGAAAAAAGATGAACTCGAATTACTTCGGAAGAAATATAGACCATATGAGGATTTGAAGTAGGAAATTACGAACAAAATTCTTATAAATATAGAGGAAGTGGGTTGAAATAAGAAAAAAACTCATGAGGAAAACCTGGAGGAAGTAAAGGCTGTCCTGGCATTTGAAGGCTTAGCGCTGTTACCAGAATTGGAGGAGCTCATATTGAAAGAAGCCAAAGAGGAGATTACAGCTTTCCAAAGTGAAGAAATGGCAATGGAAATATTGGGTTATAGGAATAGTTGAGTACTTGGTGGTTTCATTTAAAAAGGGGTGTTGAATATGGAAAAACCTTTAAATTATGAACAAGCTTTCAAAATTGAAATATTAAATGAATTCGCTAATGGTGTCTATAATCGTTTGTTAAACTTTGTTTTGAATAATGGTATGGATCGACAAGATAAAAATAAGTTTTATAATGTTTTATTAGACCAGTTTGTTGAAATGCTCGATCTCGATCTTTTTGAAATGTCGTTTGAAGAATTAGAAGTATTAGATGGCTATTGGACCAATATGAATAGCTATATTAAAGAAATAACAAAGAAAAAATTAGCTTGAAAAAATTAGACTTAGCTTATTTTTCTGAAGATCCGTTTCAAGTGCGTTTACAACAACATATACAACGATTAAGCAGAAATAAAACGGTACAAAAAAATCCCGTTGTTTATAGATGAATTTCAAAAAACATAATAAAAGTGAAGTGGATGAATATGAGTAAATACAGCATTGCTAATACAACCAGAGAAGAAAGAGCAGAAAGATTAGCGCAAGCGGAAGCAATTAACAGCTTAGGAGCTAAACCAGTAGCGCCTGAAGATCAGGAATTATTTCAGAGACATATTGACGGTGAATTGGAAATTGAGGAAGTAATACAGATGTTGATTGATAAATACAAAAAATCTCCTAAAGCTCTGAATGATTAATTTCGGAGCTTTTTTGAAATTAATTTGCAACAGCAAACTACGATAAGAAAAGAGATTAATCTCGTTAAATGCAAGGCCCTCAAACATTTTTACCGATTTTGGCGATGGAAATTGCTACAGCGGGTGCGATGATTTTAGGATTACACAATAAACAATTTTTCACAACCTCTGCACAAGTATTACCAGAAGCGTTGTCGTTTACAGATAAGCCTGAGGGGTTTGACGTTCTATGTGAGTTGGTGATGTCTGGTAATCTCTCTGACCCACAACGAATTATTGCGATCTGCGAGAACTATTGGCATTCTTTACTAAAATGGTCTGCTCAACATGGATACCATATTGAATGTTCAACTGATATACCTTGGTAAATTAAAATGAAATCTTTACTTTTTTAATATACCATGCTATAATATGTATCGTGCTATTTTAGGTGGCATATTTCTGTAATCTGGCATTCTGCTTTATGTTTTTTAGGATACTTATTCACACTGGCGCATGCTTTGGGGCTGCAAGGACGCAAAAGAAGGTTGGGTTTGCGTTGCTTAAGTTAGAAGGCACACAGTGGAATTTTACCGCGGTGATGAAACATATATTGTTTTGAGATAATATTCCCCAGATGATTGGGTTGAGACTTTACAATTTACGAAACATGTTACCTATTAAATACTAAAGGGGTAGCTTCGCAAAAGCGAGGCTGCCCCTTGTCTAATTTTCCGGGAAATGAAGATGAAAGGACAGTCACTGAAATGTTTCAGGAAGCATTACATTGTGCTCGTAGGAGGATCAGTGACGGATAGAACCTTCGAACTGACATATAGCTGAGCCGGAAAATTTGGCGAGGCTTCAGGTTGAGCTTCATCTATTTGATGTAGAATCTATATAAGAGCCTTCAGACAGTAGACAGACTTTGGCTACTGTTTTTTCTTGTTTAAAGAAACTATAGAATTTCAAGTTGTGTATAACCAAGGGCATAATTTTCGTCTAGGCTAAAGCGCTACATCCTCAAGGCTGCTTCGTTCTCTCGGGCCGGATGCGTATTTGTTCTGAAATGAATCTCCAGCTGTTTGTATCCGTGATAGTTCTTTTGGATTATTTTTTCAGATAAATGTTCCAATATAATTGAACCTGTGTAACAATTATTAATATTTTTAGTTAAGGAGTCCTCAATTTACTTGTGGTATAATGCAATGCAATGTCTCAACGAAATTGCTTTTGTTATTATTGTGAAATTCGTTGGCAACACGTTAAGTTACATTACAAAAATTCATAAAGGCGGAGATTGTATGCTAATACGTGATGTTATGGATATTATGGAACCACTGCAAGGCTATTTTTTATGTGGTCATGAAGGAAATGAACGTGAAGTGACATGTGTTGAAGTAATGGAAGTTCCAAATTTAGAAGATTGGGTAGAAAAAGGTACGTTAGTTTTGACTACTTTTTATTCAGTTAAAGCTAGTCCGATCTCTCAATTACAACTGATTAAAATTCTAATTGAAAAAAACGCTGCGGGTTTAATTGTTAAACTAGGTCGATTCATTTCTGAACTGCCGAAAGAAGCGATTGAATTAGCTCAAAAATTTCAATTCCCTATTATTATATTACCATCAAACATACCATATATTCAGGTTCTATCTCCGATTTATAAAAAGCTGAATGTGACGAATGGTAAACTAATGGAACCTTTTTCAACGAACTTACCTGAAACTGTAGAGCAGTTATTAAATGAGCTTTATGAGAACTATGGTATTGTTTCCTATGTAGAAAATCCAGAAGGAAAGTTACTAGCAATCGGTCATTACGCCATCAATGATACGTGGCGCAACAACAATTTACTGTTTTCTCGTCATTTACAACAAGATACATTTTATGATGAGTTTCTTTATCAAGAAGAGGTGTTTATTGCTGATAAAGAAAATTTAAATCGGTTTGTTGCACCGTTATTTTATAAAGGTCATTTATACGGGGTGTTTCATTTTACGTATCGCTCAAAAAAACAACGGGATATCTTAACGTTTGATTTGATGAGTGAATATATTAAGAAGTTTCAATTGACATTGTTAAATGAACTGTTAGCTTTGCAAAATGATCTTCTTTACAATAGGGTGGAACTAAAAGAATTGTATGAACATCAGTATGAGCTAAACCATATTATTTTACTACATATTGAAGGACCAGAAGAAATTTATACGATGAAGCATAATTTTTTTATTGATTATTCATTATTCGTCTTCAAACATTTAAGATTAGTTCTGCAAAGCTTACCTGCTAGTAAGAATATTTATTTTTTACAACACCCTGAACAAACGTGTATATTGTTATCATTCCAAAATGCAACGACAGATTCAGTTATTCAAAAGCAATTAGAAGCTGCTTTAATGGATTCCTATATTCGCCATTACGTCATGGCAATTGGCACACCTTTTAAAACTATGACAGAGCTAGAAAGTCAGTTAGATCATGTGATAAAAATTATGCCAATCGGTCGTAAGCTTTATCCGAATGAAAGGGTATTCTCTTACAATAGACTAGGCATTTATAAATTTTTAATTTCCTTAAGTAATCATGAACAAGTATTGCAATATGTCGATAAGATTTTAGGACCATTAGATAAGGTATTGCTTCATACGCTAGAGGTATATCTTTCTCAAAATGGTAATGCATCAAAAACGGCTAAACTTTTATATGTGAATCGGCGCACAGTCACACTTCGATTGAAAAAAATACAAGAATTATGTCAGGTGGATTTACAGGATTCGGAATCCATTTTTATTTTAAATTTTTGTCTGAAAATTAAGGACATACATTAAGTGATCAAAGTGGGTAAAAAAATAGTGAAAGATGATCAAAAAACGCCCTACCTTGCTTATATAATTCAGAATATTGTTGCTTTATAGTGGTGGAAAGAGATGAGTATTCTCTTTCTTTTTTTAATGAAAAGAAAAGATTGTGGAGGGGTAGATATGGCGCTAAAGCAGACATTAACGATTTTAGATGTATTAGATCATCCAAAAGTGAATGGTGAAAAAGTGATACAACTATTTGAAAGATATGACGGTGTAGAAGCCTTCTATCAAACTGTACAAGGTGAACAAGGTGCAACAGACTTTGTGAAAATTGTCATTCCAGGCACGGAAGGAAAATTGAATCATGGGCATGCACCTTCTTTGGGAATTATTGGACAGCTTGGCGGTATAGGGGCAAGACCTGAACGTAGCGGCTTTGTGTCAGATGGTGATGGAGCAGTTGCGCCTATTGCGGTTGCTTTAAAGCTTGCAGAAATGAAGGACCGTGGTGATGTATTAGCAGGAGATGTATATATTACTACTCATATTTGTCCGAGTGCACCAACTGAGCCGTATGAGTCGGTAGAATTTATGAGTTCCCCAGTAGATGTTTTTACGATGAATCAATATGAAGTTTTAGAAGAAATGGATGCCATTATTTCAATTGACACAACAAAGGGTAATAAAGTAATGAATCACCGAGGAATTGCTATTTCTCCAACAGTAAAAGAGGGGTATGTGTTAAAATTTGCAGATGATTTAATTCGCATTAAAGAAATGACAACAGGTGAGTTGCCGGTTACTATTGCAGTAACAACACTAGATATGACGCCGTATGGAAATCATGTCTATCATATTAATAGTATTTTACAGTCAGCGGTAGCTACATCTGCACCAGTAGTGGGCTTAGCAATAACGACAAAAAGTGTTGTGCCGAGTAGTGGAACAGGTGCCAATCATGAAATAGATATTGCTCAGGCTGCACGTTTTAGTATTGAAGTAGCGAAGGAATTCGGAAGGGGTACAGCTAAGTTTTATAATGAAAATGAATTTAAGCGTTTGAATAAATTATACGGTTCAATGACACATCTTCAAACTTTAGGGGTGACTACGAATGAATAAAGTCGGTATTTTAACAATTGGACAATCGCCTCGTTCAGACATTACACCTACTTTTAAAGAAATATTTAATAAAGATATTAAAATTGTGGAAAGAGGAGCATTAGATTCCTTAAACGAAGCGGAATTACTAAAAGTTATTCCGAAAAAAGAAAAGAACATATATGTTTCGCGATTGCGTGATGGCAGATCAATCTTAATTGGCAGAAGAAAACTACTACCATTATTACAATATGAATTATCAAAGTTAGAACAAGAGGTTGATATGGTCGTCATACTATGTACAGCTGATTTTCCGACTTTAACATGTGAAAAGCCCATTTTTTATCCAAACCGAATAGTAACACAAGTTATTGGTACAATGGCCAATCAACCGAAGATAGGTTTAATTGTCCCGCTAGAAGAACAGAGGAGAGCCATGCTAGAAAAGTGGAGAGGTGTTACAAATGATATCACTTTTGCTGTTGCCTCCCCATACGACTATGGCAACTTTAAAGAAGCAGCTCACTACCTTAAAGATTACCAGGTCGATGTAATTATTTTGGATTGTATGGGATACAATGAAGGACATAAGCAGTTAGTTAAGAAAGAGAGTGGTATTTTAACAATTTTACCGCGTACTTTAGTAGCAAGAGTTGTACTTGAATACTTATAACAAATCGTCCAGCCTGTAATAATGTAGATAAATTTGGTCTACAGTATTTTTCATTTTTAGGAAAAGATTATTCGCTTTTCTATAAGGAAGAGAATTCCTTAAAGATAGGGACTACGGGCTTCGGGATTGGCAATAACAACATTGAAAAGTCCGCGTATTTGCGGACTTTTTTTGTAACAGAAATTGTATTAGTTCGTGAAGCATTAAGTAAATGATAAATGTATTTGATTTATCAATGTTTACACAGCTTTTCTAATTATTTAGCCTCAATTTTAGCCCCAGTTCCGATTTCTAAGCTTCTACTGAAAACTTCCATGGAAGTGAAACTATTATGGTAAATTTCTACCATAGTATTTTTGCAACCGAAATGCACTGAGGGATTCATCAAAAATGGCGAATCCCTTTAAACGTTTTTAAGTGCCCATGATTCTTTTCTCTTTGGTGAAGCTGATAATATTTCTGCTTTTTTCTTGCCTAGTAAATATCGTGTAAAAAAATAGTTACTAGATAAAGAACATGGGAGCATTTATAATAGCTGGTTAAGTATGGATCTGTCTATTCCTTTAGACGAGGAGGATATAGATGATTATCTTGAACATGCGAGCAATCCGTCGGTAAAGCTATATGAAGAGAAAAGCGATGGAAGTGTAACGTTTCATGAAGAGCTATCAATGAACGCAACTGCACTATACATATTTAAACGATATGATTAATAAATAACCGTTAATTTATAACCTAATTTACTGGATTAGTGGGGACTGTCAATATTTTTGTGTAAATGACAATCCAACCTTTTCTTATAGATCATCACTTTTTGATTTTAAATAGATTTGTTCGAAGGAATGATTTTGGTTTTTTGGAAGGGTTCCTCCTGCTTATTCTTGTCACTCAAACATCGCTTCAAGTTCTGCTCGTGCCTGATCCNTGCCTGATTGAAACCAATATGACAACGTGTCGCAAAGTTTTGGTTGTAATCTTCGAACTGTGAAACAAGGAAGCGTTCAAGTGATTCTTCATTTGGAAATTGCTCTTTGTGTTTTGTATATTTCTTGATTTTTTTATTAAATGACTCAATCAGATTGGTGCTATAAATACTACGCCAAATCGCTTTTGGAAAGCCATAAAAAGAACGGCTGTTATATCGTTTCGACTGATGTTGATGGGGCTTCGGATATTACCCAAAATCAACGCTACGGGTCAATTCATCCGACACATGATTGGCAAAGTGTTGGACGGACATTGCAGCATATTACTAATCAAGAGGTTTTATTGGCTGATACATGCGAACATCTCCAAGCATTCGCAAGAGAGGAATTAAATTGGAAGCATATTGTGCGAAAAGTATCTGAATATTTAGAGGAAAAGCCGATCGAATAAGAGGAGTATTCTTTGATGGACAATAAATTCAAAATTTTGACCATTTGTCATTATATAACGTAATTGGAGTGTTGACAGGGCAACTTCTTGGAAATCAGCGTCAACAGTAGGTGTTTTTCATAGGGAAGCCGAGAAAATATCATGCTGAAGCAAAGGGGGAGGATTGCAACTGGATGTAATTGTTCCTTTAAACGAAGAACAATTAGAAGAGATAAAGAATATCAAAAAATATAAAAATTCGAAATATATAATTATATCGTTAGATAATAAAGAACTTTTCACCATCTTTTCGGAATTGAGGGCAAAGCAATTACTGGAGTACCTAGAAAATATTAGAGAAGGACAGGTATTAGAACTATGGAGAGTATGAATTGTTCATGACGATAATGAAATAAATATACCGTATATTAGATGTCACTATGAAGAATTATCTCTAAATCATCTCATTTTAAAACGGTGTTACAACTCGTTAAATAGATTTGTAAATGAGGAGATTGGTATATACCTTTTGATTTAGTTTGTAATAATTTCACAAAATTAACATGAAATATTGAAATTTATAATTTATATATTAAAATAGGAAGATGTTTGGATGGGTCGAAAGAACTGATTCTAACATCTTTTTTTGTCTTGTATAGATAATTTGCGACTATTGACATGGAAATGTTTAGTTTTTGTTTAGGACAATATGCTATTATAAAAAGCAAGAAGGCATAAGTTTTAAACTAATTGTTAGGAGGAGGATTTTATAATAAAAAAATTTATTTTTATATTTTGTTTTGTGCTCATTTTAATTAGTTGCGAAAAAAAAGAGGTAGATTTACAAAAAAACGAGCCTCCTTTACCAACAGAAAAATTTGTTATTAAAGAATTTATGAATGATGGAGGTCTGTTGAGAACAGATTTAACAGAACAAAAGAATATATTTTTATCAGAATCAATGGGTTTATGGTTAACATACTTACTAGAAAAGGGTGACCAGGCACGCTTTAAGAATCAAGTGGATGTAATGAAATCCGATTTTCTAAAAAATAACTTTATTGTATGGCGGTTAGAGAAGAAAAAACAAGCTTCTGTTAATGCACTTATTGATGACTTACGAATTATTCGGGTACTTTTTGAAGCAGGTGAAAAATGGAAAATACCTCATTATATACAGTTGGGCAATGAACTAGGGAAGAACCTTGTAAGGTATGGAATGAATGATGGATTATTTGTAGACTTTGTGGATGTTCAAACAAATGAAAAAGCAAAGACATTAACAATAAGTTATATTATGCCTTCGGCTTTTAATCAAATGCAGAAACATGGGCTTTTATCACAAAAACAGGTAAATCAGCAGCTTGCGATTCTTAAGAATGCTCCTCTTGCTGAAGCAGGATTTTACCCAAAAAACTATGATATTCCGTCCGGAAGTTATGTGTTTGATAAGGAGCTACACATGATTGATCAATTGTATATTGCCTATCATATGGCCTCTGTGAAAGAGGACACGACACTTTTTAAACTATGGTTACTAGATCTTTTTAATAGAGATGGCAAACTATATGGACGTTATAATGCACAAACGAATCAGCCATCTGTTAATTATGAATCACCTGCAGTTTATGCAATGGCTGTACGGTATTTACTGGTGTTAGACGAAAAAACTTTGGCGAATCAATTTCTTGAGAGAATGACATCTCTAAAAAATGTCTCAACGGCAGGTTATATAGATACACATACACAGGCAACACATATTTTTGATAATTTACTACCGCTATTGGCAGAAAGAGAGGTAGAAAATGCGAACAACTATGAATTGGAATAGTGCAATATTTTTTTATGGAACAGTATTGCTTTTGCTTTTACAAATTCCTTCTTATTATTTATTACACAGAGATGTTGAAAGTTTATTATTATATATTTTTTTAATAATACTAGTAATACTAACTCTATGGCGCGGAACAGTGTTAGGGCTTATTAGTAGTTTGTTATTTATTTTCATTAGCGGATCAACATTACTTTATATTGGCATGTCAAAAAATACTGTTTTTTTTAGTGCATCGTTTTCTATGCAGTTGTTTTTCGTTTATGGTGTTGTTCAATTGTTGCTTATTTTAAGTGCAGGGAAAGTGCATGATTTATTGTTCGAACAGGCAAACTATTTGAAACAATTACAACAGGATATTAAGAGTTATGTAGCAATTGATGTCGAAACAGGCTTTGATAATGAAACTCGTATGCGCATTAGTGTCAATGAAGAAATGCGAAGATCCGACCGACATAAACATACTTTTGTTTTTATTGTATTGAGGCTTGAGAATTATGAACAATTTAAAAAACTTTATGGAACAAAAGAAGCTCAGCATTTATGGCAGCAACTTGCTCAAAAAATACAACAAACAGTAAGACAAACAGATAAAAAATTTCGATTTCGTGAAAATCAAATTGGGTTGCTATTAATAGATACAACGGATGAGCATATAGAGGTCATTTTTGACAAATTGGACCAAGCATTAAAAAATCATCAGCTTTTAAATGAAAAGTGGATAACCCTTAGTTATAAAACTAGTTATTTTACGTATAGTCCGCTTTTAGAGCAATCTTTCGATGAATTATTAACAGAGCTAGAAAGGGAGATGAAAACAAGTGCACTCCAAATATAGTTTTCTGTTAGTGGTCAGTTTGTTTTGTTTATATAATTTAACGAATAATGTAACAGTGTCAGCAGCAGAAAAAGATGTTGCATTAATTTACGCTACAAGTAATCAACAGCTTAATCAAGATGTGCAGACGTTGTACGAGATGCTTAAGGGGTATACAAAAGTAGATGTTATGCCTATAGAAGCAGTGCATGAAAAAACATTACATTCGTATAACCGAATTGTCGTAATTAGCTCTCATTCAGTACCAATTTCAAAAGAAGCACTTTTAGAATTAAATCAATTCCAAGGGCCAGCTGTGGTAATTGGTGAAAATGTACTTCAACTGGAACGCTTTGCTCAGTGGCAAGAGGGTGACATTATTAAGCTTCGAGCTATAGGTGAACATGTTTTGGAAAATCCTATTGAATGGAAAAGTATACAACCATCTTCTAATTCGGAAACGGTAGAAGTGGCATCAACTTTAAACAATGAATATCCATTTATAGTTAAGGCACAAAGGCAAAATTGGTCATATATTGGAAAATTTATCTATACAAATTCGATGCAATATGAATGGCCTTCTATCATCAATAGGCTTTTACAATTGCCTGAACCTATAAAACATCAGACGTTTATTGTATTGACTGATATCAATATGGAGACCGATGTGGCAAAACTACAGTCAGTAGTGACACAATTTACTGAAAAAGGAATACCAATTAGTCTTGAAGTGACACCGATAGATATAGCTGAAGATGGGGAGACGATTTATTATCTACACAACAATAAAAAATTATTTAACTATTTGCAAAAATTACAGAAAGAAGGATTCCCTTTCATACTATCCACGACTTCTATACAAGCTGAGAAAAGTTTAGATTATTTAGCGTTTCGGGGAATCTATCCTATTTTGATTAATGGAAATAGTACCATATTTACAGGTATTGTACAGCAAGGTAATAATCAAATCTATCAATCACAAAATGAAAATCAAACAATCTATCCATTGACAGTAGAGAATATTGCTGATACAAAAATTAATCCACTTTTCCCAGTAGAACAAAAGATAAAACTTTTATTAAAAGCTCCAGGTTCAATTATTGGCATTCCGTATCCTGTTTATCTTGACGCGTCATATGTGCAGGAACTTGTTGGTTTTTTAAAAGGTCAGCCACAATTAGATTTTCTGGATTTTAGAAAAACTAAACAAGAAGTAAAAACAAATCACATTTCAATTACTCAAACTGAAAATGGTGAACAAAATATTAAATTATCGTTCTCTAACACCGACCGTTTAAAAATATTATTCGAAGAACGGCCTTTTGAATTGGTACTGTGGATGATTGTTTTGACTGTTTCAATGTTTGTTATGTTATTTTTTATTAATACTTTTCGTTTACGTATAACATTACGTAAGCGGTTATTTGAGGAGAGGAAAACCAATGGCTGATATCTTATTTTATATTGCGTTATTCCTCATTTGGATTATGCTGCTATATCATATGTTTTTAATGCAAGGCGGCTATAGACATTTTCGATCGTTTGAAAAACCAATTGATGAGTGGTCTAAAAAAATGGCGAATGTGCCCACGGTCAGTGTTTTTATTCCTGCACATAACGAAGCAGTTGTCATTGAACAAACGTTACGAGCTATGTCTCGATTGTATTATCCAAAAGATAAATTAGAGATAATCGTTATCAATGATAATTCGTCTGATGAGACAGGTGAAATCGCTTCTAGATTTGCTGAAAAGTATCCATTTATTCGTGTCATAGAAACGGTTGAGCCGAATAAAGGAAAAGGGAAATCCTCTGCATTAAACTCTGCATTAGCAGATTCTACAAGTGAAATTGTCGTTGTTTACGATGCTGATAATACACCAGAGAGGATGGCAGTTTGGTATTTAGTAATGGGGTTAGTCAATGACCCTAAGGCTGCTGCAACAGTGGGGAAATTTCGAGTAATTAATGCAGCTGAAACATGGCTGACACGTTTTATTAATATTGAAACAATTTGTTTCCAATGGATGGCTCAAGGTGGTCGTTGGAAATGGTTTAAAGTTACTACGATACCAGGTACGAATTTTGCTATTCGTCGTAGTATATTAGAACAATTAGGTGGATGGGATGTAAAGGCGTTAGCTGAAGATACTGAGTTAACCATCCGAGTTTATAATTTAGGCTACCATATTCGTTTTTTTCCAAAGGCAATTACTTGGGAGCAAGAGCCGGAAACTTTAAGAGTATGGTGGAAACAACGAACAAGATGGGCTAGAGGTAATCAATATGTAGTGTTAAAGTTTTTAAGCCAATTTTTCACATTGAAAAGAAAGAGTATTATTTTTGATTTATTTTATTTCTTTTTTACGTACTTCTTGTTTTTCTTTGGAGTGATTTTATCCAATGTTTTATTTATTATCAATTTATTTTATGACATTGGTTTAACTGTTGGTGATATTGCGATTGTGCTATGGATTCTAGCCTTCTTACTCTTTTTAGGAGAAGTCATGATTACATTAAGTATTGAGAAAACTGAAATGAATCGAAAAAATTTCTTTTATGTCATCCTAATGTATTTTAGTTATTCACAAATGTGGATTGTATTGGTCGTATGGTCATTAATGCTAGAAATAAAGCGTATGTTTACTGGTCAAGAAATTCAATGGTATAAAACAGAACGATTTGCGAAGAAATCAGAACAAGGAGCAGAATAATGAGACCTATACTGTTTATATTCATGATCTTAATGAGTCTTCCCCTTTTTTCAAGTTATGCGTCAGCCGATACCATTATCGCTGATGATAAGTCGCTTGTCATAGAAGGGAATGAATCGCAGCAAAGGCCACTTTTATCAGAGGCTATCGAATTACAGGGACCATCTTCATCAAGGGATTTCTATTACAATTTAACAAAAGATATAGAGTCAGATAAGCACTCGGTTACATTTCAAATCCAACATTCAGAATTATTAATTGAACCGTCCTCTTTTACTGTGAAAATTGATGATACAGCAATCAAAACTGTAACATTAACACCAGATTTATTAAAACAATCAGTGACAGTTACGCTTCCTAAAGAAGCATTGCTTAAGGGAACTCATAAAATTACAGCCAGTTTTTATGGTATTTTAAAAGAAGGGATATGTGTTCCCCCTGGAAATTCAGGAAACTGGCTTCGGATTGATATATTATCATCTATTTCTACCTTTGATGGGAATGTACAAGATTGGACATTAACTAGTTATCCTTCTGCATTCTTAAGTTATGATAATAAAGTAACTACACTTATTTTACCGGAAAAAGCATCAGAAGCAACATTGAATAGCAGCTATAAACTAGCAGCTTATTTATCAGAGCAAGGGGAAAATGATGTACAAATAAAGAGAGAAAATACTATTGATAAAGTAACAGGACCGGTAATAGTGGTTGGCGCAAAGGAAGAATTTGGTAGTGTTTTGATGAGAGATATACTTAAAAATGTTAAAGAAAACGAAGAAGATACATTGACAGTTGGAGTTCATAAGCTGCTTAATACAGATAGAAGTGTACCAGTTTTAATTGTTACAGCGAAAACACCAATTGCTATACAAGAACGGATATCACTTTTAACAGATGAGAGATTATTCGAGCAATTAGCTGGAAATACAATAACTGTGGATGAGCTACCAAAAGTTGAGAAACTTTCGACTACAACTATTCCTTTAACACAACTTGGCTTTGAAAATAAGATACTATCCAGTCAGGTTACAATGACTCCACATTACTATGTTTCACTGCCACAATTAGAGGCAAATAAAGAAGCGGTGATGCGTTTAGTCTTAAAAAAATCAGCAACATTACCTAAAGATGTTGATAAAAATGATCGGAAGTTAGAATTAATTATATATGTAAATAAAGTGCCACATTCAATAGATTTGCGCAAATTAGACAAAACTTCTTCAGATATGTATGAGGCTATAATACCAATTGAAACGAATATTTTAAATAAGCAATCTATTACAGATATTCAATTTGAAGTGACAGGTTTTCAATTAGAAGATCCATGTGAAACGACAAATGAGCGTTATTGGTTATATATTGATGGGGATAGTTCCCTTACAATTGCAAAAGATACAACCGAACCATCATTTACATTAAGAGATTTTCCAAATGCTTTTCACGACAATTCCTTAATTATAATACCTGATGGGGATGTTTTAAGCGATACTAGGATGCTAATGCTTTACAAAGCATTAATGGCGAATGGGCAATTGGCAAATACTACTCTAAAGAAAAATAAAGACGTTACAAAGAGTGATTTACAGAAGCATGCAGTTATTTTTATGGGGCAAATTGATGAATTTACGATGCTTTCAAAAAATGCTGATAAAATCCCACATACATCTGATGAGTTGATTCAACAAGGATTTTTACCTGAAGTAATCTCTCAATATACATTTATCACCAAAAACTTTTGGCAAGCTAATGAGCCACTATTGTTTATTCAATCCATAGAAAATAATGTGCTTAAAAATAATTTCTTTACGCATTTAAAAGAGGCGAATGAGGGAACTTCTTCTGCTATTGAAACAAAGGAAGGGCAATTTTTGACGGCTGTTAATAATACATTGAATAATGATGAAGGAAAGGCTGAGAAAAAGGAAAGTGTTTCTTTTGTCCTGATTATTGAATTTATAGTGCTTATCGCTGTAATTGCAGTCATTTTATATTTTATCCTTCGTAAAAAGAAGAAAGATCAATTAAAAGAAGATTAAAAAAAGCAAAGTCGCATGTTGCGACTTTGCTTTTTAAGCAGGCATGATTTCGGGGGCTACCGCGATCGCTTTAAGAATTTCTTATTCGAGAAATATCAAATCCCTCTGAATTCAGTACCAAAGGAATTGAATGTTGACCACGTATTTAATAAGGGACGAGCGATTAACTATTATATCCGCATGATACTTCTTGATGAAACTGCTAATCAAGCATGGGGACGTGCTTATGAGAAGAGTATGACACAAAGAAGAAAAAATTCCCGCAATAATCGCCTACTCTTTTTAGACTATTCGATATTTCTAAAAATACTGGAATTACCTAGTTTCAAAAAGGGAAGAAAAAAAGTTGGAAAATACAATGAGGAGGAAATGAAACAACTGATACAAGAAAAGGCTCAGGCTGCTAGAATTGGATTAGAAAAGATTTTTGGTACAACCTCTATGAACATGGAAATTATTGAACAATTCTATAGAGCTGAATTTAATCAAATAATTAATGGATTTTGGTCTGATCCTTTATATGTGAATCCGAATCTATATGACATTACCACATCTGTTTATGAAGATGAACATTTTTCTTATGTAGTAGAAGACTTGCAAAATACAATTGGAAACCTTGTACAAGGCTCTTTAACTTTTTCTGCAAATGCTGAAATGAATGTGGAACAGCGTACATATGAATGCACACGGGCTCAATTACTTAATGCTGGAAGGATAATAGACAATTCTATTCAATCCGTCTGCAATGACTTATTAAGCCGCATCAATGAGGCCATTGAAATTGAATGGAGAATTAATGCTCGAAACAATGCAATTGAAAACATGATTATTCGTTTGTATTTTTATGGATACGATGATAAAGATACAGTGAGATACGAAATTAATTTAGGCACAATTTAATAACTCTAAATGTACTAGCCAACTATCCAGATATTTTTTCGGATAGTTGGTTATTTTGCACATGTGGCTTGGATTGTATCTGACCAAAGCATGTAAATATATAAAAGATTTGGTCGCTGATGAAGTGGCAACTTTCTGATAGAATTTGGATATAACAAAATTTAGAAATTGGATCGGATGGTAGTCAGCTCCAATCTCCCCATCTACTTCATTAACTGAGTAAACTATCTTTTCATCCAAAGTGGTGGTTGTTTTGTCTATTTAAGGGAACAGATTTCTTTTTCATTTAGTTTCCAAGTGCTTTTGTATGTTTATTGTCCATAAAAAAGCCCTTTTTCCACATTATCTATGGTAACCCAATAAGGTAACCATAAGAAAGTTCTTCGATTACAAAACGAGTTAGACTAGGGATGGAAAGGTTTTAATATGATTACCATACTTGTTTAAATATATAATCTACTTTAATGTATAAATTAGAAAGGATGGTTTAATATGGTGAATAAAATGAATACAGTTTTGGAATCGTGGTATTTACTGGAATCTGTTCAGCCGAAGGAATTACCAAAATTAGAGGGAGCGTTAGAAGGAAAACTATTTATGCATCAGGAAAAAGTTCCTAAAATAGCTCCTATTAAACTGACAGAAAGACCTTGGGAAAAACATGCATTGAATGATGATAAGAAAAATAGTATACGATTTCAATATTACATGAATAGCTATGAACAGTGGCAACTAACAGAGGAGTTAAGAGCCCATTTTAATAGTGATGAGGAAATACATGTTAAGGACACTTCCAGAAAATACAGTTATACCTTCTCTGTAAATGAAGAAGGGAAATACATAGAAGATTCCTTATTTATTCCATTTGTTCAATATCTGCTTAAAGTACTTGAGAATGATTCGAATTATGGAAATTTTTTGGAACAATATAAGGTCATTTGTCGACAAATGGAGAAAGAAGCTATTGCGATATTTACGGATGGTGTAAGTGAAGAAAAGATTCATGAATTACAACATCAATATAATCGATATTTTAGAAAACCTTTTGAATACACGTATCATTATTTACAGATCACAGTGTTAAATAAAAACAATCAGAATGAAAATGAACAAATGAATCGTAATAGTTTCTTTATAGAGGATATCGAACGAGTTCTACAGAATGGAGTCAATGCGACACTTAAAGACTTTATCTTGGGCAGTGAAAAACAGATTGATATTGATAATAATAGAGTGTTAATAGAACAAATTTTGCAACCTAAAAATTTACCTTTAGGAAGATGGCCTTCTCCTGTTGCGCACAGACTTTCACTGATGCAACAAGTAGCGGTAAACCGAATTATTAATGGTGATGAAAGGCTTCATTCTGTAAATGGTCCCCCTGGTACTGGAAAAACAACGTTATTGAAAGATGTATTTGCAAATATAGTTGTCCAACGTGCGATTGAGATGACAACTTTTGAAGACCCTACGACTGCTTTTAGTAAGATAGGGAGTTTGAAATTAAATAATTTTCCTTATCAGGTGTATGAACTGAATAAAAAATTAAAAAATTACTCTATCGTAGTTGCATCAAGTAATAATGGAGCTGTTGAAAATATTTCTAAAGATTTACCTAAAAGAAAGGAAATTGCTAAACCTGAAAAAAATGATGCGGGAATTATTAAACCAGAAGTAAAAAATGAGTATGATCAGAAAATAGCTGAGTATCTTGAAGAGCTAGACTATTATCCTTCGACGGCTAAAAAACTAATCAATCATGCAGATGAAACTTGGGGGCTATTCTCGGGTATATTTGGTAAATCAAAAAATATTGATAATTTTATTTGGGGTTTGCTAAAAGATGATGGAGATTTGTCATTTGTTAAACAATTACAGAGAGATAATGAAATGCTTTCTTCAGAAGACTGGCTAAAAGCTGTGAAAGAATTTAACTCTCTACTGCATTCAATTGAACAGAAAAAAGATGATTTACAAAAATATATTGAATTAGATAAAGAACTGCAAAAATTAGAAGTAGAATTTCAATCAATGGAGCGAAACCAATCAAGAATAACAATCAATTTATCACGACTTCTAGCACAGCAAGAAGAAATAAAGGGAGAATTAAATTCTCTGAAAAAGCCGCATTTTTTATTACGTATTTTAGGTGTGAAAAATCAAAATGAAAAAAATTTAAGGCAGCAACAAACACAAATTGAACAAAATTTAATTGAATCAGAACAAGAGGCTTTAAAAATAAGTAGAGATCGAGATAGTTTGAAAGTCCGAAAAGAAAATATACTCCAAGAAAGTTTGAAATTGAAAACAGAATATGCTCAAGAAAATTTGGAATTATCAACAGACAAATATTGGGAAGATAATAATAATGATTACAGGCAACAAAAGGTGATTTGGCAAACGGATATACTAAACTATGAGCGTGGCTTACTATTTCTGATGGCTATGAAAATTCATAAATTATTTTTAATAAAAAATCATAAGATTGTTAGTAGTTCATTAAGGCTTTTTGCTAATCGAAAGGCACTAAACTTGAATAGTAATGAACATAGAAAATATCTGAAAAATCTTTGGCATGTGATTCATCTAGTAACACCATTAATTAGCACGACTTTTGCTAGCTTTGCAAATATGTATAAAGGAATCGAGCAAGATTTTATTTCTCATCTATTTATAGATGAAGCTGGACAAGCTAGCCCTCAACTAGCAGTAGGGGCACTGTGGAGATCCCAAAAAGCTGTTATCGTAGGTGACCCAATACAAATTGAACCTGTAGTGACAGTGGATGAAACATTATTAATGGATATTCGGAAGTGTTTTGATCTCGAAGAGCACTATATAGGTTACACAGCATCTGTTCAAAATATTGCAGATATAGCGAATCCGTATGGCACTTATAAAGACGAAGATAGAAGTCAATGGATTGGTATTCCTCTATGGGTGCACCGCCGTTGTTTAAATCCAATGTTTTCGATAGCTAACGATATTGCTTATGATAACAAAATGGTATTAGTCGATACAGATAAAGTCGGTATTGGTGAGTGGATTGACTGTGTAGGAAAAGTAAGCACTGATCAATATGTAAAAGAGCAAGGGGAGTATGTGGCACAAGTTATTTTGGATAAATACAAAGAAAAAAACGGATTGCCCAACTTGTTTGTCATTACACCTTTTACAGCCGTGAAGGATGGATTAAAAAAGGCTATTCTTCAAAAACTAAAGCCTCTACAAGTTCCAAAATTGAATGAATGGTTAAATGAAGCTGTTGGAACAGTTCACACCTTCCAAGGAAAAGAGGCAGATATTGTTTATTTTGTAACAGGAACTGATGAGCAGACTGAAGGAGCTGCTAATTGGACGTGTTCAAAACCGAATTTATTGAATGTAGCTGCAACAAGGGCGAAAAAAGAATTTTATGTTGTAGGAGATTTAAAAAGGTTTAGCAAGAAAAATTACTATGATAAAATTGTTCAATATATGGATATGTACAAAAAGAATGACTCTTTTGAAAGTGAAAATAAGATGCTAGAAAAATCTCTGAATTAGAGAGATGTAAGTAAGATGGAACTTTCAACCAAAGCAAGATTTATACTTTTCGTTGTCATTGGTTTTGTGATGCTGCAAACAGGCAGGCAAGAAAGTAAAGGGACAGTCGAATGCCTTCAGCTTCAATACTATCTCCAAAGCTTTTTTAGTAACAAGTTTGCATAGTAACGCCATTTTAATGAATTTGTGATAGGTTTCTTTTTTGCTTAAGGAATGGAACTTAATTTATCATATGAAATTACTATAGCTTAACAAAAAGTAGCACTTGCATATTGTTAAATAGATGATAAAAGAGCATCCACAATACAAGTGGGTGCTTTTACTGTACTGCCAAATAAAAAAGATTGAAGCGAATTAGCCTCAATCTTTCTTACCCACGCAACCGTATTTTATTAGCCCTACTTTAGCCTCGTTGCAGTCCATAACAGAGCCCAACAAGCCCAAATTGTAAGCATATTGCATAAATGAAATTCAGAAATAATAGCAAAACCTTGATAACACGGCATTGTCATACGAATTGTTTTCAGTTTGCATTTTGACTAAATTAGTTCGTGAAGCATAAAGATGATAAGTAACCTAACATTAATAAAAGACCAATACACATTGCGATTTCCATGCTTTGTACCTCCTTTTAAAAAAACGACACATTTATCCTACATACTGCCAGTAAATGCCCGATTGATTCGGGGCAACAGCATGTTGGTCATACAAGCGTTTTCACAGGATGTGAAGTTTTTACTTTATACATAAATATTGTACAATGAATTATAGAAATATGAAACCTTTTATAGGCTTATGCGTATATATAAGTAGTAGAATTACCAATTTGTACATAAAGAGAAGGTGTTAATTAATGAAGAAATGGGTTCAAAAAAGTATCGTCATTATGGTTGCGTTTTTAACATTTGGATTAATTACGCCAACACATGAAATATGGGAAGCATTTGATCATAATCCATCAAATCGTGCTTCTATCGGACCATCATCAGGGACAAGCACTGCAGAAGCGGCTACTCTTCCGATAGAACAAACAGAGATACAAGAAGACCCGGTTGACTATAGTACATTGCTCGTTGACGCTGCGAAAGAGCAATCCTATATAAAATTCGGCACAAAAATCGGTCCAAAAATTAGCAATGAATTTGACTCTATTATCTTCCCTAAAATGGAGGAAGCAATCGCGATGACAGTTGCTGGCGTAGACGATACATCATTAGCATCCTTAACAATTTCAGAAAAGCCAAGTGGTAACTATGGCGAAAAAATTTTTAATATTAGTAGCAATGAAACAGGCATGGATTTAATTCGCTTCCATGTCCGCACAGAAAAAAGACCACAGGATGGCTATTATTACAACTTCCACTACCACAGTGCCGAGGACGACTTTATGGCCCATAACAATTTAGGAGATATTTATTGGGAGAAAAACACACCGCCAAAATGGTTATCCTAAAAATCACGAAACACTCGTTTAAAATACGAGTGTTTTTTTTATTGAAAAACATTGATATATCAACGTCCGTAGCAGATTGTTAATATGTTGTATTTGAGTACTATTCTAATGGGAGAGAGCAGAGAAAATCATGTACCCCAAATTCATCATTTTTCGATTTCATTAAATCCTTCAAATGAACTCAAATTAATGATTTTTTCCATTACCTCGTTTTGCCGAAGAGCCATACTTTGTTTAATAGGACGCCATAATTTCATTGACACAATAGTTTTTCAACAACATGTAAAGCCTTCTCCGTATTGGAGAAGGCTTATTTTTATTGAGTGATGCGTTCGAAAAACGCTTTTGTTTTTTCTATATCCGTTACATGTTGATTGCATGTTTGGCTATCAGCGCAAATGTAGTTACTATAACTTGTGAACGTTCCAACGACTTGCCCTTTTACAGACGTAGTATATAGGCCAACATCTGAATGGCGGTTACATAGTGCACATATTCCGCGAACTGTATTGTTGGAGAATGTCCCTTTAATTGCTTTTAGCTGTTCATCTTGTTCTATCACGACATATTTTCGATGTGTACCAGGATCATCCCAAGCTAAATAACAAATCTCCTGAAAATCCATTTTTTCAAGCTTAGGTAGTTTTAGTTTTTTTTCCTTTTTAAATAGGCTCTTCAGTGTGCTTGCAGTGACTGCTTTGAATGGGATGACGTATGGTTTTAATTGCTCTAAATACGCATCACCCTGTGCACGATTTGTTACTTCAAAAAGCTGTTCAATTAGCTCAGCTTCCTCTTTGGACAGCGCCAATTTTGCTGTAATTTCGCTTTCAACAATACCGTGTATGGCTAGGATAACGTTTTTATCCTTCGTTGTTGCAAGTGTTTGTATGATTTTATTCATTTGCTGCTCAAGTAAATGATAGTTTGCGACCGTTAAAAACGGCTGAATTGTTTGTTTTTCCATTTGAATTCACTCCTGTGTAGTAGGCTTTTAATAAAGGTTATGGCCTAAAGAGATCATTCAATTATGTTATTTGCGTTAACTTTTATAGACCTCTTTGACCTGTAAAGTGTTTGGTTTAGAGCAAGCATTACAAAAGAATGCGTCCATTTCGATTCCTCCTTGAAAAGAAAACTATTCTTATCATAGCATTTTTCAGGAAATGGATAAAGTTTGAAAATTCACTCACTACCATATGTAATATTTGGTATAATAGTTTAATATTTATTCATCGCGATACGTATGTCATATGCATAGGTTGATGATGAACTTGAATTTTTGAAAGGGGGAATTTTTATGAAACAGGTTATCGGTCATGGGAATTTATATGTTTGGAGAGGGATTGTTAGTACTAACAAGGGATGTTTAGTACTAATAGACCTTCCAAACTCGTAATCGATTAAAAATATAGGAGGACTTTTATGCTACTAAATCAACAAGGATTTAATTTATGGGCTGATGGTTACGATAAAACGGTTCAGCTAAGTGAAGAAAGTAATCAATATCCATTTGCAGGATATAAAGCAGTATTAAATACGATTTTTAACGAGGTTATGTCCATTCCAAAATCAACTGTATTAGACATTGGATTTGGCACAGGGGTGTTAACGGCGAAGCTTTATGACAATGGCCATTTGATCAATGGATTCGATTTTTCCTCGAAAATGATCGAAATCGCCAAAGTAAAAATGCCTGATGCAAACTTAATGGAGTGGGATTTATCAAAAGGGATGCCAACAGAGATCCTTCATCAAAAATACGACGCCATTATTAGCACCTATGCATTGCATCATTTTACCGATGAAATGAAAGTGCAATACATTACAGCATTATTGCAGCAACTAACACCAGCAGGCAAAATTTTTATCGGTGATATCGCGTTTGAAACAAGAGCGCAACTTGAAAAATGTCGTCAAGACAGTATTGATTATTGGGATGATGATGAACTTTACTTTGTCCATGAGGAAATTAGCTCCTTATTAAAAGGAGTATGCCAATTAGAATTTTACCCAATCTCGCATTGTGGTGGGGTTTTTGTACTTTCGAATATTTCATAGAAAGGTGCTCACATGATTATTTCTGATTATCTATATGGTGAATTCGAGATAGATGATGTGTTAGAAGAACTTATTTTGAGTAAACCGGTACAAAGATTGAAGGGGATTCATCAAGGTGGGGCAAGTTATCTTGTAAATAGCCAATGGAATGTAACACGTTATGAGCATTCGGTAGGTGTCATGCTGTTGATTAAACAGCTCGGTGGTTCTTTAGAGGAGCAGATTGCAGGATTATTGCACGATGTTTCGCATACAGCATTTTCGCATGTCATTGATTTCGTCCTTGAAAATAAAGCTGAAGATTATCATGAAGAAATATTTGTGAATGTGATTATGAATTCTGAAATTTCTCTTATTCTTAAAAAGTATAACCTTGATTATGAACATCTACTTTTTAATACTGCGACATGGAAACTACTCGAACAACCAGCTCCTGATTTATGTGCAGATCGAGTAGATTATACTTTAAGGGATATGTACACATATGGGCAAGCCTCGCTAGAAGAAATACACAAATTTTTAAATGATATTATTGTTCATCAAGGGAAGATGTGTCTTCAAAGTATTGAACGTGCAGAATGGTTTGTGAAAACATATTATCAAGAAGTGCTTGATTTCTTTTTGGATCCGTTAAATATTTATGCCTATCATAAACTTTCACAAACGTTAAAGTTAGCACTAGATAATAAGATTATTACGCTCGCTGATTTTCTTAAGGAAGATCATGAACTAATTGAACTGATGAAATCTTCAAATGATAGGCAAGTGCAGAGCCTTTTAAAACAGCTTCATCCTTACGTAAAAGTGAGGGTAAATCAGTCAGAATTTGATATTCATCAAAAGAATAAAACTCGACTTATCGATCCTTTGCTGTACTTTGAGAATCAATTAATAAGGGCAAGCGAATTATCAGAAGATGTTAGAGAAATGAATGTAGCTGCTAAGGAAAAATTTCAGAAGGGTGTGTTTGTGAAAATACTTTGAATGTCTCGTTATTGCTAAAAAGTTTCGGTAAATCATGTAAAAATCTTGATGAATTCACAATATTCGTCGGAAATTAGGATTCTTCTAGATAAAAAGGCTGAAGGGGCTGACTACTGTCGGCCCCTTCTGCTTTCTGATGAACTATCTGAATATATAAACTTTAAAGTAAATGAAAAGAATTATCTTTAATTATATCGTTCATTACGATATAATCGTCTAAAACGATATATTAAAGGAGTAAATTTAATGATTAAAGATATAAATAACTATTTTACATCGATTTTTTACCATCTACATACAACACATGAAGAGTCAATTTCGCATCAAAGCGTGCGTATTTTACAGATGATTCAAAAGGAAGATGAAGTAACTGTTCGTGATATCGCGGGGTTACTGAATATTTCTCAAAATACAGCCTCTGAGCATATCAAAAAGCTGGAGCGTAATGGCTGGGTGAAAAAGGAGCGGGCCATCGATGATCAACGCAAAGTACATCTTCATTTAACGGCTGAAGGGCTTCATGTTTTAAAGAAAAACACAGAGTTAGATGATGAAAAACTGCAACATGCGCTAAACCAGCTTTCAGAAGAAGATCAACAAATGATTTTACAGGCATTTCGACTATTAAGCGAGGTGTCTAACTAATGTATACATTTGTAAAAATTCTTTGCTCGGCAGCCGTTATTGGTATTGTTACTGAGATTGCTAGAAGATTTCCTTCATATGGAGGCATTATTGCAGCACTACCACTTGTCAGTATTTTAAGTATCATTTGGCTTACTGTGCAAAGTGAGTCGAGTGAGCATATTCAACGATTTACAGTTGGTGTAATTGTTGGGTTACCAGCCACAATGTTTATGCTGTTTGTTATTTATATGGCGATGAAATCATCAATCCATATCGTTTTTGCCATTGGACTAGGTGTCGTTTCGTGGGCAATATTTCTAGGTGTTCAAAAAGCCATTGCAAGTGTGTTTAATATTTCAATTTAGGAGAATAATAGATGACAATAATTCCTATTCAACAATTACCGCAAAATGTTGTGTTGCAGTTTTTTACGGAGCATTGGGGAAGTACAGAAATGGTCATTTCCAGTGGGGTTTATGATTGTAGTAAATTAGAGGGCTTTGTCTATGTAGATGAACAAAACACGATTTTAGGCCTTGTGACATATAGTATTCGTGAAGAAGAATTTGAAATTATTTCCCTTGATAGTATTGTAGAAAGAAAGGGAATAGGTTCTTTGCTAGTACAAGCAGTTGAAGAAAATGCTTTCGAACAAGGCTGTACGATAATTACCGTTATAACGACAAATGATAATTTACACGCATTGAAATTTTATCAAAAAAGGGGTTATCACTTAGTCGAAATCATACAAAATGCGGTCGAGAAAGCAAGAGCGTATAAACCTGAAATTCCTTTAATCGGTTATGATGGGATTCCAATACGTGATGAAACACAATTAGCAAAGCAATCTGGCTCATAATGAGTCAGATTGTTTTGCTGTGAAAAGGGTAGCGTAAAGAAGCTGATTGGCAAGAAAAATCCTCACTCATTATTTTCAAGGTTTCATCACCTCCAATTTCTCGCTATACTTGATAGGTGGTTAGAAAGTGAGGAATGATATGAAAAAAATACTATTTGCTATATTATTTAGCGTTCTAGTGGTGGGAGCGGCCTTCATTATTTATTTAAAAAGTAATCCTCCTCTTGTCGTGAACAGCTTTACGAATCCTGAAGATGATTCAACTATAAGAATTATTGAAATAGAGAATAAAGGACTACGTGAGATAGAGCTTCAGCAAATACTCGTTAATGATAAAGTGCCTGAAAATGTTGAACTCGTTGTGAGTAAATCTGAACCGTTTGAAGTAGAAACGAAGCTGGAGGGTAATCCGAATATTACGTATCATAAGTTAAGGCAAGTAAATATTTTTCCTAGTCAATACATAGATCGTCAAGCCATTGGAAAGCAGCCTCAGCATTATGCAGTAAAGGTTGAAGCACCTAATATTAAAAAAATAACGATTAAGTATGATTATTTAAAAATGCCATTTACTTTAACAGCTGAGTTACAAGCTACAAAATAAAGTGAAACTTTAATCAGTGGGGGAAGTTCAGCCTCCACTGATTATTCGTTTCATTGTGGCTAATGCACTATATACTCGTTTTTTGTCTTATCATTTATGCCCGTGTCATTTCATAAGATTGTTTGGTGAAAAAATACTATCTCTCCTAAAACATGGTAATCTAATAGTAACAGTAATTGCGATGTTAGGAGGGACCAAATGGAATTTTTCGTCATTGGTATAGTACTTGTTATCTGTATTTTCACTGTGACTTTAGTGGTTATTCAGAAGCTTTCGAAGGATGATATTAAGCTGGAAGTAACAGCTGTATGTGAAGGGGAAAATGAATTAAATCAAGCAATTATGAAGATATACTTTACGTTTTCAATTGGCAAACTGGCACATCGTAAAAAAGAAATAATAGGCAGTATTGATTGGTCAGAAGGATGGATGCCTGTTTGCTATAATTTGAAAGAAATGGGAGCCTATCAAACGGAACGATTACTTCCTGCTACAAATGAGAAAACCTATACAACCTTCGAAATAAACGCTACAAATGCAATAGATCATCTGGGACGGGGTGAAGGGTATGTTGTATTAGTACTTGAGGACCCTATTTCTACAGATAAATCTAGAGCAGGTGTGATTCTTGCAGTAACCGCCAATATGGTGACCTATCAGCTTTCTGACTCAACTAGCTGGAATAATGACTTTGCTGTTAATCATTAAATACTGACAAAAGCTATTCATTAGGGAAAAAGTGCCTAATGAATAGCTTTTCTATTTGGTAGGAAAATAACGGAACCTATTAGAGTATATTTCGTAGAATATATTAAAAGAGAGGAGTGTCTCAGTTGTATTCATTATTATAAGGAAAAAACAAAATGAAGAGGAACTTCATCAATATGCCCAAAAGCTTCAGAAGCACATCGCCATATAACAAGCCTTTGAAGAAATTATTGCAACCTATTTAAGAGTGGAGAGCTGTGAGGGTACAAATAAATTCAATATAAGATATGATACATATGATGACGATGTGAAAAGTCCCCATAGGAATCATTAGATTTCTAGTATTCAGATGGAAGTAAGAGGCATACACTGCGAGAAAAAATGCAATCGCTTTCTCTATCAGTACAATTCCTCATAAAGAATGGGGAGTATATGTACGGGATTGGATCAAACAATTACTCAAATTCATGCAAGAGTGTCGACCAATCAACAAACGAAAAGAAGGTAACAGACTTTGGATATTTTGACAGGAAAATTAATAATGATTGCTTTGTTTATTCTCATCATTCATTCGATAGAGACACTTGCGTATGCAGTTCGATTATCGGGTGCACGTGTAAAATTATTAGCCTCTGCACTATCCTTGTTTAATGTGATGGTCATGTTTTCGAGGCTGGCGAATATGATGCAGCAGCCTTTTACTGGCAGTCTGACTGATACAGCACCAAAGGAAAACACGCTGGCATTTGTGGAGCAGCAATTCCGAGTACTTATTGGCGCCGCTTCACTAGGTACATTAGTAGGCATTCTACTATTGCCGACATTTGTAGCGATATTTTCAAGGGCTATTATACATTTGTCTGAGGAAAGAGGCTCCATTCCGGCATTATTCAAAAAAGGCTTTAGTATCGAGTATTTCAAACGGGGGATAAAACATATTCGCCTGCCGAGTTTTTCGTATTTAAAGGGGATTAGTTGGCGCGATATTCCCCTTAAATTATTTATCGTTAATGTCGTTATTACGGCCATCTATACAATTGGAGTACTGTCTGCACTTTACGCCGCATTATTAGTTCCTGAAAGATCGAATACTGCTGTGATGTCGTCGGGGCTTATTAATGGTATAGCAACGATGTTATTGATTATTTTTATTGACCCTAAAATTTCTATTCTAGCAGATGATGTTATTAATCAAAGAGGAAGCTATTTAAGTCTTAAACGAGCTTCTATGATGATGATGGGTTCAAGGCTGCTAGGAACATGTTTGGCACAGCTATTATTTATTCCTGGGGCAAAATATATTGCCTGGTTTACACAATATATGACTTAGGAGGATTTTCATGAATCAAGAATCGTATGACCGACCAACAGATTATTATGATAACCAGCTTGTTACTATTGATGAACAAATTTGTGCGCTCATAAAGCAGCGTAACCATCTATCAAATAACAATCCCGGTTTTCCACCAGAGGAAGCGCTTGCTCGTTGGGCTAAAAAATATGGTTTTTATGAGGCTTATCTTGCATCATTATTCGGGATGATGAGGACGGAAGAGTATTATAAACCTCGCGTGGAGCCGACCGGTTTTAGAAAGCATATCCCAGTTTTAAAGTCCGTAGAAGTTAATGAACGATTCTATACAGTAACTTATATTCGGCAGTATGAAAATGCAAGTGTTGTACAGCTATTAACGGATTGGGATCCACGACAAGAACCAAATGTTTATATTAATGAAACACACAACATTTTTGAGTTGTTTGTAGGAGAAGAATATGACTGTTGGATAGATAGTGGAGGGGGAACAAATGGCCATGAAAGTAGCACTTTTATCATTTCACCTTCGTTACCTGACAATATAAAAGGTCTAGATTTTGTCTTTAAAGAATCTAGCGACGCCTTTGGAGAAAAACCGACTGGATTGGTGATTACTATTTAACTTATTTCAGCAAATGTCACGGAATTGGAAAGGAGTTCTTTGTGCAGGGACAAAGCCGATTCCGGTCGCAATTATGCTGAATAACACCTTACTCTAGGAATTAAGAAGGATAGATTGAAGTTGATATTATCATGATAACTTTCAAAGAAAGGGAAATCGAGCTCCAATGAAAAAATTATGCTTCCTAATTTTAATGATGTTTGTGTTAGTTGCTTGTAGTACGAATCAACAAGAGGAGGTGCATTACATAGCGAAAAGTGAGCACTGGAAGGCCGTATATCATAGTAATACGGAGGAGGGCTTACGGCTTTTCTATCTTGGGGAATGTAAAGACTTGGGTGATTTACAAATAACGATTGAAGGATCTAAAGAATCACTAACTATTGATGACGCCCGAGTGAATATAGATAAACAATTTGCCTTAAAGAAAAAAGAAAGTGCGAAAATTTTTAAAAAGGATGCTGCCCCAATCATTCACATTCAATGGCAGTCAGACAATGAAACTTTAGAAGTGCGAAATAGCTGAAATAGATGAAAGCATGAGCATAGGGGAACACGATGAGATAGGCTGAGACGACGCCTTTGATACATATCTTTACTCACATATTTGTCCTATATAAAAATTTAAATGGTCTTGTTAGCTCGTCTACTAGGGGTTTTAAAAGTCACTACCCCTAGAGTTGAGCTAAGATTAGCCATGAAATTAACGTTGTGATAAACTGATTTTTTCTAAATTTGCTTGAAAATGTTAGTTTTTTCATCGATTTCGCTACTATAAATCAATTTTCAAGCATACAATAAATTAAATAAACAAACGAACTAGATTTAAGGGGCGCTATTGCTTTGATAATTACTATCTCCTAAAATGATGGTTTGTGTCTCAGCGTCAATGACAAGGTATTTATGATAGGTTTCCTGATTTGTTTGCTGAAAGGATGCTAAAAAATATACTTGTCGATTGGGATGAATAAAAGTATGTTGAGAGAGGTCTATTTTTTCACGTATAAAATTTGTTTTTAGATGAAATGTTTCCTCAGCCTTCGGTATGTCCTTAAAGGCTATTTTTTGACGAATGTTCAAGGTAGCATCGTTATATTCCTCATAGATTGTCCGGTCCAATTGATGATAAAAGTCGTCCTCAGTACGAAATGTCTGATATTGATTATTAGGATATTTATAAGATGTAGTTTCAAATGGTATGCAAAGTGTAGGTGCTGTGTTTTCTTCTGATTCTTGAGGCTGCTGTAGTAAAAAGCTTGAAATTACGACCAATGTTAAAATCAATACCTGCATAATTAGGCCTCCTTTTTATGTTATAAAGATTTCCTAATTTTTTGTTATATATACGTATCATTACAATAACATCAGGATATGGTTTCCTTTATAACTGAAACCTAATTCAGGATAAAACCAGTCAAGTCATCGAAATAATTTGAGCTGGCTTTAACGGATCGTTAGTATCTTCTATAAAAATGCCTCCATATATTAGGAAGCTTTTGAATATTTATTTAGTAGGACATCTAATTCTTGACTACAATCTACCACACTAGGATGAGTGAACCCTAAATCCTTAGCCTTTCTATACATAATTCTTCTTTTAACTTCAATTTCCATCTTCAAGAACTGTTTAAGCGATATATTTACCAAGATCTTTTCCTCCTAATTTTTTCTCCATATTCTATTCTTGAAATACATTGACCTCGATTCAACTTTTTCATTGTATCTCACCTAAAATGAAAAATATGTCATATTGTGTATAGGTTGAGAAATTCGTAATTTAGTCACAGAACATATCTTAATTCTTATAAGGAGGGTAAAATAAGAAATGTTAACATTAGATAGTTTAGACTATTAAATTTTACTTTTATTGTATTAATTATATATTTAATCACCCTATAGACTACAATGTTAGGGTTTTTTTATTGCTAGATTTTAGAAAAAGTTAAGTGCGATATTTAATAGTTTAGCATCTTTTTTACTATGAAAATCTATATCGACATCGATTGAAATTTTAGTGAACTTCGTACTTTGTCACAATTTATCAAATAAACTTCTATGTTGTTTGTTATTGAGGGGTTTTCATTTTGTTTAATAATGTTGAGAATTTTCGAAATAAACGGAATAGTAGATAAATAAAATTGTGAAGTTCAAATCCGTTGCTTCTATTAAATAATAGAGGGGGGCTTATGATGATAAAGTTAAGATTGTCAATATTCAGCGCTATTATCGTTTCTAGTTTTACGTTAATAGGATGTTCAGAAGTGAAAACAGGAAAATCTTCAGGATCAACAGCGATTACTAATCATTCCGTTCAACATGTGGAAGAATCTAAGCCAACAACTCTAGCTATTGATAGAGAGTATGATTTTACATATATAGAGGATTTCTCAGAGGAAAAAAGAGCTTTATACGAGGATTACTTAAGTAATGGGAATAATAATAGTTTAAAGGCTTTTACACCAGAAGAAATGGTGTTAATTATGATGAATTTAATTTTTGAGCATAATTTCGATAAACTATATGAAATTACCTACAATAACAATCAGCTTCCCGACAAAGGGATCTTTATTGAAGAGTACATAAATTATTTGTTGGATGAACAAATACAGGATTATTTAATGTACAGATACTACGATAGTATTTCTCTGAATAAAGATACCAGCACTGAAAGTATCGCAGTTGTTCAATTGGAGATAATTTTTGGAAGCTCCCACTACGGCAAAACATTTGCCTTACTAAAAGAAAATAGTATTTGGAAGGTTGATTTATACAATTACTTGAAAGAAAAAAAGGCAAAATCTGAAGAAAAATAGAGGAGAATGTGATGACCGTAATTTATTTTGTAAGACATGCGCATTCTCATTATACAGCTGATGAGTACAATCGTCCGCTTTCTGACAAAGGGTTTGAGGATAGGGATCGTGTAACTACATTATTCGAAAATAAAGTGATTCACGCAATTTTTTCAAGTCCGTATAAAAGAACCATTCAGACGGTGGAAGACATAGCACAAGAACATAATTTACAGATAAATACGATAGATTCTTTAAAAGAAAGAATACTTTCTAATAGAAATATAATTGGCAGCCCCTTGATTCATTTTATCGAGAAGAATCTTAAATTTATCGACTGAAATTGTGGATTTATCGAGAATTATAAATGATTTATCGAAACTTTTTTACGATTTATCGAGAAATTCGATATTCCTCTCGCAAAAAACCAAATAAAATCTCATTCCGTAAAATACCTTCTTTCGTAAAGCCACATTTTTCATAGGAACGAATAGCTGCTTTATTAAAGCTAAAAACATCAAGCTTAATTTTATTAACGGAAATATAATTAAAAATAAAATGAATAAGAGTTTTCATTGCATCCGTTCCAAGCCCTTTAGCTTGCCATTGTTCGCCAATTGAAATGCCTACTAAGCAAGTGCTATTTTGCCTGTTAATTGAAAAGACACCACAGGAGCCGATAAGCTCATTTGACGACTTTTCAAATATACCGAAGATAAACTCCTCTTTTTCGCCACTAATACTTTGAAAGAATGAAGCATGATCCTCAAAGGTATTTGGAAAGGGGATTTCGTCACTGGTAAGTAGCAATGCCTTTTTTTCACTTTCGATTTTTGCAAATGCTTCTAAGTCAGAGGAAGTCATTTGCTGTAAAGTAATAGATTGACCTGTAAGAAATTCTTTAAAATAATTTTCCATTTATTTTCTCCCTTTTTGAAGGGCTGCAGTTAGAGTTACATCCCTTGGATTACTAGTTGTATAAACAAAACATCTACTGCATTTTTCGCACTCATATTCACAACTCCTTATGTGTTGATATCTTTATAGTAGCATTTTTAGTAATTAATAGAAAAAATATTTTATATCATAATTTTTTTGAAGGGCGCCAATTTGTCTGGTTATCTACGTCTTGTTGTTCTATCCAATTAAGAAAAGCCTCTGTGGAGCGAATATCATTGTCTAACACAGCTTGATATACATAAATCGAAGGAAGTATTATAGATTTCTTTAGAAGCTCTTCTTTTATTTTCAACATATACTTTCGATTATCAATTGTTAGAGAATTATTCATGAACGATACTAAATCTCTTGATAAAGGACCATTTCGTGTTTCGGAAAACAGCCACATATCAATATTCCAAATTTCTGATGGAGCAGCATGCTGATATTGTATTTTAAAATAGTAGCCGTTAAAGGGAGTTTCTAAATAATTCCGGTACTTTAACTCTAAAACCTTTGGATTGCTAGTTAAATCTGATAATATCAACATGGCTTCGGCAGCACTAAAAGTTTCAATATCGATATCGTGATCAACTAGTAAATCATAGGCTGTAGCTCCAACAACATGAGCTTGTCCAATTTTATTACATTTTCCTATGATTTCCAATTAGTCCAGAATGTTCACGGCAGTTTTTTTCGCTCTTGCGCTCGCTTTAATAGTCCCAAAATTTACACCCCTACTCTTAAATAAATGACTAAATCATGTTAGAATACATTATATTTGGCATTTGTTCAATATATTATTTAACACCAATTTAAAGCAGAAAGAGGGAAGAATAATGCGTACGTTCAATCCATATTTTACTGGTCTTATGAAATATTTACCTGAAGAGGAGCAGCTTCAATTACAACATGCAATAGGAGCAACGGAGTCTCAAATTCAAACGTTATTTGATGCGTTTCCTAAGTGTCCTGAGTTACTTATTAATCTATTAAAGGATGTGAATGGAACGTATTATTGTAAGCATGGTGAAGAAACGATTTGTGTACTTGTGCTCGGCTCTGATCTTGATGAATATCCATATTATTTAAAGTCCGTAGAGCAAATCATTGCAGATGCCCAGGTTACGGATAGTGAAAGTATTCATGAGCGTTATGAGGATTTTTTAGATTGTGTGGAAGTGGATGCTCGAATTAACATGCATGTACCGCTAAAAGAACGATTATGTTTTTCGGATTGTATGAACAATGGTGGTACATCTAGTTTGTATATTGATTTTAATCCGAATGAAGGTGGACAAGTAGGACAAGTGATTCGCTACGTTCATGACCCAGATAGCTATGAAGTGATTGCACCGTCCTTTGAAGCATATTTACAGCAGCTTATTGATGGAGAGTATGAATTTACAGCGTTTTATGAGGAAGAGTACGACTAAAGATGGAAGGATGGGCTTTGATGAGATTAAAATTTTATGAAGAAAAAGATGATCATTTAATTGAACGATATACCATCACAGAGGCCCAGCTTCGCTATACGATGTCTCCGAAAGAGAGCATTGAATTAGTGAAGCAGGATAAAAACCGTCATGCCATTCTTGTATTAGATAAAGACAAGTTCGTGATCTTCTTTGTTTTACATGAAAAAGAGGGCGTCAAGCCATATTCCTCCAATGAACAGGCGATTTTAATCCGTGCTTTTTCGACAGACTTTTATGAGCAAGGTAAAGGCTATGCGAAAGCGGCATTACAGCTTTTGCCGGATTTTGTTGTGGAGCATTTTCCTCATATCAATGAGCTTGTGTTAGGCGTTAATTTACCGAATACCGCCGCACAGTCACTTTATAAAAAATGCGGGTTTGTCGATGAAGGAAGGCGGGCCAAGGGGATTAATGATGAGCTTAAAGTGATAAGTTATTACATAAGGAGCGAGCCTAATTGACAAAGAAAAAATTAATTAGGAATGCTCTACTTGTACTATTGCTGATGGTAGTTATGATAACAAATAGCCAATCGCTTAATTTTGCAAAAAAATCCTGTGAAAAACAGCAACGAACAGCCATTATTGAACAAAGCTTTGCCGGCCTAAATTGGACAGTAACATGTCAAGAGTAATGGGGTGAATAGAATGACACATTTGCTGGAAGCATGTATGGATCATTTAGATGAAATATGTGCAATTGATCAAGAAGTAATTGGCGATTTTTCGAGAAGCGAATATATACGTACAGCAATTAACGAAAAACGTTGTATCATTCAAAAAACTGAAAAAGGGATTGCTGGTTTTCTCATTTTTACGAATGATTTTTTTGAAAATAGCTTTATCTCATTAGTTATTGTCAAGCGATCTGAGAGAAGAAAGGGTGTTGCCACAGCATTATTAGTCTTCTATGTTGAAATGGTAGACACACCAAAAATCTTTTCATCTACTAACCAATCAAATACTAGTATGCAAAAGGTATTTGAAACGACGGGATTTATAAAAAGTGGGTATATAGAAAACTTAGACGAAGGTGACCCAGAAATTATTTATGTGAAATTGAAGTAGTAAGAGAAATTAGCAAGACAAAACTTTTTGAGTTACTACTGTTATTTGCTGGTTCCTCTTTTTTATGACATAATTTTGTAACAATTCAAAAAAATAAAGGGGAATGATGGCACTTATTTTTATGAGTGACGTTATGTTTATTGGAAGCAATTAGACTCATCACCAAAAATTGTAGATGATATTTGTTAAAACGTATGCTGTGTATATAAGTTGAGAGGCCGGCGACTCCTTGCGGTTCATCGGACGCCCTCGAGAAAGCACTCAGTCGAAACGGAAATCAACCTCACGTTATGATGATGAGCAAAAAAATACTTTGGAGGATTATTACATTGAGTAAAGAAACATTATTAAGTATAAGTAGTAATTCATTGTTCTTGGCATTTATTTTACTACTAATCGCCATTATACCGATTGGGCTTGCCGTGAAATCAAAAGGAAAAATGTTTGGAAAAGTGGGACTTTTACTTACATATATTGCCTTTGTTTCGCAGCTAGTTTATTTCATTTTAAGGTGGATTGCTGTTGATCACGCACCTGTAAGTAATATGTATGAGTTTATGACGTTTTTTGGCATCATGCTTACTGGCAGCTATTTGATTATTCATTATTTATATAAGCAAATCGTTGTAGGCTTGTTCACCATTCCTGTGTCATTAATTATTCTCGGCTATGGAAGCGTTTTTACGAAAGAGGTTTCACCACTTGTTCCATCGCTGCAAAGCCATTGGTTAACGATTCATGTTATGACAGTTGCATTTTCAAGTGCAATACTATCAATTTCGTTCGCAACAGGTATTATTTATTTATTAAGAACATTAGACGTTTCTAAATTATCGATTAGTACATTTGCCTTGGAATTTGTTATGTATTGTCTAATTGTCGTGATAGGCTTTATCGGTGTGTCCACGTATTTTAACTTATCAGCAGATGAAATCGAGGTTCAATTTGAAAATAAGCAAGGGAAGGAAGAAACAGCCGTTTATACGATGAAGCCGCTGATTGTCACTAAAGATGCAGTAACTTCTAGCGGGGAACAATTGGGTGTTTTGAAGATTACAAATGCGATTGATGCGAAGAAATTGAATTCTATTGTATGGGCATTTATAGTTGGAACGGTTTTATATGCTGTGATTCTACTCATTGTGAGAAGACCGTTAATTGTTTTATTAAAGCCATTAACAAATCGTGTACAACCAGCATTAATGGATGAAATTACATATCGAGCTGTTGTCATAGGCTTTCCGTTGTTTGCCTTAGGAGGACTGTTGTTTGCCATGATTTGGGCGCAGATTGCCTGGGGTAGGTATTGGGGCTGGGACCCTAAGGAAGTATGGGCACTTATAACGTTTTTATTTTATGCTGCTTTCCTTCATTTCCGACTTTCTAAAGGCTGGGAAGGCGAGAAGACAGCTTGGTTAGCGATTATTGGATTTGGAATTATCGTGTTTAATCAAGTATTTGTGAATTTAGTGATTGCAGGTTTACATTCTTACGCATAAGGATGTTCTGAATGAATTATTTTCTGAAACTGAATGTAGTGAGTATGTTATATGGGTTAATGTTCTTTATTTCTCTTGAAATGCAATTAAATTATTATCGCATCGTGAGACTCACTGGGTGGGAAGGGCAACATTTCGATATCTTAATCTTACTTGTGCATTCAGTTGGTTTTGTTGTAGCAACTATTGTGCTATATAAGCTTACATATAAATGGATAGCTCATCGTCGTTTCATCTACTGGACAACAATTTTTTTGCTGCCCTATACAGCGTTATTTATTTTTATATTTGCATGTATGTTTCCAATCACTAATCAGGGAGATATGCCAGCGCCTGTACAAGGGTTAATGCTTTTTGCGATGCTATTGTTTTATCTATTTTATATTGGAACTTTGAATATGGTATGCTACTGCTCGAAATTTGATAAAGTTCAAATCAAATAACCATAAAAAGAGACATCCACAATTTGGATGTCTCTTGAATTTTGCACTGTTTATTCTAAAGCTAAAATTAAAGCTTTACAACATTAGTTGCTTGTGGTCCGCGGTTACCTTCTTCAACGCCGAATTCCACTTTTTGGCCTTCTTCTAAAGTTTTAAAGCCATCTGATTGAATAGCAGAAAAGTGTACAAATACATCATTTCCACCTTCTACTTCGATAAAGCCAAAACCTTTTTCTGCGTTAAACCATTTTACTGTACCTTGTGTCATGTGAACAACCTCCCAAAAAAATTCAACAATCATATTCCTTCGATCGCTAGCAAAAGATCACGTATTCAAAAGCTCGTATTACTTTTGAATATGTGATTTTAACGGTTAAGATGAAGTAATGTAATTATTTTTTTTATTATATAACAGTTCTAGACATTTATCCAGTATATTCCGTTTTTAGTAAGAAAAAATTTATATTGTCATGTTTTTAAATATAGTAATCAAAAGTAATGCATTATAAAGCACTCAATAATTAGTCGATCCATGCCTTCTCTTTAGCGACAATTACTGCCTCTGCACGTGATTCTACGTTTAATTTAACAAAAAGTTTGGATAAATAGTTTTCAACGGTGCGTTGTGTTACCCCAATGGCTGAAGCAATTGCTTTATTTGTACATCCTTGTGCGACAAGCTGTAAAATTTCTTGTTCCTTATCGCTTAGTAAAACGTCTTGCTGTACATTTGAGAGATTGGTGCGCTGATGTACAAAATCTAAAAAATCCGCTGCTAGTAAGATTTCACCTCTTAGTGCGGCCTGAATAGTTTGAATCACTTGCTCTTTCGTAGCAAGCTTTGATAATAGTCCATCGACTTTTTTCTCGATAAGGAGTTCGTAATAATCGGAAAGCTCATAGCCTGTATAGAGTAAAATAAGTGCTTCTGGTTGCTTCTTCTTAATCATTTCTGAAAGCTGGATGCCGTTGATTGGTTTCATATTTATATCAATCAAAAATAATTGAAAAGCTTGAGTATCCATTCTCGACAGTACAGCGGCACTATCCTGCTCTGTGTCTATTCGGACATTTGTTAAATCCTGTAATAATGTTTTTGTACCATCTAAAACGACAGGATGGTCATCTATAATAAGAATATTAATCATATGATTCCACGTCCTCTTGTATTTGAATAAATATATGCATTCCTTCATTATGACTGGAGGTTATCGTGATGTCTCCATTAAAAGCACGGACACGCTCTCGAATACCGTTAATGCCCATAGAAGCTGAAGATTGCATTAAATCCTCAATATTACAGCCAACACCATTATCATCATATTGGAGAATAAAGCCACGATTAGTCGCTTGTAGTCTTAGTGAAACTTCGGTTGCCTCAGCATGTTTGATCGCATTATTTAAGAGCTCTTGTACAAGGCGATAGACGACTAAATGTAAGGTTACATCGTGGAATTGGACACGTTCTATTTGAGTGTTTAGCAAAAAGTCTGCCCGTATTTTCACCTTCTGTAGCAATTTTTTTAAGGCCATTTGTAACCCAAATGTGTCGAGTAATGGAGGGCTGAGATTTTCACAATACTCACGTAAATCCTTCGATGCATTCAGCAATTGTTCTCGAATATCTAATACCTTTTCTTTATTTATAATAGGCGAGCTTGCGAGTACATCTAACTCTCTCGCTAAATGTAGCTGCTCCTGCAAAATGGTGTCATGTAATTCCTGTGCTAAAATACTTTTTTCCTTTTCAATGATATTCCATAATAGTTTATCGAGCCAAGGAAGCTGTGTATCATTGTTATCCTTCATACGCTGTATTTCACATACTAAATCTTCAATAAGCTTTAAATTATCGATAAACATCGAAACATAGAGGGCCAGTAATTCTAACCAAAGAAGCTCTTCTTTTTGTAATGTAAGCCTAATTTTTAAAACAATTTTTTCTTCACCTGTATCATGTAATAGCAGGTGAGTCGTGTCATTCCCTGTGTTGACTTCACCTTGAGTGAATGGCACATCTTCCGTTATTGTTGTAATCGTAAAGGCTGTAGTACCAAGTTTTTCGGTTATTTCATACTTAAATCGATCCAGTAATTCTTGCTGATTTTTCGCTTTACCCATACGATTAACAGCAGCATATAAATTATGTACATAATTACCAGTAGATGAAAAAATGATCTTTCGATACTTAAAATCAAGTTGCTCCTTTATATAAAAGCTTGCAACAATGATGAAGAATGCAAGGATAAAGACACTCGTAATTTTAACAATTGATAATTGATCTAAAAATAGTATGGTAATACCCGTGGTTAATAGCAATGTACTAATAAAGGCAAGTGTTGAATAGTAACGCAAACGAGATAATTGATATTCAATATCGAATAGTCGTTCATTTAATTGAATGAAGATAAAAGAAAAAGGAATAAACAATAAAAATATTGCAGCTAACTCAGGATTTAAAATAGGGTCGTGACCTAAAATTTCAGGTACGACAAAAAAAAGTAAAAACGGCAAGAAAGGCGTTATAAACGCAATGGCGATTAAACGAATTTTCGCCAATTTTGTGCGTAAATAACTCGTTAGCAAAATATAGATGGCGTAAAGTACAAGTACAGCAAAAAGGCCTAAGTTAATTAAAGCTGTTATCGTTTTTAAGTCAGGAACAACTATTACAACGCAATAACAGCAGAAAATAAATAAAGGTATTAAATAAAGCCATTTGGTATTGATGTAAGGCCAATTTAAATGAAGGTAGTGGAAATATAATTGTAAAAAGTGAATAAAAAGCACTAAGCATAAAACAATACCAATGACTATTACGAACATTCCAATTAGATCCCCTCTACCTGAGGCTCCTGTACTTATATAGGCCAATGAACAGGTTAATAAAAATAATGTTAGTAGACTAGTAAGTTGATTTTCTTTACTTCTTCGCCGTAAATAGATGGCGACGCTAAAAGATAAGACAAAATAAAACAGTGGAAAAATAATTTGCAAATATAATTCTTCCGGTATATCTTTGTGCTTAACTGAAACAGAATGAACATCACCATTCGGCTTGATAAACGTTAGTTCTTTCGCACAACTAACGATAGAGTAGCGTTGGATAGAACGAACATCTTCTGCAAGCTTACCATCGATTGTCAGTAAAATATCACCTTTTTCAATGTTTTTTTGCTGTGCCCAATCAGGATAATAAAAATCAGCAATGACAGGTTGTCCGCTAGTTGTATCCACTCCAATACCAATTAAAGGTACTCGCATTGTCACTACAAGTACATAAATACCGAGAAGTAGATATGTTATGAAAATACTATATGTCCATTTATTCATAGCTTTCTCTCATTTTTTTGCATAATCATAATGCCCCATTTCAATTATCAAGTATGTTATATATTATCCATAATTTTTGGTAATTTTGGAATACCGAAATAAGGTGTTTCGGAAAACCACTATTGTTTTTTCGGAATAACGAAGTAGTCTTTTCGGTGTAGCCTATGATAGTGTAAATCTAGCATATGTGACGAAAAGGGGGAGCGTTGCATGAAAAAAAGTGGATTGTCACTAATCCTTTTTTTTCTAGTCGCCATGATGTCGTATCCGATGACAACAATCGCTAAAAACTTAGAAAATGATTCGTTGAAAGTAGATATTTGCATTATTGGAGGTGACAATTATTTTGTCTATAAGATTCCAAAGCATTTACATAATAATACGCCGTATTATGAAATGAAGAATAACATTGAATCTTCATTAGCAAGTCATTGGAAGGTCGGGGATGCCCATTACGAAGCCCAACAGTCGGATGTTGCGTATACTTTTTTCATTAAAGATTTAATTCATGATAAACAAAATGGACAGATGAAGATTGCTATACCCTATAATATTTTAGTAGGAATGTTTGCTGAAAATGAAGCCATTCAATTACGTATTTTGACTAGCAAATTAACCGACTGGAAAGTCAACGCAAAGGATTGGGCAACTCTCGGCTTTGTAGAACCGCTTACTTATTTTAGTGACCAGGAATATGTTTATGAGGGTGCGGTTAATGAGCTATTACAGCAACGGGTAGGGCATTTTAATGGCACAGTTATTAAAGGTCAAATAGTACTACATAGTGTTATTTATTTTAACTTTATTATCGTACAGCTTATTGCCTGTATATTTTTATCAAAGCGCTTAAAAAACAGAATTATTGAAGATCCAGAAAATATGCATCAATTCCGAAAGCTTAACTATATGTATCAAATCATTCCGATAATGATTATTGTTATGCAAATTGTTTTTCTAGTAATGTCAGGGTTATTGACTGCGTTCAGTATCTATTTTAACCCAGGCGTTGATCTATTGGTTATTGTTGGACCAATTTTATTTAATATTGTTTTGTTGCCCATGTTTTTCGCCACGATTGAGAGTGAAATTTCAAAGGAATTAGAAAACAATTCCTTTGACTCAGACATGTAAATATTGAAAGATTGTTTTTATTTTTTGACGACCAAATGTAGTTATTAGATGTTATAATGGTCAACAGCATACTTGAAGGAGCTGTTGATTGGCATGACGCATCCAGAAATCGCGTACTTAAATTTATTACAACATATATTAGATAATGGAGTTAAAAAGGAAGATCGTACAGGAACAGGTACATATAGTGTATTTGGCTATCAAATGCGGTTTGATTTAAGCAAAGGTTTTCCTCTTTTAACGACTAAACGTGTACCATTTAAGCTTGTAGCAAGTGAGCTACTTTGGTTTATTAAAGGGGACACAAATATTCGTTATCTACTACAAAACAACAATCATATTTGGGATGAATGGGCTTTTAAAAAATGGGTGGAGTCTGATGAATATTCAGGTCCTGATATGACAGACTTTGGTCGTCGCTGCTTAGCAGACGAGTCTTTTAATGCTGTTTATCAAAAAGAGTTAGCTTCATTTTGTGAACGAATTTTAACAGATGATGAATTTGCACGTAAATACGGGGAGCTTGGAAATGTTTACGGCAAGCAGTGGCGTAATTGGACAACATCAACAGGAGAAAGCCTTGATCAATTGCAAGATGTAATCCATCAAATCAAGCACAATCCAGATTCACGACGCATTATTGTCAATGCATGGAATCCAGAGGACGTGATCAATGCTGGAGCAAAGGGCAGTAAAGCTGCATTACCTCCGTGTCACGTAATGTTCCAATTTTATGTAGCAAATGGTAAGCTGAGCTGTCAGTTAATGCAAAGGAGCCTTGATACATTATTAGGCTGTCCATTTAATATTGCATCATATGCCTTACTGACACATTTAATTGCACATGAATGTGGTTTAGAAGTCGGCGAATTTATTCATAGCATTGGGGATGCTCATATATATTCAAATCACGTGGAGCAAGTAAAAGAACAGCTTTCACGCGAACCTAAGGACCTACCAACCTTAAAAATTAATCCGAATAAAACGTCAATTTTCGACATAGAACTTGAAGATCTTTCTATTGAGGGCTATGATCCTCATCCAGTCATTAAAGCACCAATTGCCGTTTAAACCGAAGCAGCAGCCGTCCTGGTTGCTGTTTTTTTAAACAAACATACGGAGGAGTGACGGATAGAAAAGCTAGATCGACGGAAAGAATGGCTAAAGTGGCGGATAGAACTGGCAGATCGACGGATAGAAGAGCTAGAGCGACGGATGGAACTGGCAGAGTGACGGAAAGAAATCAGAGCGATGGAAAGAATCGGCAGAGTGACGGAAAGAAACATCAAAGCGACGGATGGAACTGGCAGAGCGACGGAAAGAAATCAGAGCGATGGAAAGAATCGGCAGAGCGACGGAAAGAAACTTCAAAGCGACGGATGGAACTGGCAGAGCGACGGAAAGAAACATCAAAGTGACGGATGGAACTGGCATAGCGACGGAAAGAAACACCAAAGCGACGGATGGAACTGGCAGAGCGACGGAAAGAAATCGGAGTGACGGAAAGAAACATCAAAGTGACGGAAAGAAATCAGAGCGATGGAAAGAATCGGCAGAGTGACGGAAAGAAACATCAAAGCGACGGATGGAACCGGCAGAGCGACGGAAAGAAACATCAAAGCGACGGATGGAACTGGCAGAGCGACGGAAAGAACCGGCAGAGTGACGGAAAGAAATCAGAGCGACGGAAAGAAACATCAAAGCGACGGATGGAACTGGCAGAGCGACGGATAGAAATCAGAGCGATGGAAAGAATCGGCAGAGCGACGGAAAGAAACATCAAAGCGACGGATTGAACTGGCAGAGCGACGGAAAGAAATCAGAGCGACGGAAAGAACCATCAAAGCGACGGATGGAACTGGCAGATCGACGGAAAGAAACACCAAAGCGACGGATTAAACACCAAAAAACCGATCCGAATTATTTAATAGAGAGCCAAATTCTCTAGCACTTTATATGAAGAAAGTTAAAATTTATGAAAATTTTTCCGATATAAGTTTTAATATGGGAGTTTTCAATAAAAATGTAGAGGTGAATGGTGTGGGGAGATCATTGGTGTTTCAACTAGATGGAAGAGGACGTGAGCAGCATTTAAGGACGAAGTTGCTTATGAATACTTCTCAACAAAACGGGGACTCTATTCAACAACATGAGCTGCCACACATCTCTACAAAATTAACACAGGAGCAAATAGATAATATGATGCAGGTTATTGAGGAGATTCGCCTTAAACGGTATAAAGAAAGACTATAAATGTAAGCGTCTTCTAAGCTATAATAGCTTGGGAGGTGTTTTATGATGAACGTGATATTTATAGAAGCGTTTTCAGGTACAGAGCTTTTACAAATGATGTCACATGATGTGGCAGGCATATTAGCAGCGGCACAGGGCGAAAGTGTGACGTTTCCAGTTGGCCATTTTAAGTATGAATTTCATAATTTAGATTTTTATGAGGAAAATGGAGAAATACGACAAGAATTAGTCATTTACGTAAAGAAAATATAATCATCGTATAATACTCCTTCAAACGGAAAAAATAAATACAGGAGCAAATAAAGCAATTCATTTGCATTTATTTAAACCTGTAACTATAATAGTTACAACAGGTGGTGATACATATGGTGAACAGTCGATTTTCGGTAACGATCCATATACTTTCGCTCATTGCAACAACCTCTGATAAAAGTCAGCTAACATCTGATATTATCGCAGGGAGTGTAAATACAAATCCAGTTGTCGTGCGACGAATGATCGGGGTGCTAAAAAAAGCGGGCTTGCTTACGTCACAAACAGGAATAGCAGGCTATGACCTATTAGTGGAGCCAAAAGATTTAACGCTCTTAGCCATTTACCATGCGATTGATGGGCCCGAGCAGCTATTTGCGATTCACGATGAGCCAAATCCAGCATGTACGGTAGGTCGAAAAATCCAACGTACATTGGAGGGTGTTTATACAACTGTTTGGCATGCAATGGAAGAACAGCTACAAGCGCAAACTTTACAGGATGTGCTAGATCAACTTCGTTAAATTAACGAAGTGGGTCTTTTGTATCTAACCTGTAACTTAAATAGTTACAATTAAAAAATGGGAGGAATTATAAGTATGAAAATTGCAGTAATTGGTGCAACAGGGAAAGCAGGACAAACAATTGTGGAGGAGGCACTACAGCGTGGTCATGATGTAACTGCGATTGTACGTTCGGCTTCTAAAGTAACAGCAAATATTCATGTTTTTGAAAAGGATGTTTTTGAATTATCTCAAGAAGAGGTGAAAGGCTTTGACGTAGTCGTAAATGCGTTTGGCGCTCCTGCTGGTCAGGAGGAATTACATGTGAAAGCTGGCCGTCATTTAATTGATATCTTTACTGGCATTGATACAAAATTATTTGTTGTTGGTGGGGCGGGTAGTTTGTTTGTAGACCCAGAGAAAATAGTACGCGTAATGGATACTCCGGATTTCCCAGAAATGTTTTACGCGACAGCAAAAAACCAAGGTGAAAATCTACGTGACTTACAACAATCAACTATTGCTTGGACATTTTTAAGCCCATCTGCTTTTTTTGATCCAGAGGGTCCACGTACAGGCAGCTATACTGCTGGAGAAGATCATTTATTAGTAAACGCTGCTGGTGAAAGTTATGTCAGCTATGCAGATTATGCCATTGCTGTGTTAGATGAAATTGAAAATCCAAAGCATGTAAACACACGTTTTACAGTGACTTCTAATAAATAATGATGAAACCGAGCGTAAAAACTGCGCTCGGTTTTTGTTATTTTTCATTTTACAGATAAATGACTGTTTACAATACGGCATTAATTAGCTACTATCAAGTGTGAGTATTACATAAAAGGAGACGACAATTATGTCCACACAACGTATAGAAAAAGACTTTTTAGGTGAACGTGCATTACCAAGCAATGCTTATTACGGAATTCAAACGCTTCGTGCAACTGAAAATTTCCCAATTACAGGTTACACGATTCACTCAGCCCTTATTAAGGCAATGGGGATTGTTAAAAAAGCAGCTGCATTAGGTAATATGGAAGTACACCTACTTTCAAAAGAAATCGGAGATGCAATTGTCGAAGCTTCACAAGAAGTTATTGATGGTGAATGGGATGCTGAATTTATCGTAGATCCAATCCAAGGCGGTGCTGGCACATCTATTAATATGAATGCCAACGAAGTCATTGCTAACCGTGCCTTAGAAATTTTGGGCAAAGAAAAAGGGGACTACCAAACAATTAGCCCAAACAGCCATGTTAATATGTCTCAATCAACAAATGATGCTTTCCCAACAGCTATTCATATTGCTGTGTTGAATTTGATAGATGAATTACTTCTTACAATGGAAAACATGCAAGCGGTGTTCCACCAAAAAGCGGAGCAATTTGCGCATGTTATTAAAATGGGTCGTACGCATTTACAAGACGCTGTACCGATTCGATTAGGACAAGAATTTGAAGCATATTGTCGTGTTATTAACCGTGATATTGCCCGCATTCGTCAAACTCGTCCAAATTTATATGATGTAAATATGGGGGCAACAGCTGTTGGTACAGGATTAAATGCATTCCCAGATTATATTAAATCAGTAGATGTTCATCTTGCAGAAATTTCAGGTTTGCCGCTTAAAGGCGCTACACATCTAGTGGATGCAACACAAAATACAGATGCTTATACAGAAGTATCAGGCGCATTGAAAATCTGTATGATTAATATGTCGAAAATTGCTAATGACCTTCGTTTAATGGCATCTGGTCCACGTGCTGGGTTAGGGGAAATCATCTTACCAGCTCGTCAGCCTGGTTCGTCTATTATGCCAGGGAAAGTGAATCCTGTTATGCCAGAGGTTCTTAACCAAGTTGCCTTCCAAGTAATTGGTAATGACCAAACAATTTCTTTAGCATCTGAAGCAGGACAATTAGAATTAAACGTAATGGAGCCTGTGCTTGTCTTCAACTTAATTCAATCTATTAGTATTATGAATAACGTGTTCCGAGCATTTACACAAAATTGCTTGAAGGATATTGAAGCAAATGAAGACCGCATGAAAGAATATGTGGAAAAAAGCGTTGGTATTCTAACAGCAGTAAACCCACATATTGGCTATGAGGTAGCTGCCCGACTTGCACGTGAAGCAATCTTATCTGGTCGTTCAATTCGTGAGCTTTGCCTTGAAGAGGGTGTACTAACGAAAGAACAATTAGATTTAATTCTAGATCCATATGAGATGACACATCCAGGTATTGCAGGATCAAGTATAATGAAATTTAAATAATGATTATGAAAGCACTTTGTGAGAGCAAAGTGCTTTTTATATGTCTTTAATCTTATAAAAGTTGGGCTTTTTTCTATGAAATTTAGGATATTTCAACTATAATGACTACGTTGGAATAATATTATAGTTGGAGGAATTTAGTATGAGTTTACGAAAAAAAAGTATAATTGGCTTTTCTACTTTAAATGTTCTCATGGGTGTTATTTTAATTATAGACCTAGCAAATGTGACTTCATTAGAATGGCTATCTACTTTATTAACAGTAATAGGAATTACTATGACAATATCGTGTATTTTCTATGTAAAATTTAAAATTATTAAGCCCATTAATCAATTAGCAGAATCCGCTCAAGCAATAGCTGAAGGAAATTTGCATACTGCTCCGATTGAGATGAATTCCAATGATGAAATTTCAGAGTTAGCTAAAGCGTTTATAGAGATGAAAGAACAATTACATACGATGACACAAAAAATTGCAAGTAGTTCTACAGACTTATCAGCGAGCATAGAGGAACTATCAGCAAGTACAAATGAAATTACGATTGCAGTTGAGGAAGTTGACTCACAAATGGAGAAAACGACTGAGGGTCTTAAGCAAGCTGCACAGTCTGCTAATGAAAGTGCTATTTCTATGCAGGAGACTGCTGACGGCATTGAACGTATTACCGTGGCCACGCAAGGTGTTTTTGATCATGCCAAAGAAGCAAATGAAATTGCAGGCAACGGTGCGGAAATTTTACATGTGGCTAAAAATCAAATGCAATTTATTTCAACTTCTACTGAAAAAACGAGCGAATTAATGCAACAATTATCAAGCAAAATGACGGATATCAAATCTATGACAGACATGATTACAGCAATTACAGATCAAACGAATTTGCTTGCACTAAATGCAGCGATTGAAGCGGCACGTGCTGGAGAGCATGGCAAAGGCTTTGCAGTAGTAGCGGAGGAAGTTCGAAAATTGGCAGAGCAATCTAAGCATTCAGCCACTCAAATTGTCGAGCTAGTAGTTGGCATTGAAAGCGATACAAAACAAGTAGCAACTTCTGTTGAAGAGGATTTGAAAAACGTTCAACAGGGCGTCTATGTCATCGATGAAGCCACAAAGTCATTTGGCACAATCTCTCAGAATGTTAGCAAAATGGCGAACCAGCTAGAGGATATTTCCGCAACGTCTGAGGAGCTTTCAGGTAGCGCTAATGAGGTAACAAAATTAGTATCGACGATCGCCAATGGAATGGAAAGTTTATCTAATTATACAGAGGTCATTCTACAATCAGTCGATGAGCAAAATGCCTCCATGCAAGCAGTCAATATGGTAGTGTCACAAGACCTATGTGTACAAGCTGAAAATTTACAAAAACTTACACAGCGATTTAATGGACAATAATGTGTAACTAATTGAAAGAAACATAAATAAAAAAGGCTATTTTGCAGGGGAAACTTTCTGCGAAATAGCCCTTTTTTATTCTATTTCAGGAGCATTGATGACCGTTGTTATCAACTTTTCCACTATATTGAGCCGCTAGCTCCGCTTAAAAACTTTAGAATTAAATATTAAATAAGCCGAAAAAACCAGTTTTTATCGTAATTAATACTATGCTAATCATAAACATCATTTCTGCGATAGTAGCAATAGAATCTTTTTTATTTTCTGCGTATTTCCATTCCATAATTGCACGTAATGTTTCAGATGCTATTAAAAAGACAATTATGATAAACTATGTTTCAAAATACCAAGCAATTCCAACATTATCATTGTAAATCATATAATAAGTACTAATTAAAAATAGAGTTGTAAAAAGTATTCGTACAAACCAATCTAGTTTTTTATGTCTTTCGTTAAGGTAATTAACAGAAAACCATATCTTTCTTTCGACACCTAGCAACTTTCTAATTATAAATCCAAAAATACTAATTATTAAAAGTAGTACAATAAGAAAAAGTATTAATGTTCCTAGTTCGATATTAATATTATTCAATTTCATTCACCTCTCAACCTGATCTTTTCTAATGAGACGAGGGCGTTACACAAGGACTTTATTGCCGTCCCAGCGGGGTATATGAAAAATGGGAGACCGTTTGGCGTAACTTTCGCTGGAACTGCATTTAGTGAGGATGTACTAATAAAACTCGCATTTTCATACGAACAAGCAAGTAAATTACGAAAAGCTCCGGAGTTGTATTAAGATCCTACAAGACTCAATTCACTTTAAAAATGACTGTTTTTCCAAAGATTGTCGCTGATAAAAGAAAAAGGCAGATTTAATCTACAACACGTAGAATAAATTCTGTCTTTTTATATTTTGTGAATCAATAGGTTGCGTTAGTTGTATAATTCGTTTGTTGCTGCATTTGAACAACCATATTCATACGGGACTATACCTATGAGTATAATTTTGCTTTTGGGAGTTATCCGATATTATAAAACAAATGGAAACAGAGAACGAGATAATTGAAGACGAACGCACAATTCAAGCATTATAACTAGAAGAAAAAGAATAAGGAACTGGAATATTTTATGTTATTTGACTTTGGAAAAATACTCCTTTACAATTGATTTTAATAATCTATAAGGAATCTATAGTACATTAGATTCCTCTAACAACTGAATAGCGTGGAGTAATAGGTGTAAATTGCGTGCAATTTACTTAAAAGGGAAGTCGGTGCAATTCCGACACTGTCCCGCAACTGTAAATGTGAGCGACTTTTCATAGACCACTGTTTAACGACGGGAAGGGGAAAAGTAGCGGTGATCATGAGTCAGGATACCTGCCTATTATGAGTACACACCAGAACCCTACGAGGAATAGGAGGTGGCATGTTGACAAAACAGAATGCTCTGTTCGTCACTGTACGTCAAACGCCCAAAATAAGAGAAGGTAGTCGCTTTCGAGGCAATTCTTTTATGCTTGGGTATAATTTGACATTATGTGATGAGTGAAAAAGATAGAATGAAGGATTTCCTCTTGTTGTAGGAAATCCTTTTTTTATGCGAAAGAATACTTCCGTTTTGAAAAATATGTACGAAAAGAGGATGCACGTATGACGAATATTCATGTATGTACAGCACAAGAATCGCAATATGTAGATATGGAAATTTGTAAGCAACCACGCACTGAAGTTGCCAAGAAAGCTACAACAAGAATGGTCGTAGAATCACTTGTCGATCAATTATTAGCTAGTAATCTTATTAGTAATGAACGATTGTTTGATCAAATTTTTTATAACAAAGATATTATTTGGATTCAAAATGAAAGTTTTAATGGGCACCTTTTTGCAAAGGCAAACATTACAGATCAGCTTAAAACAAAAACAAATGATTTTATGATGTATATGCCGACAAATCCAATTGTGTACGAGGTGAATGGTGAGCATTATCATTTAATTACTCGCATCGATTCGACTCGTGCAAAACCAAATTTAGAGCGACTTTCCCAAGTCCCTAAGGCAATACTAAGTGCTGCTCGTGTCAATGATTTATTGTGTTCGATAGTGATGCGCTTTTATGAAACATATTTGGAGGATTTATCAACAAGTGATGAAGCGAAACAAGAAAATGCTAAACTGATAAACTTTGTAGAGCGTGAATTTAAGCAATTTTTACAGGCTGTGAGTGAATTGAATGATTATCATTTAAACTGGCACCCACGCGGTAACGGGCATGAGCTATTGCTTGAATTAATTGATAATTTACAACTTTTAAAAAGTCGACCTGGCAAGGTAATAATTGATTTTTCAAATGCTCATGGTTATATAGTCGTGGAGCCTTCCTATCGCTTTATTAAACAGGATGGGGAAACGGTACAAGCTTTGTAAAGTTTAGAAATATCCGCGGCAAGGATTTAAAGATGCTCGGGGCGACCCGCACGAAGTAGGAGAATACCCGCGGAAGGAGAGCGAATACCCGCGCGAAGCAAGGAAATACCCGCGGAAGCAGGTCGAATACCCGCGGAAGCAAAGCAAATACCCGCGCGAAGCAAGAATCCCCACGAAATCACCCAGCAAATCCCACGAAACACAAAAAAACAGGACATTGATATAACTAAAATCAAGTCCTGTTTTTTTTATAAATCTATTTAGTACAATGCATAGCTGCCTCCGCTTCCTGCCATGGAACGGAGTAACCCTTGCCTTTTGCACAAAAAATACTAGAGGATGTATATTCAGGATCGGCGTTCTTATCGTAGCCAATTTGCGCGATAATGTCTTCAGTATTGTGACACAAATCATAGCCATCAAATTGTAGGGAGAGTACGCCCTTACCATTGGTGTAGGCGGCAAAGGTTGTACTGTAGCTCATAAATGTTGCGACAGGGGCACGTCCGGTTAAAATCGCATTATTTTCAGTTAAGATTGGCGCGTCAAATGTTCCAGAAGCTTGCTGAATATCGGTCATCATGCGGCCGATAAAATCACTAGGGGCTTTAAGCTTAAAGCGGTAATACGGCTCTAGTAATACATTTTCTGCTTGCTCTAGCCCTTGACGTAATGCACGGAATGTTGCCTCTCGGAAATCGCCACCTTCAGTATGTTTAATATGTGCACGCCCCGTTAAGAGAGTGAAGCGTATATCTGTCACGGGAAAACCTGTTAACAGCCCATGATGATCGCGCTCGAATAAATGCTTTTCAATGAGTCGTTGATGCCCAACCGATAAATCATCCGCATGACATGCATTGACAAATGTATTGCCAGTACCACGTGTATTTGGCTCCATTAATAAATGGACTTCTGCATAATGCTTTAATGGCTCAAAATGACCGTAGCCTGTCACAGTTGTTGAGATTGTTTCCATGTATAAAATCTGTGGTTCGCCAAATGAAATGTCTAGAGAGAAGCGTTTGTTGAGCACTTCGATAAGAACCTCGAGTTGGATGACACCCATAATATGTACATGAATTTCTTGAAACTTTTCATGCCAAATAACACGTAATGATGGTTCTTCTGCTTCAAGCATGCGAAAAGTTTTTAAAACTTCCTTTATATGCTGATCGCCTTCATATTGTACTTTTGCCTGCAACGTTGGCACTAATTCATAGGGCTGCGAGTTGCTTGCACGACCAATGATATCGCCGATGTTTGCCTGACTAATCCCTTTGACTACGAAAATCTCTCCGGCTTTAACCTCTTGTACGGTTTCATAACGGCTGCCATTATATAGCCGAATCTCAGTCACTTTTTCTGTCACATCACCAAACGAAAATTCATCCCGCACATGCAATGTACCTTGTAATCCCTTTAAAAAAGTTAAGCGTTGGTGTCCATCATGACGAATTTTAAAGACTTCGCCTTGAAACGCTACATTATTGTTAAAATGTGTCTCTGTAAGTAGGGGAAGCTGTGCTAGGAATTCCTTTATCCCAATATCTTTTAAGGCAGAGCCAGTAAAACACAAAAAGGCATTTTCTTGATTAATCATCGCTTGTAAATGAGTAAGGCAGTTGGAACTATCCAATGTTTCATTTAGAAAAGCATCGAGAAGCTGCTCATCACGTTCAGCAAGCCACTCCATCATGTGAGTTGAAACATAGTCAGAACGGAGCGGTTCATCTACGAATAGTACATCCTCAGAGCAATCCTTTTGAAGCTGTGCCATAACGGCTTCAACATCTGCCCCTTCACGATCAATTTTGTTGATAAAAAAGAAGGTAGGGACGTGATATTGGCGTAAAAGTTGCCACACTGTTTCCGTATGACCTTGTATTCCTTCAACTGCACTAACAATAATAATGGCATAATCCATAACCCGAATGGCACGCTCCATCTCTGGAGAGAAATCGACGTGCCCAGGTGTATCGATTAACGTATATGTATCATCTCCAAGCGACATGCGACCTTGCTCCGCAAAAATTGTAATGCCTCGCTGACGCTCCAGCTCATGATTATCTAGAAATGTATCCTGGTGATCCACTCGTCCGCGGGCTTGAATACTGTTTGTATGAAATAGTAACTGCTCAGAAAATGTTGTTTTTCCTGCATCAACGTGAGCGAGTACACCAATTGTTACATGCATAAAAAATCCTCGTTTCTATTAGTTCGTTTATCAACATTGTAACAGAATGGGTTAAAAAATATTTCGTATAAAAATAGTTAGTGTTTATGTCGCAATAGTGTTAATATATTTATGATTATGATTTATTGGTATTTTTGTGAGATTGTGAATTTGCTAGTTTATCAATATCATTTACAACAATAAAATATAACGACGTATTGGTGCAAATGACCTTTGTCATTTGCTTAAAAGGGAAATCGGTGCAAATCCGATGCTGTCCCGCAACTGTAAATGGGGAGTCTATACGAGATGCCACTGTAGCTAAGCTATGGGAAGGCGTATAGATGATGAACCTAAGCCAGGATACCTGCCAATATGTATTCTTTTACTTAAACCACGAGGATGGGGATAGTGAATAGGTTGAAAAACCCTTCTTTCACTATGCTAACCTCTTGGAAACAAGGGGATTTTTTTATGCCCTTTTTTAACTTCTAGTCAAAGTAACTTGATAGCAAAGAAGTCTAATGATTTCTTTCTATATATTTAACATCAAAGGAGAAGAGGACATGAAGAAATGGAAAAGTTTGTGGCTAGTCTTTGCGATCGCATTGATGGCAATATTGGGTGCATGTAGTGAAAAGGACAAACCAGAATCTGCTACACAAGGTGAGAAGGTAGAGCCTTCACAAGCTGAAAAGACAGAAATAACGATTGAAAATAATGGAACAACACAAGTATATAAGGAAGCACCAAAAAAAGCGATTAGCTTAAATCAGCACGTGACAGAAATTATGTTGGCTTTAGGCTTAGAAGATTCAATGGTAGGGACGGCTTACTTAGATGACGAAATTTATGAGCCATTACAAGCTGCATACGATAAAGTACCTATGTTAGCTGAACAGTATCCTACAAAGGAACAGATTATTGATGCTGAAGCAGACTTTTTATATGGGGGCTGGAAAAGCGCCTTTGGAGAGAAAGGTGTTGGTACACAGGAAGAGCTTGAAACTTTAGGGATTCACTCTTATTTACATACAGCCTCAAGTATGACGAAACCAACTTTAGAAGATATTTTCGCAGATATTCGAAATATCGCAAAAATTTTCCGTGTTGAGGATCGTGGAGAAGCATTAATTGCACAAATGACAAAGGATGTGGAGGCTGTACGTGCAAAATTACCACAAGATGGGGAAAACTTACGCGTTTTAGTGTTTGATAGTGGTGATAAAGATGTCTTTACAGCTGGACAAAACTTTATGAATGAGCTTGTGACAATTGCTGGTGGTAAAAATATTTTTGGTGATGTGGAATCAGGTTGGACTACTGTGTCAAAAGAAGATGCAGTAGAACGTGATCCAGAAGTTGTTGTTGTCGTTGATTACGGAGAAACAACGGCGGAAGAAAAAATAAATTTCTTAAAAAATGATCCAGCCTTGAAAGAAATGGAAGCAGTCAAAAATGAACGCTTTGTGATCTTACCACTTTCTGCTGCGTCTGAAGGGGTTCGTGCTGCAGAAGCCATTCAAGTATTAGCAAAAGGCTTCTATCCTGACAGCTTTAAAAACTAAAAAAATCTGGGCTAGCGTTTTGCTAGCTCCTTTTTCATAAGGAGAAGTATTTATGAACGAATTTCATACGAATATACCAGACAAAACCTTCGAAAAGCTAAACAGTAATGGGGATTTTACCCGTCTTGCCGTAAGCCCAGGCATTATTAATAAACATTATACCCCTGCACAATTCCAAACAATAGCAAAAGTTGTAGGAGAAACAGGTGCAATCAAATACTCTGCCTCTTACAGTATATTATTATCTATACCATCAGTAGTTGTAGCAAATACGATTGAGGAGCTAGAAGAGGCTGGCCTGTATGTGGCAAAGCAAGGACCAATTGTGGCGATGAAAGCCTGTGATTTCTGTGATGGGGATAAAATGGAGGCAGCACCGATTACTGAACAGCTATATCAATCATTAGAAGGAATATCTGTCCCTACAAGATTACGTTTAAACGTAAATGGCTGCGCTTCTGCTTGTTATAATCCGGTATATGATGATATTGGACTTGTCTATCAAAAGGATAGCTTTGATGTCTATTTAGGGGCAGTACCTATGGGTGCAAATGCACAAGCTGGGACACTGTTTGCTAAAAGGGTAGGTGTTGAGCATATTGAAGACTTATTAAAGCAAATCATTAGTCTCTATAAGGAACATGCTCGCCCGAATGAACCCTTTTATAAATTTTATCGTAGAACAAAATGCGCTGATTACTGGAAAGACTTAATCTGACTCATTATCATCACGTGGGCTTGATTTCTGTACCGACTGGGTGCTTTCCTAGGTACGTCCGATAAACCGCTTCATGTGATGATAAAAAGAGAGAAGTGTTTTATCATCAGTATGTCGATTTGGCTTAATAAAGAGGCTGGGACATAAGAAAAGCAAAATTAAAAATTTTACATCATAAAAGCGCAAGAAATCAACATTTCTAAAATTGATTTCTTGCGCGTTTTAAGTTTTTGGCCAGTGTTAAGTTGTTTGGTTTTCATATAGCTAGTGTTAGATGAAAAGCCTTTAGTCTCGTTCTACATAAGGTTGGATAACTTGACTATTTTCAACACTATATACTTAAAGCACTGTTGGTTTGTCATCAAATTTTACTTTATTTCGTATCCTTGTGATGTAGTTGACAATTGTTAAATAATATAATATCTCTCCAAAAAAGTTTCTGAGTAAAAACAATTCCTCCTTAAAAGAAGGAATAATACTTAGAGTATCGAAATATTATACTAGGTAATGAAATTTTCACACAAAGGGGATTTAAAATATGACTTTAAAACAAGGGGTTCAACCAGAAGATCTATACCAATTAAAATCAGTGGCGGATCCACAAGTATCACCTGACGGAACAGAAGTTGTGTATGTAGAGACTCATATTGATGAGAAGAAAAAGGACTATGTGTCTAATTTGTTTTACATAAACTTGAATGAAAAAAATCCTCAACAATGGACATTTGGCGAAGATAAAACGAATTCACCTGTTTGGTCTCCAGATGGCAGTAGAATCGCGTTTGTGTCAACGAGAAATGGCAAGCCACAAATTTTTGTTCTTTCTAAAGCAGGCGGAGAAGCGAAACAAGTTACAAATTGTAAAAACGGTGCGACATCACCAACTTGGTCTCCGTGTGGAGAGAAAATTGCCTTCTCAGTAAAGCTTGGTAAAGATGAAAGCATTTATGATAAAGCTGAAAAGGATCAGAAAGAAGACAAAGAACTTAAACCACTTGAAATAGAAAAGATGAAATATAAATCAGATGCAGCTGGGTTTATTGATATGGAGCAATTTTCTCAAATTGCAATCGTCCATCTTGAATCTGGAGAATTAGAGCTAGTTACGGAAGGGAAACATAATTTACAGCTCGGTAAATGGTCCCCGAACGGTAAATATCTTTCTTACATTGCAGACTTAACAGAGGATCTAGATTTTTCATTCATAAGTGATATTTACTTATTGGATTTAGAGACGAAACATGGTCGCAAGCTTACGGAAGGAACGGGGATGTTCTACCAAACTTCATGGTCTCCAAACAGCCGCTTCATAGCGTATGTTGGAAGTGAACGTGAATTTGAAAATGCGACACATGCAAAGCTATGGATTTATGATTTAGAAAATAACAATCAGACATGTGTAACGAGTGATTTTGACGCGCCTGTCGGTGATTTTGTCGTAGGTGATTTCCTTCAAGGTGTTGTTGCTCCGCATGTTCAATGGTTGGAGGATAGTAAAAGCTTTTACTTCCAAGTGACAGATCGCGGAAATACAGCTATTTATTTTGGCAATCTTTCTGGAGAATTATATCCAACTATGAATGATGAGCAGTATGTCTATGGTTTTTCACTTGATCATAAAAATGATAAAGCTGTAGCTGCAATCAGCACTACGACAAATCCTGGTGATCTTTTTTACGTTAATTTAAATACTGGTGAAAAGGAACAGCTCACTAAAGTTAATGAAGAATTTTTAAAGACGAGAGAATTATCTGTTCCAGAAGCAATTGAATATGAAGGGGCAGATGGTTGGAAAGTAAGCGGTTGGATGATGAAGCCACTTGGCTATGAAGAAGGGGAAAAATATCCACTTATTCTTGAAATCCATGGTGGACCGCACGCTATGTATGCCAACTCCTATTTTAACGAATTCCAAATCCTTGCTGCACAAGGTTATGCGGTTCTCTTTACGAATCCTCGCGGAAGCCATGGATACGGTCAAAAGTTTGTTGATGCGGTTCGTGGTGATTATGGCGGCAATGATTATAATGATCTAATGGCCGCTGTTGATTATGCATTGAAGCATTATGATTTCATTGACAAAAACCGTCTCGGCGTTACAGGTGGGAGCTATGGGGGGTTCATGACAAACTGGATTGTCGGTCATACAAATCGCTTTAAAGCTGCTGTTACTCAACGTTGCATTTCTAACTGGATAAGCTTTTATGGCGTAAGTGATATCGGATATTACTTCAATGACTGGCAAATCCAAGCGGGACTAGACAATATAGAGAAGCTATGGAATCATTCGCCACTGAAATATGTGGACAATATGCAGACGCCGTTGTTAATTTTACACAGTGAAAAAGACTATCGTTGTCCAATTGAACAGGCAGAGCAATTATTTATCGCCTTGAAACATCGTAAAAAAGAAACTAAATTTGTTCGCTTCCCAGAATCCAATCACGAACTTTCAAGGAGCGGAAAACCAACGTTAAGAATCAATAGACTAGAATATATTAGAGATTGGTTTGTGGAATATCTTTAAGAGAAATATTGATGGCATAAGAAGTGAAAATACTTCATATGCCACTTTTTTATATTATAGCTACAATTAGAGGGAGAATTCAATTTTCGTAGTTGTTACCATTTTCGTGTACAAGTTTGGAATCAACATTGGGAAGGAACTACATGGTCGGAAACACTTTTCTGAGATGTTGGGCTATTCATTAATTATTCCGTAATACACCAAATCCTCATATTTACCGTCTTTAATGATATGATCCTTTAAAATTCCTTCTTGTTTCATACCAATTTTCTCCATTATTTTTCCTGACGCAGGGTTCGTTGAAAAATATCGGGCAAACACTTTGTGCAGTTTTTTTTCTTCAAAAGCAAATTGTACAATTGACTGCGCTGCCTCCGTGGCAAAGCCTTTTCCCCAATATTCCTCGCCAATCCAATAGGCTATTTCACCATGATTAAAATGTTTATTATTCGATAATGCAATTGCTCCATATAATTCACCAGTTTCCTTATCTGTGATTGCAAACTCGTACGAAAAATCCTGCATAAAATTATCGTAATGATGTTCCATCCATGATAATGCATCATTTAAACTATATGGATAAGGTAGGTACATGGTGCTTTTATAAATATTATAGTTATTGCAAAGCTTTACAACTGTTTCTGCATCGGATGTCTGAAATAATCTAAGTACGAGCCTTTCTGTTGTAATCATTAAATTTTCACGAACATATCCCATTCAATCATCTCCATTTATCAATATTTTGTAAAATGACACTCACTATAGTGTAGGGTTGATTTTCGTTCCGACTGGGCGCTTTGTCGCTGACGCTTCGCTTTCGCACAGAATAAAGCTTCTTAGGGACGACAGACGAGCCGCTGCGCTCCAATCAACTCATTTACATGGCATAAAAATTTAAAATATCTTCCCGAATTTTAGGAATGAGATGAATCTATTATATAGTAAACGGAAAATTCTAACAATATAAATAAGGGGATCAAAATATTTCTCCCAAACAAAAAGACAGAATCACCAGGAAGTGATTCTGTCTAGTTTTATTTAGTTAAGTTTTTCAATAAAAACAACCTTTAAGTAATTAAATTCAGGATATTCACGTGGGGCACGGAAATCCTTTGGTAAGTTGTGTTCTTCAACAATTTTATAGCGAGTTTTTGTTTCTTTAAAAGCTTGGTCAATAAAGCTCTTGAACTTTTTCATACCAAAGCTTGCATTGTTCGTTGATGCCACAATGATACCGTTTTTCTCCGTAATGGCGATTGTATCTACGAGTAATTTAGGGTAGTCTTTCGCAGTTGAGAACGTTCTTTCCTTCGTACGTGCAAAGCTTGGTGGATCTAAAACTACAAGGTCAAATTTTAAATTGTGGCGCTGAGCATATTTAAAATAGTTAAAGACATCCATGACTTTAATATCCTGTGCTTCGTAGTCAATGCTGTTGACGCTAAATTGCTCAATTGTTTTGGCTAAACTACGCTTTGCCACATCTACACTTGTTGTTTTTTCTGCTCCTCCAAGTGCCGCTGCGACAGAAAATGCCCCCGTATAGGAGAATGTATTAAGCATATTTTTACCTTCTGCATAACGTTCACGAATGGCAAGTCTCACTTCTCGTTGATCGAGGAAAATACCTGTCATGGCTCCATCGTTTAAATTGACAGCGTATTTCATATTATTTTCCAATACGATAATTGGGAATTCGCCAGGCGTTCCCATTACAAAATCGTCCTGTTCCATATATTGACCTTTCGTATCGAAACGTTTTTTCTCATAAACGGCTTTGTAGTTTACTGTCTCTGCGAGTGCTTCATATACCGTTTCTTTAAATGAATAAATGCCAGCGCTATACCAGCCCACCATATAGTAAGAATCGAAAAAGTCAATAGTTAAACCGCCAATGCCATCACCCTCGCCATTAAAGATTCGGAAGGCTGTTGTGTGAGGATTGTTGAAAAATGCTTCTCGATTTTGTATAGCTTTTTTAAATTTTTTCATAAAAAAGGCTTTGTCTATTTTTTCATTAGCATCAGTCGTTAGTACCCAGCCAATACCTTTGTTTTGTAAGCCATAGTATCCTGTACCAAGAAAACGGTTATGACTATCCATAAGTCTCAGTAGTGCACCTTCCTCTTTTGGAAGATGACGTGCATCAACTGCATCTTTCGAAATGAGAGGATAGCCTCTTTTTATTTGATCAGAAAAGGGATTTTTAATTTGAAAAGCAATAGTTTGTGTCATGTTGTCATCCTTTAAAAAAACATTTTGCTCTATTATCGCACTTTTTTATAGTGATAGACAAACTTATTTCACGAAATTAGCAATTTTTTCAGCTGTTTCAATCGTCGCTTCTTCGAAAAAATTCATTTTACTAAAGTAACTATGGATTAATCCAGTCATATTTACATGCTCAACCGTCACTCCGGCATCCGTAAGCTTTTGTGCGTAGGCAAGGCCTTCATCGTAGAGGACGTCTGCCTCTGCAGCAATAATTATTGTTTTCGGTAAAACACTTAAATCCTCAATCTGAAGTGGGGATACGAGTGGATCCTTATAGTTTTGTCTATCTGTATAGTGACCCGCAAACCATTGCATTCCTTCTTTGTCTAAGCCGTAGTGTTTCCCGTACGTAGTGTAAGAATCCGTTGTAAAATCAACATTGACTACAGGATAAATAAGTGCCTGAGCTTTAATCGCCGGTCCATTTAATGTTGCGGTTAAGTAGGCGACAACTGTTGCCAAGTTTCCGCCTGCGCTATCACCAGCTACTGTTAGATTCGCTGCATCTCCGCCAATATGTTGGATGTTTTCGTAAACCCATTCTAAAGCGTCGTAGGCATCGTAGAGCGGTGTAGGGAATGGGTATTCTGGTGCTAGACGATAATCAACTGAGACAACGATTGCTTGCGCTTTTTCTGCTAAAAGCTGGCAGCCAGCATCCGTAGATTCTATATTTCCAAACACCCAACCGCCTCCATGATAATAAACAATGACAGGAAGTGTTTTCTCATAATTAGGTCTATAAATGCGCACATTAATTAGTGCTCCATCTCGTACCGTTATTTTTCTATCCTCTATTGCCGCAAGCTGTGGGCTGTGTGATGACGTCCATTTTGGTACTATGCGTATAGTTCTCGCTTCTTGAGGTGTTAAATCATAGTATTGCATAGGAGAATCGCAAGCTTTAATATAACGGACCGCTTCATCTCTTAACTTTGTCATCTTCATCAATCCTTTTTATTTTGTTTGTAAACTTTATTATAAACTATTCATATAATTTTACTAGGATTTAATATCGAAAAAGAAAATAATTTAATTTCTGAGCAGAAATAATCTGATTGTAAAGTAAAATTATGTTTATAATATAGTGAACGATAGTATTTGGAGGGACAATATGATTTCTTTAATTGTGGCACATGATAATAATTATGTGATTGGATATGAAAATGGCATGCCGTGGCATTTGCCTGGGGATTTACAATATTTTAAAAACAAAACGATGGGTAAACCAATGATCATGGGGCGTAAAACATTCGAGTCCATCGGTAGACCGCTTCCTGGTCGTCGCAATATTGTGATTACTCGTGACGAAAGCTATCACGCGGATGGGATTGAAGTGGTGACAAGCTTAGAGGGTGCCCTCGCCCTTGCTGGAGATGTTCCAGAAATTATGATTATTGGTGGCGAGCAAATTTTTCAATTATCGATGGATATCGCAGATCGCTTGTACATTACGAAAATTAATCATTCGTTTAATGGGGATACATACTTCCCAAAATATGAACAGGAATTTGTGAAAGTATCCTCAGAGGAGTCAGAAACAGCACCAGAAGGTTACACATTCCAATATCAGATTTTTGAACGTAAGAACTAAATAAATAGGAACTAATAAGCACGGTGATTTAATGACCGTGCTTATTTGACGTTACTAAAAACAATTGATAAAGGTATTTGAATGTTTATAGAATTAATGATTATAAGACTCATTATAACGTGGGGTTGTTTCCGTTCCGACTGTGCGCTTTCCTGGGGGCGTCTTCAAAGGGAAGTATCGAGTATGTTTATTATTTTTATAATGAAGATACGACACATCGTTTCCATACTTGGATGGTGCCTCGCTATGAATGATGTATGAATTTGGACGTTTCGTAGAATCGGTTAGACCTGTTTTACTTCATGCTAGAAATAAAATGAATAAAATATACAAGATGTCATGCGTGCTATAAAGGCATTAACGAAGGAATTAAAAAGTAATTACTCATTCACTAATATGAAAAATCGCTCCTTTTGTATGCATACGTAACCTTTTCCAAAAGAGAGCGATTTTTCGTTATTATTTATAAGTAAAAATAAACACAAGCATACATAGCGCCACAACCAGCTAACACAAATAGATGCCAAATTGTATGATTATAGGGAAGGGATCGCCATGCGTAAAAAATGGCTCCAATCGTATAGAAAAGCCCACCTGCAAATAGTAAAGCAAAACCATTAAAACCTAAGTAAAGATAAACAGGCTTTATGGCAAAAATAATTAACCAGCCCATACCGATGTAAAAAATTAAAGAAAGCTTCTCAAATCGATTAATAAAGAAGCATTTAAAAATAACGCCTACTAGTGCAAGTGACCAAATAATACATAATAAAGTAATACCTAATGTGCCACCAATCGCAATTAAAAGAAAAGGTGTATACGTTCCAGCAATTAAAATATAAATGGAAGAATGGTCAAGAATGGCGAAAAAGTGCTTGTATTTTTCAGGCATGCTATGTAGCAGCGTCGACATTAAAAATAAAATGATCACAGAGGCACCAAAAATACTAAATGATGTAATTTGGAGCGCACTTCCGGTTTGTACGGCTGCTAAAATAAGAACAACTAGCGCTGGAATACTTGCGATGAATCCAATGCCGTGTGTAATGGCATTCCACAATTCTTCCTTCCAAGTTTTATAGTCAAATGAATCGATCATATCGAACACTCCTTTCGTACATACATTTACTATACCCCAATAATTTTCATCCTGCTATTTACATTTGTCATGTTTTCAATATCAAAAGTGTCATATAAATGCTTAAATACTTGAAGGTCTTTGTTAGACAAGTACTCGACAAAACGTTATAGTATCCAAGGTAGCGGTTACAAACAGACTAAATAATTCGAAGTCTAATGACAAATGTCATGTTTACATAATGATTCGTTAGTCTATATAATAAATTTTAATGAAGTAAAAGGATGTGTCGAAGTGGGACGAATTCATATAGTAACGGACTCAACTTGTGATTTAACAAAAAAAGAAGTAGCGCAGCATGGTATACATATTGTGCCTTTAACGATTCAAATTGATGGAAAAACATATATAGATGGTGTTGATTTAGAGCCACAACCTTTTTTAGGCTTAATGAAGAATGCCGAAAATTTACCAAAAAGCTCGCAGCCTGCTCCAGGGAAATTTAAAGAATTATACGATGAGCTAGGTAAAAACGGAGATCAAATTATTTCAATTCATATGACTGGTGGTATGAGTGGAACAGTGGACTCGGCTCGTCAGGCAGCGCAAATGACAGATTCGGATGTAACTGTGATTGATTCACGTTTTATCGCCATAGGTCTAGCTATTCAATTACGAGAGGCTATTAAAATGCGCGATGCAGGTGCTACTGTCGAGGAAATCATTGCACGTCTTGACAAGGTGCGCGAAAATACTTATTTATATGTTATTGTTGACACACTTGAAAATTTAATTAAAGGCGGACGAATTGGTAAAGGTACAGGTTTTATCGGTTCATTGCTGAACATCAAAGTAATTGCGAACTTAGAAGGTGGCGCATACAATCCCGTATCCAAAGTACGTAGCCATAAACAGGTAGTGAACTACTTATTTAAGCAATTCCAAGCAGATACTGCCGGAAAAACAGTAAAGGCAGTTGGAATTTCTCACGCCGAGGGGCTGACAACGATGGGTGGACCATTAAAAGAATTAATCGAGGGAACAGGTTTTAATGAAGTAGAAATCGCCTTTACTTCACCAATCATCTCGACACATACTGGCCCAGGTGCAATTGGTTTTATTTATTTTGCAGAATAATATACAAGAGCTACTACATAAATAATTGTAGTGGCTTTTTATTTTCATAAAGCTATGGAAAAAGGTTTTACAATTTGAAAAAAATATTGTAAACTTACAATTTTTACGGAATACCTAGGTATAGTCACTTTTCATTGCGGCATGAACTATTCTATAATAGAAGTATCAGAAACTGATGGAAGGTGGTCAAATGAACATTTGGCGAATAATAGTTTTGTCATGTTTGACCGTCTTAGTACTAAGTGGTTGTTTAATATCAATAGATGAACCGAATCCGCAAGCTGAACCAGAAGGAGAGCAAGCAGGGACGGAGCAAGATATGAGACAGGATGAGCAACAAACAGAAAATGAGGAAAAAACCTCAAGAAATGTATTGACGCAAATTTTTGAACATTTTTTTGAGCCATCACCAGAGGATTTACGGAAAATTGATGAAGAAAACGCAAAGCAACTACATTACTTAGCACTCGGAGATTCTTTAACAGCGGGTGTTGGTGATGAATATAGTCAAGACGGTTTTGTTGGAAGATTAGCAGATTCATTTGTAGCTTGGCCCTCCATTTCCGACGTTGAGGTCGATAATCGAGGAAAAAGAGGAAGGCGTAGTGATCAGCTATTAAAATTAGTGAAAAAAGGGCATTATGATGAAGAGTTGCAAGACGCACAGCTTATTTCAGTTACAATGGGTGGAAATGATGTCATGAAGGTGGTCAAACAGGATCTGTTTAATTTGAAACGAGATGCCTTTGATAAAGAATTGCGGGCGTATAAGAAACGCTATAGTAAAATCGTTGACGGCATACGAGAAAAAAATCAAACAGTGCCTTTATTACTTATCGGTTTTTATAACCCATTCTCAATCGTGACAAATGAAGCTAATGAATTTGATACAATTATTACGGAGTGGAATAAAGTCATTGAAGATATAGCGAAGAAAGATGCTAATGCGTGCTATATATCAGTAGAGGACTTGTTTGATTCAAATAAAGAGCTCGTTTATCATACGGATTTCTTCCACCCAAATGCAAAAGGCTATGATAAAATGACAGAGCGAATTTTAAAGGCAATGGAGAAATGTGACATGGAACAAAAGATTAACAAGGAAATAGGCTTCGAGGAGTGACAAAATGAATAAATGGAAATTCGCTTTTTTTGCCTTAGCGGGCACAGTGCTTTTTACAATCCTCCTCGTCGTTTATTTAGTAACTAGACCAGTAGATGGAGTAAATTTAGCGGAGAGTTCAGAAGGTGAAAGTGAAGTAAAAGGAAATGTTCTCGTTGTCCAAACAACAACGAAAGAATTGGAATCCATATCGAAGAAGTATTTAAAGGATGCTTCTAAGGGTTCACCATTACCGTTGGATTTTACCATTGGTGATGATATTCAATTAAGAAGTAAATTAACTGTGTTCTATACAGAAATTCCAATTTCTATGAACTTCGATCCGATTGTCGATGAGAAAGGTAATATCATTTTAAAGCAGACAGGTATGAATGTAGGGCTCTTAAATATTCCGCCGGAGACCGCCATGAAAATTATGCGAGACACGGTGGAATTCCCTTCGTGGATTACAGTCAATCCGAATCAGGCGGAAATCTATATTGACTTATCGCGCATAAACATTGCTTCAGGATCTCGTGTTCGGGCAAAAGAATTAGATTTACCAAATGATAAAATTTTACTGGAAATTATCGTTCCTGGAGAATAAGGAGTGAAATGAATGGCAAAGCAATATGCAACATTTGCAGGTGGATGTTTTTGGTGTATGGTCAAGCCCTTCGACGAAACACCTGGCATTGAATCAGTGATTTCGGGCTATACGGGTGGACATGTTGTCAACCCAACTTATGAACAGGTATGCTCTGAAACGACAGGGCATGTTGAAGCGGTTCAAATAGCGTTTGATGATGAGTTATATTCTTATGAGCAATTACTTGCGACATTTTGGACATTAATTGATCCAACAGATGCTGGCGGACAATTTTATGATCGTGGGGAATCCTATACAACCGCGATTTTTTATCACAATGAGGAGCAACGTGATATAGCTGAACGTTCTAAGGCAGATTTACAGGCATCTGGTAAATTTGATAAGCCCGTTGCGGTGAAAATTTTACCAGCAAGCACGTTTTACCCGGCTGAAGACTATCATCAATATTATTATAAGAAAAATCCAATGCACTACGAGCGCTATGCTGTCGGATCTGGTCGCAAAGCGTTTCAGGAACAACACTGGGGGTTAAAAAATGAATAAAGAACAGCGATTAAAAGAATTATCGGACATGCAGTATTATGTGACACAGGAAAGTGGAACAGAGCCACCGTTCAGCAATGAATTTGATAAGCACTTTGAAGAGGGTATTTATGTAGATATCGTTTCAGGAAAGCCATTATTTAGCTCTCTTGATAAATACGATTCGGGCTGTGGTTGGCCAGCATTTGCAAAGCCAATTGAAAAGGAAGAAGTAACAGAGCATTTCGATACATCTCATGGGATGCGCCGTGTAGAAGTTCGAAGCAAAGAAGCTGATTCCCATTTAGGACATGTCTTCCCAGATGGACCAAGTGAACTTGGAGGCTTACGCTATTGTATTAACTCCGCTTCACTCCGCTTTGTTCCAAAAGGTGATTTAGAAAAAGAAGGCTATGCAGAATATCTTTCATTATTTAAATAACAAAAACTCCTAGCACAGGATACATCGTGCTAGGAGTTTTTTTAGCTTTTTTATGGTTGAGATAGTCAACCGATCTATAGAAACTTTTTGTAATCTTGAAGCAAGGCTCTGGGTAAAGTACCGCCATCGAAGTGACGGATAGAACCCTCAAAGCGATGGATAGACTCGACAAAGCGACGGATAAAACCGGCGAAGTGACGGAAAGACCTCGAGGCGACGGATAGAATTCTCGAAGTGATGGATAGAACCGGCGAAGTGACGGATAGCCAACGAAGCGAAGGATAGACTCGACAAAGCGACGGATAAAACCGCGAAACGACGGATAGCCAACGAAGCGACGGATAGACTCGACAAAGCGACGGATAAAACCGGCGAAGTGACGGAAAGACCTCGAGGCGACGGATAGAATTCGCGAAGCGACGGATAGACTCGACAAATCGACGGATAAAACCGCGAAACGACGGATAGCCATCGAAGCGACGGATAGAACCGGCGAAGCGACGGATAAAACCGGCGAAACGACGGATAGCCATCGAAGCGAAGGATAGACTCGACAAAGCGACGGATAAAACCGACGAAGTGACGGATAGAACCCTTCAAAGCAAAGGATAGACCAATCAAAATAGCGGATCAAACATCATAAAGATAGGTTCCGAAACGTTTGGAGAAGCTACACATTGTGCTTCACCCAAACTTTTGATGTAGAACCTTTAAAGACACTTCATACTTTAAATTCACTAACAAGATTACGCAGGCTATCTGCTTGTTGTGCAAGTTCTGTGGCAGCGGCATTAATTTCCTGCATAGATGCAGATCCTTGAGTTGCCGCAGCGGCAGAAGTGACTGTGTTGGCAGCTGATTGTTCAGCATAGGCATTCACATGGACGAAATCGTTCGCTACAGCATTGCTATAATCAAGTGTTAATGCAATTTTCTCTACCATAGCTGCGATAATTGTCGTCGTTTCTTTAGTATGTGTTAAAATGTTGGCTAAAGATTGATTTGTTTCATTGGTAACTTCGACGCCGCGAATAACGGATGTGACACCCTCATGGTTTTGAGAGATGATGGACGTCACTTCATCTTGAATGGACGTTACAATGGATGTGACTTCTTTTGCAGCACTCTGAGATTGTTCTGCTAGCTTTCGAACTTCATCAGCTACAACGGCAAAGCCTTTTCCATGCTCACCAGCGCGTGCTGCCTCAATCGCAGCATTTAAGGCAAGTAGATTTGTTTGCTCAGAAATAGCTGTAATCGTGCTGATAATAGATGTTATGTCGGCAGATTTTCGCCCAAGTGCTTCGACAGTAGTAGTTGTGGAGGCCATCGTTTCTTCAATAGATTGCATCACTAACGAAGATTGTTCAACAGAGCGACTACCATCATCGGCCGCTTGCTGCATTGCCAAAGATGCACGCTGTACAGCATTAGCTTGCTCGTTTAAATGGCGCATAGAATGCTCAAGATCACTCATTTTTTGTTGAGCGCTAGTCATGCTAGAAATCGTATTCTCGCTATCACTCGCAATATCAGCTGTGGCATCTGCAATATTCTGTATAGTACGGGCATTCTCATCTGCTAATGACATCAGTTCCTGGCCACTACTTGAAACGTGGTCCGCAAGCTCGCTGACACGTTTAATCAAATTAGATATAGATTCAATAAGTGTATTGGTTGAAGCAGCAATAGTTGAGAATTCATCATGATTCCGAACTTTAACGCGTCGTGTCAGGTCTCCTCCAGCCTGAGCAATATCGAGAATGGAATGGTTAATAGCTTGTGTATTGTTTTTTAATGATTTAAATAACATATAACCGAAAGTAATGATTGCAATAAATCCAATAAGTGAAATGAAGAAGAAAGAAGTAATAGATAGAGTAACTTGCTTATTAAGTTTATCTAATTTTGCTTTATTTGCAGCATCCATAACCGAATTAATGGACTCGATATTTTTATCAATATACTGCTTCATCGTTTCCCCTGTACCGCCCATCATGAGTTTGCGAGCTTGCTCAAGACCGAGTTCATCACGCATTGTCATAACCTTATTAGAATATTCAAGGTAATTTTTATAATATTGATCGATAGCCTGTATATAACCTAACTCTAGTTCTCTCTCTGTAAACTTTTTGTCTAAGGCACTAATTTTTTTATCTATGGAATCAATTTTCATATTGTAAGAAGTAGCAAAATTCCCATTCCCAGTAATTAAATAGGCCTGTTCTAAATTGGTGAGCCCCGCAATTTCATACCCAAGTTGGTTGACAGTTAATTGTTCCTGAACGTTTTTCTCAGTAAAATCCTTCATTTGTCCTTGCAGATTCTGAATATTGATAAACGATAATAAACCCATTACGCCATTAATTACAATAATAAGAGAAAATATAATAAGCACTTTGCCTCGAATTAAATGGTAAAAACGTTGTCGTTTTTCTTTAGTAGGAGGGAGATTATGCCTACTATCCTCTAAATCATGTGCTTTCTTTTTTGAAAGGCTAGTTTTAAAGAGAGACGGGCGTTTCTGTACGGAGTTACTGGATTTATGAGAGTTTTTCATCGCCATCACCTTCCTATTTTTGAATAGTTGATTTAAATTTTACCTTATTTTTCTAGGTATTTCTATTGTTTTTTTATAAAATTTTCATTTTTCAGATTAATGGGTGTATTATTTTTCTATGACAAAAGTCCAAAGGTGAGAAGAAAATAGTTCTATTAGTGATGGTAGGAGAAAATACTTAATAGTTATTTTTATGACTAAGAAGGTATTTTTTGATAAACTAGCGGAAAGCAGATGAGTGAAGAGGGGATTTCTAGTATGAAAAAGAGTTTTTATTTATATGTACTAACATTCAGAGGTGGGGATTGGTCAGATTCGAAGGTACGATTTGCGGAGGAAATGTTCCATGAGCATAATTTTCCAAAGCAAAGCACAGACTTTGATGAGCTTTCTACTTATATTGAGTCGTTCGCCACAGACAACTTAACAACAGGAGTGTTTGATGAGTTATGGGCATTATACGTAGATCATGCATGATAATACGTTGAAACAATATAATTTATTTCAAGTTGCTAGACGTCTAGCATTGCGAAAATATGAGAAACACAGTATTATTTAAAGTGATAACTGACAGAAAAGAGGGATTGCAGTATGAGTGTTCATATTAATGCAAAAAAAGGCGAAATCGCTGACACAATTTTACTTCCAGGAGATCCATTACGTGCAAAATACATTGCTGAAACGTTTTTAGAAGATGTAACTTGCTATAACGAGGTTCGTAATATGTTTGGTTATACAGGTACGTACAAAGGTAAACGTATTTCTGTACAAGGTACTGGTATGGGTGTGCCTTCAATCTCGATTTACGCTTCAGAATTAATGCAAGAATATGATGTTCAAAAATTAATCCGCGTAGGTACTTGTGGTGCAATTCAAAAAGATGTAAAAGTTCGTGACGTAATTTTAGCGCAAGCAGCAACATCTGATACACGTATGAACCAAATCATTTGGGGCGGCGCTATCGACTTCGCACCGATCTCAGACTTTGATTTACTATTAAAAGCATACAATGCAGGTAAAGAAGCTGGTTTAAACCTACAAGTAGGTAATATCTTTACAGCAGATATGTTCTATTCTGATGAGAATCAAAACGAAAAATTAGCTCAATACGGCGTACTTGCTGTAGAAATGGAATCAGCAGCACTTTACACATTAGCTGCAAAACACGGCCGTAAAGCACTTTCTATCCTAACAGTAAGTGACCACATTCTAACTGGTGAAGTAACAACATCAGAAGAACGTCAAACTACATTCAATGATATGATCGTTGTAGCGTTAGAAGCAGCAATTCAAGAATAAGGGTATCAAGGCTTTGTCAAAATAAGGCGAGAGACCAAAAGAGACCAAAGTGATTTTCACAGGTCATCGAAAAGGTCACTCGCCTTATCTTTTTGCAGTCTATCAATAGTGTGCATCTATCATGTGATTTGCAAGCTGTTTTTATCATTTCTTAAGTGAGCAAATATTGAAATTAACATTTCCGGTTTAATCCTTTCTAGACTTTGGTTTTAACTGAGCATTTCGCATAATAGGATATGATAATAATAATGCTCCAACACTACATAAGCCTAATAAAGTCATCAGTGTCATTCCCGAAGCATCTAAATCTAATCCTGAAAACCATTCCATACTAACGCTTAAATAGTTACCATAATATAAAACCATGAAAATAACTGACAACAACATGAGAATAATGATACTTTTCTGCATTCCTAAACGAAAGTTAATACTATATAGTAGAAAAGACACCCCGAACAAAAAGAGTCCGAACATAAGATCAATCCATAAATAAGCAAAGAAATGATATCCATCTATTAAAAATAATCCAGGATGTAAAATGTTCGCTCCGATTTCCCAGTGAAGATATAAAGTTTTTAAAATATATTGCAATACATTTAGCAATATAATGCTTATAACAACTGCTATAATACCCACACCATAATAGACTTTGAGCAATTGTACTCTCGTACTTCCCATCCCAATCGCAACTGGATACATTGATCTATATCCATTTATTCCAAATAATGCAATGAAGAAATAAGCGGGACCTGAAATTGAGGCAACAACATCATCTCCAAGTCCAAATATATAGCCAATAAGGACCCACAACACCGTCAACGGAATAGTAATGTAGAGAAACATTAATTTACCTAAATAAAATATGGCCTCCTCTGAGACTAAACGAAATGTTCCATATAAAGAATTCATCCTTATTCGGCCTCCTCAGTCTTATTTAACAAATAATCTTGTAATTTTACTTTTTCGATTGATAGTCCATGTAAAGATGCAATTTCTTTCCATTTTTCGTTAAAAGGTACATCAACCATCACTTTTAACCTAGATCCTAATTCACTTGCTTCTAAAACATATTGTCCATCCGTCACTTTTTCGATCGTATTTTTGTCTCCTACCAACCAGATTCCACACTCTCTAATTTCATCTATTGGTTCATGTATGAATACTTCTTTATCATGAATAACAAGAATTGAATCACATATCTGTTGGATTTCTTCAATATGATGGGTAGACACTAAAAACAATCTTGGATGCTGTTCCTGACTTTCTCGTATAATTTTATACATTTTCTTCCGCATATTTGCGTCTAATCCATTACTAGGTTCATCCAGAATCGTGATTTTCGCATTGCTAGAAATTCCAATGATAAACTGCAAAGCAGATTTCATCCCTTTTGATAACTTTGATATTTTCTTATTTTCATCTAGCCTAAAGATCTTTAAGAGTCGATTAGCCATATCCATATCCCAATTGGAATAATAATACTGTCCAAATCGCAAAGAATCCTTTACATTCCAGATGGAACTAAATGGATGATCCTCTTGCATATAACATACAGATTGAACAACTTCTGCGCGATTATAGGGGGCCGTTCCCATGATCTCAACAATTCCTTTGTTTGGCTTGTCATGCCCAGCAAGAAGTTTCATTAGCGTCGTTTTTCCAGCTCCATTTCGCCCCCATACTGCGGTAATACCATTTTCCTTTTCTTTGAAAGAAATATCCTTAAGTATTGATTCTTCACCGTATCCATAGGTAACATTCTCAACTCGAATCAATTTTTCTCCTCCTCTTTTATTAATTTCACCACTGTCTCAACACTCATTCCCAATCGCTTTGCTTCTTCTAGGAGTGGCAATATATATTCATTTCGATACTGTTTTTTCCTTTCGTCTAACAATTTTGTTTTAGCTCCTTCCATAACAAACATCCCAATTCCACGTTTTTTAAATATGATTTCTTCATCGACCAAAGTCTGTAGTCCTTTTCTTACAGTTGCCCTGTTGATGTTATAAAAATTTGATAGTTCATTTTCAGATGGAACTTGTTCTCCTTCTTTTAAGTGTCCTTCAACAATGTCGTTTATTACGATTTGTGCAATTTGCTGAAAGATGGGTAGTGATTCATCTAATATTGGCTTCAACAAGAACACTCCTTTCTTTGCCTCAGTTTTGCTCATGTTGATTGTATGGTTGTATACTCGTGTAACCAACTATACAATGACTACTTAATTTTGTAAATAGGTTTTTGTTCAATACATGATTTCTTTAAGATTTTCTTCAAAAAAATGATGTGTCGATTACGCAAAAAACACTGATCCATTCAATAATTTGAACGAAGTCAGTGTTTTTCTTTCTGGTGCCTTATTTGAACAGGTTAATGGTATTGCAATCGACAAAGTAGGGAACAAGGTTTGTAGTAATGAAGAGATTTTAAATGAGTTTCGAAAATGAATAAGAAAATAAAAAATAGTAGCATTTGCTACTATTTTAATATCTTTACAGCAGATATGTTCTATTCTGATGAAAATCAAAACGATAAATTAGCTCAATAGGGCGTACTTGCTGTAGAAATGGAATCAGCAGCACTTTACACATTAGCAGCAAAACACAGCCGTAAAGCACTTTCTATCTTAACTGGTGAAGTAACAACATTAGAAAAACGTCAAACTACATTCAACGATATGATCGTTTTTGCATTAGAGGCAGCAGTTCAAGAATAGTTGTTTAATCAACGTTTGTAGTAAGTCTAAAACATTAAGAATAAGAGCAACCGACCAAAAACCGACCATTTTATAAAATGGTCGGTTGCTTTTTCTTTATCTTACATGATTAAGTATTAGAGGTATTAATTGTTTCTTGAATCTTTACTAGGATCCTTTACATATTGTTTTATTTCTTTCAGAAAACCTGTAGGCTTGCTTAAAAAAAGCTGACATCGGGATCAGCGGTATTATATTGTTTTGGGAATAGAAATCCTGTGGTGTATGGTGAAAATTGACCATTTAATCGGAAAGCTTTTTCAATTTCAACTGCAGCGCGACGTGCGTCTTCAACGGACCGCTTTCCGGTAACGATGTCGTTCATTAAGTTTAAAGCCATAAAATTCGCTGCTTCTTGATCGCATTTCGCCGTAGCTTCACCAGCCGTTCGGTCCGGATATAAGCTGCCATCAAACTTTGCTAAATCATCAAAAAATTGAACAGGTACTTTATAATCTATGGTTTGTTCCAAATAATCAAGATGGGGAGTAGGGGTGTTATGAGGTACTGTATCAAGATGAACAATCGTACGCTTCCAAGGACCGTTGTTATACCAGATGATTCTTCTAGAACATGCTTCATTTGGTAAACCATATTTATTTATTAACAAATAAGCAGTATTTTTTGGTTCTCCAGTCCAGCTCTCCAAAATTTGATATAAATTTGGAGGATAACCGCTTAATCCATAATACATTTAAATACCTCCAGATAGTTTTTCTATTATATGTTGAGTATTTGTACATAGTTACAGTGTAAGTTGGAGAGTCACAAATAAAAATATTATGTTTATTGTGACCTTGGAGCATGTACAATACGATTTTCGCCTGTCTTTGTACAGTCTAAGAAAAAACGCTTCTCTATTTTGTCATATTGCAGTGTACAGTCGATAAAGTTCGTATTTTATTTAAAGCTTGTTGAAAGAATAGGTGCTGCCAAAAGCGGGTACATGGTAGCTTTATTTCCGGTAATTGAAGGTATAGCTTCTGTTCTAATTGGTGAATTAGCGCTTTCAATGTATTTGATAATAGGATGTCTTTCTAGCTGTATAGGTGCAGCTATAGTTTTAGGATTTAGAATTCCCCGAAAAATTTAAACAAACGTGAATCAAGTCATTGGAGACAATGTAAATGATATAAAGAATTGTGATTACAGTAGACCGCTCAGAAATGAACTGCGCCCCAATTGTTAGACACGCCATCTAACAATTGGAGGTGCAGTTTTTTTGTATTTATTATTTCATAATCTGTGGAAAACAAATCTAATGGTGAACGTCCAGTTCCTTTCCGTTGGCTCCATATGCCATGCGTAAATAGTTTAAATGCGACAATCGAAAATAAACACAACACAGACAATTTTTATTTAAATCAGGAGAAAATATGGAATTCGAAAAAAAATAGAAATACTTGACTGTAATGAGATATTATGAATCTAAAGGACAAACGAAAGATTTAGGGGGATTATATTTTGAAAAAGGCATTTAGTTTGCTATTTACAGTTCTTATATGCTGTAGTTTATTGTTTATGTGTAAAAGTGAAGTTAAAGCAACTTTTGTAGGTGTGATTGAAGAGGTGATAAACGATCGGGCAGCTTTTGTTTATGTAACTGAAGCTGAAAATGATGCGGTTTACGGAATTATTTATGTAAATCTAGCGAAGAATCCTGACGAAACATTTAAGGTTGGTGATAAAGTAAAAGTCGGTTATGGTGGAACAGTCCAATATACAGCACCAATGGTAATTACTACACTTACTGTTGAATTAGTTGAGTAATATAATAGTACTATGTAACGTTACTGATTCCGGATGCAATTATGTCGAGGCATAATTGATTTGCTGTTAAATAGTTCTTGAATTTGTATTCAAATTCCTTTATATTAAAAGAGACTGAAAGGTATCTTTTTGGAGGTTTAAATGAAAAAAGGTGAATTAACAAGGCGCAATATTATTCGAAAATCTGCTACAATTTTTAACAAAAAAGGTTATATGACAACAACAATGAGTGACATTATTCAGGAAACAAATATTCAAAAAGGGGGGATATATCGACACTTTAAGGATAAAGAGCAGCTGATGGTCGAGTCTTTTCATTTTTCTACCGAAATCATGCAACATCATTTAAAGACGAGTGTTTCACAACACAAAAATGCAACGGACAAATTAATCGCATTTGTGGAGGCCTTTTTACAATTAAGTGAAGGAAAACCGATCGTAGGTGGGTGTCCTATTTTTAACGCAGCTATAGAAATGGATGATCTAGAAGGAAGTGCGTTACTGCCATCGATTAATGAAGCAATGGATATGATGATAATGTGGATAATGAAAATTATAGAGGATGGAATTAAGCATCAGGAGTTGAAGCAGTCAGTACAGCCATACGACACTGCGATATATATTGTGTCAACACTTGAAGGTGGACTCGTATTAGATCGATTAAAGAATGATGGGCAATTATCAAAGATCATTATAAATAATTTGAGGCAATATATTTCAATGATTGCTACCGAGCGGCCATAAAGCCGTCTTTTTTACAATCAAAAAGAGACTAAATGGTATCTTTTTTGGAGGGGATTATTATGAAATATTTATTATTCGTTGCTTTCATCGTAATTATTTTATTGCTAAGGAGATATATCATTCTTCATATTTTTACACCGAAAATGAAAGAGGATAAAAAATACCCGAATGCGACTTATGAAAACATTGAAATAGAACTGGGTCCTGGGACAATTCGAGGGTGGCTTATGAAAAGCGAGAGGGCAAGAGGTTGCTTTCTGCTGATTCACGGATGGGGCTCTAATAAATCAGACATGTTACGATATGTTGATCCCTTATTAGCTAGCGATTATGACGTAATAATTGTGGATGTTCTTGGTCATGGACAAAGTGAATCATTACAAAAACAAGTGAGTATTGCATCGTTTGTCCAAAGTATAACATCAACGATTGATTATGTGTGCGAGAGGCCAGATATTAATAGTAATGCACTCTATGTTTTAGGGCATTCGATGGGGGGAATCGCTGCAAGTATTGTGAATTCCACAGATTTGAGGTTACAAGCACTTATTACTGATTCAATGCCTACATCATTAAAAAGTATTAGCAAATCAATGGCTGAAAAAGTAACAATTCCTTATATTCCTTTTGGCTGGCTTTTTGTCAGTTGGTTTTTATTACGAGGAGGTGTTTTTATAAAAGCTAGGAGAGAATGGTGTCTAGAAAAAATAGTGAAAAACCAACAGTCCCCAGCACTTGCCATACACTCTATTGAGGATAAAAAAGTGCCGATTTCAAATGTGGATGTACTAATAAATAATAGCAACTTTAAACAGGTAATTAAAGTTGTAACAAAAGGTCACCATAATTGTGTAAAAGATAAATATTTTTGGGATAACATTTTTCATTTTATAGCAAGTAATGAGGAGGAAGTAATAGATGAAGTATATTGATACACTTGTGATTGGTGCAGGTCCAGGAGGATATGTGGCGGCTATTCGCGCTACTCAAATGAAGCAAAACGTAACAATTGTAGAGAGAGAGTATTTAGGAGGCGTTTGCTCAAATGTCGGTTGTATCCCATCAAAAGTGCTGATTTCAGTAGGTCACCGTTTTGAACAAGCAAAGCATTCAGATGATATGGGTGTTGTTGCACAAGAAGTAAAACTTGACTGGACAAAAGTGCAAGAATTCAAAAAAGGCGTAGTTTCTAAATTAGTAGGCGGTGTTGAAAGTCTATTAAAAGGCAACAAGATCGACATTGTGAAAGGTGAAGCATATTTCATAGATGCAAACACTGTACGTGTAATTGATGGCGACAACGCACAAACTTACTCATTCAAAAATGCTATCCTTGCAACAGGTTCTCGATCGGTTGAAATTCCAACATTCAAATTCACTGAACGCGTCATCAACTCAACTGATGCACTTTCTTTACCAGAAGTACCGGAGAAATTAGTTGTCATTGGTGGTGGTTACATCGGTACTGAACTAGGTTCTGCTTACGCTAACTTAGGTTCTCAAGTAACAATCATTGAAGGCAGCAAAGACATTTTAGCTGGATTTGAAAAGCAAATGACACAAGTTGTGAAAAAAGGCTTAAAGAAAAAAGGCGTAGAAGTTGTTGTTGGCGCATCAGCTACAGGTGTGGAAGAAAATGAAAACGGCGTAGTTGTAACGTATGAAGCTGGCGGAGAAGAAAAAACAGTTGAAGCTAATTATGTATTAGTAACTGTAGGTCGTCTTCCAAATACAGATGAAATGGGTCTTGAAGCAGTAGGCATCGAATTCGCAGAACGAGGTTTACTAAAAGTTGACAAACAATGCCGTACTTCAGTACCAAACATTTATGCAATTGGTGATATCGTATCTGGTCCACAGCTTGCTCATAAAGCATCTTATGAAGGTAAAGTAGCTGCAGAAGCAATCGCTGGCGAAAAATCAATCGTAGATTACTTAGCAATCCCAGCTGTATGTTTCACAGATCCAGAACTTGCAACTGTTGGTTACAATGAAGAGCAAGCAAAAGCAGAAGGTATTGAGGTGAAAGTAGCGAAATTCCCATTCGCAACAAATGGTCGTGCATTAGCTTTAAATGCAACAGAAGGTTTTGTGAAACTTGTTGTACGTAAAAATGATGGCATATTAATCGGTGCTCAAATTGTTGGTGCTGGTGCATCTGATATGATTGCTGAATTAAGTCTTGCGATCGAAGCGGGTATGACTGCAGAAGATATAGCATTAACAATCCATGCTCATCCAACTTTAGGTGAGATTACAATGGAAGCTGCTGAGGTAATTATGGGGAGGCCAATTCATATTGTGAAAGCATAGTGGATATACTTCGAATACCGATATGATGAAACTATCTAATAGGTTTTTTATTTACGATAAATCATCGCTTAAAGCACCTGCCTAAGCCTTTTGTTTGTGGGTAGGTGTTTCCTATAGACAGCAAGTAAGAAGCAAATATGTGATAGAAGCCATGACAGGTGATAACAGGTAAGCGATGTTGATAAGCAAAATCATTCTAGTGTTTGCTCTTTCGGTCTTTCAAGTATTGACCTTTCAGAGGGATACAAAGCTATGTACAGATGTATATGAGCGTCCCTATGAACATGTGGTAGATAACAAAAGGACTTGTGTGTATTCATACACACAAGTCCTAGAATATTGGATATATCAAAATTCATTTATTGTTTCGTCGGATTAAATGTGTATCATTCCCACACCATTAATTCATTTTTGCAAAAGCTACAAGTGTTCCTTTGTCAGAAGATTGGAAACCATTCTTTTCATAAAAATGACGGACATCAGGTGCTTCTTCTGTTAAAAGAACTTTTTGACGAACATCTTTATATTTTTCCAAAATATGATGCATCATATCAGTCGCAATGCCTTGATTTTGATGGCTATTCAATACTAAAATATCCTGTATATAAATAATTGTAAGACCATCACCTACAACTCTTGTTAAACCAATTAATTGATCATTTTCCCATGCAGATAATACATAGATAGAGTTTAACAATGCTTGCTGTAATTGGTCTAAATCTTTTGTATAGGCATACCATTCTACATCTTCATAAAGTGCTTTTAAACCATTCTTATCAATATGCTTTTCTTCTTTAAATACAATTGTCATTTTATTTCCTCCTCAAAATTTTATTTTGAAGAGTGTAAACGTAATTTATCCACTGTCTTATACCTCCTTTCAAACTACTTCCACGTTCTTAATTGAGTTGTTTGAATTATATCAAAATTATAAAAATACAGTAACTCTACAACTCTTTTATCCTACTTATGATAATTCTTTCAATGAACGTTAGAATACTAAATCGACCCAATTTATGTGTCATATTGTAGGGGAGAGAAGGCATGGCAATCTAAGAAATATCAAAAGATTCTATATGGTTCAAATTTTCATTTAAAATATTTTTTGCCACTTATTAGGTGGAAAGGGGATGTCGTGAAATTAAATGTTACAGTATGAACAGGAAAGAAATCATAAAAAAAACAAAATAAGCACAAATCAAACAGCATATAGGTTTAGAAATAGTGAGGGGATTCTTTTATGTAAGAAGAAAGTAAAATCCAACAATATAAAATAGGAGGTAGAAAGATGCACAAAAAAACTTGGCTTATATTGATTTGTTTAGCTATTTTAATATCTGGTTATTCCGTGGTTCAATATTTTTTCATGGATGCGCATCAAGCAGGGTTTGTTAAATTGAAGCTTATGTTAAATTCAACATTGAGTTCGTATTGGTACATAATGCTTTATTTGCATATCGTATTTGGTATAGTGGCTTTAGTCATTGGTCCCTTTACATTATTTTCGAGGTTTAGAGAAAAAAATATTAAACGTCATCGTATGATGGGGAAAATTTATATGTTAGGTATTTTATTAGGTAGTGTTTCGGGGCTTTATTTAGCCTTTTATGCTACTGGAGGATTGGTGTCTCAGTTGGGGTTTGGTTTCTTATCTATATTTTGGCTGATAACAGCACTTCAAGCTCTTGCTAAAATTAAATATAAAAAAGTTCTTGATCATCAAAAGTAGATGATAAGAAATTATTCTTTAACCTTTGCAGCTGTCGCATTAAGAATTTGGCTAGCCTTGTTTACTGTACTATTTGGATTTGAACATTTTAATCTTAGTTACTCTATAATCGCTTGGTTATGTTGGGTACTCAATTTAATCGTAGTAGAATGGTTTATACAACGAAAATTAAATATGATGAAGCATCAGGAAAATGAGAATTTACAATTTTAACTTCTTTCAGCAAATGATTTTGTAGCGAAAGCAAAGCGTGGAGGGAGTGGCTAGACGCTTGCCGGAAGTGGAAGTCAATAAAATTTGTCGGATGCTCCAACTTCAAGAACACAAGAAAACATCCATTGTGTTTTATAACAAAATTAAAAAATAAAATAAACCTGCTCAATTTATACGTATTAGATTGAACATAGGAAAAATAGTTGGAATAGCGATTGTTCTTTTGTTTGTAGGTGTGAAGAGGAGGCAATTGACTAGCTTATAGGCATTTGTGTAGACTGTTAATGCTTTTATAGCATAACCTATATCGAAATCGAAAGGAGGAAAAATTATGCGATACGATTACGGGCATGGTGGTCATGGAGGACAACAAGGTGGGAGACATCCATATTACCCGGTTACTTCTCCAACCCATTTTTATCCGACTCAACATCATCCAGCCCATCATTATCCAACCCACCATTACCACCCAATGCATTACTACCCAACACATACAACATATCCAACCCATCATCGCCATCCGCACCATCACCACCACCAGCACATGAACCCACGCTATTACTAATATACCTATTAAAAAAGAAACGACAATATCTTTATAAAAAGTCGGTCGTTCCAGTTCATATAAATAATTATTTTAGCTGGGACCAAATGGCGTGCTTTACCAATAAAAATGTAAAAAGATGACTAAATAAACTTACAATATCCAGAAGCGACTATTGTTCATAAAGGCTTATATAGAAAGGGGCATCGGAAGAAAGTGATTCTTAACTTATAAATTTGGAGGTAGGGATAACTTAGTTTTCCCTATAAATGAGCATCAAAGTGTAGTATTGGTATTATTTATTAATAACAAGAAGCTAGTGCCGACAACACTTATGGATAAAAACTATAAGATAAAAAAAGAATTATTGTTGGTACTAGTTTATAATAAGATTTCATTTGATGTTTTGTTGGGAAATTTTAAAGAGGCTGGGCAAAGTCATATTCTAAAGGGCGGCGTATTATCTCGTTACTTAAAAAAGGTCACTCTGTGGAAGTGACCTTGAATGAACTGGTGTAAGACAAAAAATTTCACCTAGTTAATATTTTCTAATAGCTACAAAGAGTTTTTCTTATAAAGATTAATTTATGAAAGTAGCGCCGACAATTATTAAAAGAATGAACAGAACAACAATTAGAACAAATGTTGAACCGTTATTGCCACCTCCATAGCTATAACCTCCATAGCAACAATTGTTGTTGTAATTGCCACTGAACCATCCCATGATGCATTCCTCCTTTCTACTTCTATAATATGTAGCGTTACAAAAAGTGGAGAGGTATTTATCCAACAAGCACCTTAGAAGTATAAATTTTTGAAAATAATACTTTGAGAAAAAAAGGGCCACTGTTTGGAAGTGACCCTCAGTAACAATTCAAGGCGGTGTAGGCTAAAAAATTAGCTTATTATATTATTATGATGAGATAACTACTTTTGTATAGTGAATTGCCTTAGGAATTAATTTATAAATTTAAATGTAAAAAATCCACATGCAAACAGGGATTTCTATAAGACCAAGATAGCTTAATTGCCGTCTTGGTCTATTTTGTATGACGAAAATGGAAGATTCACATAACAAATTAAACCAACTTAATAGGTGATTCTAATTAACAGTATAAAAAATTTCCATTGACACATCATAGAAGAGTATTATAGATGTTTTGTTAAATCAAATAAAGCATTTAGAGAGGTGAAAGGTTTAAAAAATGGATATCATCCTAGCGTTATTACCAGCTCTCTTTTGGGGAAGTATTGTATTATTTAACGTCAAGCTCGGTGGTGGACCCTATAGTCAAGTACTTGGCACAACATTTGGTGCCCTTATTTTCTCTATAGGTATTTACTTTTTTGTAAAGCCTGAGTTATCTCCTATAGTGTTTGGAGTCGGAATTGTATCAGGTCTTTTTTGGGCATTAGGTCAGGTAAACCAATTGAAAAGTATTGATTTAATAGGGGTTTCCAAAACAATGCCCATTTCGACAGGGCTACAATTAGTATCAACGACTTTATTTGGCGTGATCGTGTTTCATGAATGGTCGACAACAATGTCGGTTATATTAGGTGTTCTTGCACTTATTAGTATCATCATTGGTATTGTTCTCACATCACTACCTAATCCAGAAGAGAAACAAGAAGAACACGGAAGCAATTTGAAAAAAGGAATTTTAATTTTACTTGTTTCCACTTTTGGTTATTTAGTATATGTAGTGGTAATACGCTTATTTAATGTAAGTGGATGGTCTGCCTTATTTCCACAAGCAATCGGAATGGTAATAGGTGGGGTTTTATTAACATTTAAGCATAAGCCATTTAATAAGTATGCCATTCGTAATATTATCCCAGGTTTAATATGGGCTGCCGGAAATATGTTTTTATTTATATCACAGCCTCGTGTAGGAGTTGCAACAAGTTTTTCTCTTTCTCAAATGGGGATTGTCATCGCTACTTTAGGTGGAATTTTTATATTAGGTGAGAAAAAAACAAAAAAGCAATTCATCGCAATTATCATTGGGATTGTTTTTATAGTCGCTGCTGGGATTATGTTAGGGATTGCGAAAAGATAAAAAGGAGGGCCTTGTATGTATCCGGATTTAGAAGGAAAAGTTGTTGTGATTACAGGTGCTGCAACGGGACTAGGTAAAGCAATGGGCATGCGCTTCGTAGCAGAAAAAGCGAAAGTAGTTATAAATTATCGTTCAAATGAAGCGGATGTAAATGCTGTAGTGGAAGAGGTTAAAAAAGCCGGTGGGGAGGCCATTGCTGTACAAGGTGATGTTACAGTTGAAGCGGATGTCATCAATCTCGTTCAAACAGCTATAAAAGAGTTTGGGACCCTCGATGTAATGATTAATAATGCGGGTATAGAAAATCCAGTAGCTTCTCATGAAATGCCGTTAAGCGATTGGAATAGAGTCATCAATACAAATTTAACAGGTGCGTTTTTAGGAAGTCGAGAAGCAATTAAATACTTCGTGGAGAACGATATTAAAGGTACTGTTATCAATATGTCCAGTGTTCATGAGAAAATTCCTTGGCCTTTATTCGTGCATTATGCCGCTAGTAAAGGGGGCATTAAGTTAATGACAGAAACATTAGCGTTAGAATATGCTCCAAAGGGAATTCGTGTCAATAACATCGGACCTGGAGCGATCAATACACCCATAAATGCTGAAAAATTTGCAGATCCAGCAAAACGTGCAGATGTGGAAAGTATGGTACCAATGGGGTATATCGGAAAACCAGAGGAAATTGCCGCAGTCGCAGTATGGCTTGCTTCATCACAAGCTAGTTATGTAACAGGGACTACTCTATTTGCGGATGGTGGAATGACTTTATATCCTGAATTCCAAGCTGGTCGTGGATAAGTAATATGATGTAACTTCTTTCAGCAAATGTCTTTTGTAACGTAAGTGAAACGGCAGTTACAAATGAATGCGGGTTTAAGTTCTTTTCAGCTGGTGTACAAACATCCGCTGAATTAAGTTAAAGCCTCCAGCAGGTGATTAATAATGGGTACTAAGTCTTTTTTATGTTTATTGATACCGTCCCCCATAATAGAAAACTGAAGATGTAGTAAATGGGAAAGTTTATGCAAAATAATTAAGAGGGGATTAATGTTAAAAATAGGAAACAATAATATGATCGATTGTATCTAATCTCTGTTCAACATTATCGAATCTACGGTCGATTGCATCAAATTTCTGAATTCAATATCATCGAATCTATTGTATATTTGTAGTTCTTGAAAATGGGCTATAGAAATGAAATTATTGGATGTTGGTAATTTGTGGTGGCCGACTAAACCTTACTGATTAGGCAGATTTTAGTATTTTTAGGGTTTGTTCAGAAATTGTTTAGAATGATGTTGTAATCTATCAATGTAATCTTGTCAAACAAATACAAAGGGCCAGACACTCATTCATAAAGTGAGTCCTGGTCTTTTTGTATTTATCCACTCTGTAAGTCATGTGCCTCAATCGAAAAGCGGATATGAGGAAATGAAAAAGATGGTGTGAAATTGGAATATCAAACCACATGATCTCATTTCTCTGTATAATAAAAGGAATATTATTTCGATGCTCGTACAGTTTGAAAATGGGCGGTTGATATGAGGGGGCTTATATGATGACAATTGAGGTTTTTATCGCAATAGAGGGAGATTATTTTGCTGTGAATGAAATTGTAAAAGAAGGGCATGAGGAGCATGTGATGGAGGAACCAACGATTTTTAAAAGTGTGGAGTCTGTAATGCCCGAATCTTATTATAAAGAACTAATTGACAACGAAGAGAGTGATATTCTAATTGCAAAGGAAGATGAAGTTGTAGTGGGTTTCGCAATTATAAGTGTTGAAGCTTCTCCACCTTTTGAGTCTCTCGTTCAACGGAAATATGCTTACATACATGATTTTGGTGTAAAAGAAGACCTACAAAGAAAAGGAATCGGAAAATTGTTATTCAAGGCTTGTATAACTTGGGCTAAAATAAGGGATGTTGACTCAATCGAGTTAAATGTTTGGGAATTCAATAAGAAAGCAATTGATTTTTATAAACATTTTGATATGAAGAGCGTTAGTAGAAAAATGAAATTAACTTTATAACGAAGTTTCTTGAAATGAAGAACCAGGAGATCGACGATATTTGTCTCAAAACGTTTAGAACATTTCTGCCACTATCCTAAGAGTATGAGAAACATGAAAAAGGACTTCCGTAGAAACACGCAAGCCCTAAAATCGCACCAAACATAGTTTCTATTATCCGTTAACCCATTCTTTAATTTAACTTTATGATAATTAAAAAACCAACAGACTATAACTTAAGTATTTTGGATATAAGGCAATACTACACACCGCTCCATACTAAAGTTCTTAATAAATAAAACAAGCCAAGACCGGCAATAATCAAAAGAACGAATAACACAATAACAAAGGCAAAATTTGTACCTGGTGTATTTACTCCATAAGATGGATAACTCAAAACAATCCCCTCCTTATAAAAATTTATAGCAGGATTATTTGAAGAAAGGAACAGTAATATATTTTATAAAAGGCTGTAACAATACGTCATAGCCTTTATAATACATTTCCTTTTTATTAATAAAATACAGCTATGGGCACTGTGGAGAAGGGATTAATGTTGATTTTCTACTGTTATTTTAAAGTGTGGTTCACATTTACCGGCATCCATTTCTACAGAGTTTTCTTTTCGAACATTTGAAATTAATTTCTAAACATTGGAATGCGGTATTTTCCACTTCGACTAGGCCCATATAAGCAAGCGCCACAAGTAATGACTGATAGCTACAATTTTAAGACCTGCCTTCAGGTGCGCACGAGATCATTGATGAAATAGAGAATAAGGTGCTATTGGAACAATGGTTGAGGCAAATTAATATGACAACCACAAACATACGAAACTTCTTTTTCCTTTATAGTATGTTGTACTAAATAAAGAACTCAGGGCCAATTACCTTATGTAAGGAAGGGTTTTAATCATGAATTATTGATAAAATTAGTTCAGGACGGCAAGTTGGGGATGAGTTTGCTAAGTTTATTGGCATGAGAGACCATTTCATTATCCATCTATAAAGAGCTATTTTTAGAATTTTTATGTCTTTCTTTGTATGGATTTGCATGCATTGATTGGAATGGACCTTGTTGGATATTGTCATTTATAAAGGTTTTATTCTATAGGATTTCTTGAACATTTAAAAAATCAGTAGTGCAACTCACACTCATTTAATATAGAATCTAACTTATAACTTATTTGGAAATGGAGTGTAGAAGATGTTTCCTATTTTAGATACTGAACGATTAGTGTTAAGAGAACTTACCGAACATGACGCCCAAGAAGTTTTAAATTGTTTTTCAAATCCTGATGTATTACGCCACTATGGGCAGAATCCTTTATCGAGTTTAGAGCAGGTTAAACAAATAATTAAAAATTTTTCAAAAAATTATGATGAAAAACGTGGAATTAAATGGGGAATTGCCTTAAAAGGGCAAGAAGGTATTATTGGTACTATTGGTTTTCAAGAGTGGTCCACTGAGCATAAAAGGGCTGACATTAGCTATGCACTTTTTCCTGAGAGTTGGGGAAAAGGGTATGCGCAGGAAGCTGTTAATAGAGTCCTATCATTTGGCTTTCAAGAGATGGATTTAATGCGTATTGGAGCTATTGTTTTCACTGAAAATGAAGCTTCAAATAAACTATTAATCAAATTAAGCTTTGAAAAAGAAGGGATATTAAAAAATTATATGCACCAAAACGGTGTTCCGTATGACACTAATATTTTTTCTCTAATAAAGGTTAAAACATCATAATAATGGCATGGACCAAGATAGATTAATTACTGTCTTGGTCTTTATCATTAAAACGATTAAATAAAATGATTTTTACTTAAATAAATACATAAATTCCTTTCATATTCCAAAAATTGATACAAATATTTATTTTTTTCAGCAAATGTTTTTTGTAGCGAAAGCAAAGCGTCAGCTACATTGTTCAGCTAGAGGTAAAGGTGTATATTTCCAAACCAAGCGACTTGTTTTGACCGTGGGAAAAAGTAATCGAATATTTAGTGATAAAGGATGAAGTCAAATCATTTCAAGACCGTGATAAACATTCACACATACTATATTTTTGAAGGAGTGGGGGAATAGGAGAAAATGGATGAAAAAATTATGAAGAATATAAAAAAGTATGGATTTGGATTGTTTACATTTGTCCTAATCGCGATTGGATTTTTAATTGTAATAAACGGTGTTGAAAATGGTGTAAATTCAGCAAATGAGTATTTAAGTACTTCAATGGGTGGAAGCATGGATACAGATAGTTTCCTCGTAATAAAGCAAGGGTATATTTTATCGAATTTTATATTTGGGGGAATTCTGCTATTGGTTGGACTTTCATTTTTTTGTATGTATCTATATAAATTTTTGAAGGAAATGGATGTATGGGACGAATGAAAAGAATTTGATTTCAAAATAATAGTGAATGTTTCGTCATTAAGTTAGAAGTATATGAAAGAAAAAAGGGGTCACTGGAGGAAGGTGACCCTTGAAGATGTAGGGGTAAATTAGTATTTCTCTCATAAAAATATGAGCAATAGAGGTGTTGGCGTAATCGTTTTTTAGTATTTAATAAAAGTAGCGCCAACGATAATTAAAAGAATGAATAATACTACAATTAGGGCAAAAGCGGACCCTGTGCCGTAACCATTACCTGAACAGCCCATAACTACTCCCTGCTTTCTACAATCTATAATACGCAAAGCTGTAAAAAGGAAAGATGGTAATCATCTAACTAAAAAAATAAATAATGGAATATAGTTAGTAATAAATTTTCCTACACTTTTCCAAGTAATATTACAAGTTTTATCGTTATGAAGGGGCATCTACTATTCGCAACATATTTTAGCTTTATGGAAATTAAACATTCGATAGAGGTTAGTCATTATAGAGGAGGACATAAAAATGGAAAAAGAGAAATCAACAAAAGTTGGCGTGGGGGCGGTTATCCTAGATAAGGCTAATAAAATTTTACTCGTTTTACGTAAAAAAGCACCTGAAGCAGGCTGTTGGAGCTTACCTGGTGGCAAGGTTGACTACATGGAAACAATAGAAAATGCGATCATACGTGAGATAAAGGAAGAGCTTGGAGTGGACATCGAAATTACACAATTGGTATGTGTGACCAACCATATTATTCAATCAGAGAATGTTCATTATGTTGCGCCTACTTTCGCTGCTCGTATTACGAATGGAGAAGTACAAAATAGAGAGCCTCATGCTTTAGAGGAAGTGCAGTGGTTTTCAATAAATGAAATCCCAGAAAACATAACAATGACAACCGATTATGCGCTGAAACAGTTAAAGTTTTTTTGACACTCCCACCCCTAAAGGGCAAGCTGACTAACGTCAGTGGGATTCTTGCTACCAAAGGCGAAGTCCATTTCTGGTATCGCTGACGAGCAAGATTTCGTGTGCCAAGTACCTTTAATAAAAGTCGTAATTGGTCAGCCAACAGATATTTTAGCTGCTAATGCGGCTGGTATAATGAGTTTTGGCGCATTATGGGGAGAAGGCAATAAAGATAAATTAGTAGGTGCATTCCCTACTGATATATTACATAACCCTGAAGATATTTTAGCTATTAATCGACTTTATATTACTCGATAAACATGAAAATCACCAGCTACTCCAATTTCAGTTTTCTGGTGATTTTTATTGATTAATTAAATTTTGTTAGACTCGTGTTTTTTTTCTGTTTTTTTGAACTAAGTTTTTCTCAGAAATAAAAAGACCAGATAATGTTAGAACTATACCGAATGCCGCCAAATAAGTTATTTGTTCATGTAATACAATTATAGATGTTAGTACTGTAATGACAGGAACCGCGTAAATATAAATACTACTTTTAATGGTGCCTAGCGTTTTAACAGCATAGCCCCATGTAATAAAACAAAGAGCAGAAGCACCAAGACCTAAGAATATTATATTGAATAAAGAAACTGGATTTGTAAAACGTTTCAGTTCCCATTCAAAATCAAACAGGAAAAGGGCAGGCATCATAAATAGAATCCCGTAAAAAAACACCCTTCTTGTCGTTTGAATTGTATGATATCCGTAACCACTTATTTTTTTAGTCAATACAGAATAAGTAGCCCAAACGAGCGTAGCAATTACAGCTAATAAATCTCCTAAGGGGTTTAGCTGGAACTTTGAAGTACTGTTAAAGCTGATGAGGTAGATTCCAGTAATTGCAACAATAAATCCAATGAAAAAGTTGATCCGTAATGGTTCCTCCTTCAAAAATAGGTAGGTGAGAATGGCTGTGAAAAAGGGAACGACGGAACTGATAACGCCAACATTAGAAGCCATTGTAAAGGTTAAGGCAATATTCTCTAAAAGGTAATAAAACGTAACACCACATAAACCAGCACTAGCAAAAATAAATTCATGTTTTTTATTCGTTAATTTTAGTCGGTACGGGTAGATCATCATTAACGCAACGAAACCTATGACAAAACGAAAAAATAGGATTTCAATAGGGGTAAAATCATTCAATAATATTTTAGTAGAGATAAAAGTTGTTCCCCAAATCAAAATGGTAATAAGTGCTGCTGTATGACCAACAGTATTTTTTTTCTCCATATACTAGTCCTTTCTAATAGTCGATTGTTCATCAAGTTTAGTAAAAATATTTTGATATTGTTTAGGTGTTAAACCGATAAATTCCATAAAAAAATGGCTAAAGTGACTTTGATCGCCGAAGCCACTATACAGGGCCGCATCTAATGGCGGCACTCCCTGTTCCAAAAGCTTCTTTGCCTCATTGATACGTATTGTTTGTAGATAGCGATACGGCGTAATGCCGCGAACACGGGTAAATGCTCGAACTAAAGAATATTTATTCATATTTGCCATTCTCGCTAAATCATCTAAAGTAATTCGCTCTTGATAATGTGCTTCTATATATTGACAAAGATTTTTAATCATTTCTGTTTTTGCACCAGAATCAGCTTCATTAGGAGGCTCTGTATATTCGTCAATTAACTGCTTGATAAAAATATAAAATGTTTCTTGCTTTTCATCATTTGGTAATTCGTTCATGATCATCTGATGAAGATTATGTAATATGCTTGTTTGTTCACTTAAATAAGCAACTGGAGTTTTAAACTGGGGCAGATAGTCTTTTCCAGTAATCTCTTTGGTTACTTTTCGCATGATTTCAGGCTTAATATTTAAACATCGATAATCTAATGTTTTGTTGTCAATCTGTTCACAAGCATGATTATCCAGAGGATTAAAACATATTAAATCACCGGTATTGATGATATATTCTTTGTTCTTGCAAGTTAATCGTCTTTGGCCACTCTCTATGAACCCAATCACATAGTATTCATGGAAGTGGTTTGGGAATTTTTGCATGATTCCACAGAAACGATAGGCTTCAATCTGAAGATCATTATCAAAGTGAACGGTTCTTTCTTCTAACATCTCATGAACACCTTCTTTTCGGTAATATGGAAGTAAGTGTAGCACAAATCTTTCAGCTTTTATTGTACGATATTGACTACCTAAAATTTGACTCTTGCATTAAACCACCTGTTAAACAATCATCGACATTATAAATATTGCAGAATTGTAAAATTTGGATTTAAGACAAAAAATTAGATTTAAAAATAATAGTAACTCTGATAGGATAATATATCGTAGGAGGTGTAGTTTGGCCTAAGGAACTTGTGTTAATAATAGAAAAACACAAACTACCTTTTGACAATTATTTTTAATGAAAAAGAGAAAAATTGTTCTCATCATTAGCTTGTTTTTTATATTTCTAACAGGCTCACGAATTTTATGGCTGGAGTTATTTAAAAATTCAGATCAACCATATGCTGTAAAAGGGCAAATCGATTTAAGAAATTGGAATTTTTTTGACGGCCATTCCATTACCCTTGATGGAGAGTGGGAGTTTTATCCTTATTATTGGTTGATTAGTGAAGAGAAGAATTTACAATCAACGGAGGATCATGCTAAATACATACAGGTTCCAAAGGGATGGGGTACTTCTTTACAAGAGGGAGAGATGACCCCTTATGGTTACGGTTCATATCGCTTAAAATTACTCGTCAATCCAGAAGACAATATAACTTACAGTATTCGAGTTCCGAGTGTTCGGAGTTCCTCAGAAATTTATGTAAATGGACGACGGTTGGAAAAATCAGGAGAAATAGGGGAGAATGCAGAAAATACAGTTGCCAAAAATGTTCCATATACGGCTTCCTTTGAAGCAAACGGTCATAAAGAAATCGAAATTATTGTTCAGGCTTCTAACTTTAAGGATCCTCGTGGCGGTGGAATTGTTCGCTCCATTAAATTAGGAAAAGAAGATATATTAGCTTGGGAAACTCAATTGTCAGTAACAATGCAGCAACTGGTGGCTGTAGTTTTTCTAATACACGCTATCTATTCCATCATTTTATATTTGGTAGGAAACAAGGATAAAAGATTTCTTTACTTTTCTCTGTTATCGATATGCACTATGTTTTATTACCTATTAGCAAGCGATGACAAATTATTATCTTATTGGTTTCCGATTAATTACGACTGGGGTTTTAAATTAGTTCATCTTGCTATGGTAGGGATAGGCTTTTCACTACTCCAATGCATAAAACATTGGTTGCCTCACCATGTGAGAAAATATATAAGTTGGTTTAGTATTTTTTGTGGTATAGCTACATTTATGGCAATCGTGCTGCCTACTCGCTATATAGTAACTAATCAAGAAATATATATAATAATTTTAGGTATTGCGTTGGTAATAACGATCCTAACAGTAATGCGAAAATCTATTAAAGAGATCAGAAGTAATATATTTTTACTTCTTGCCATATTAGCATTTGGCAATAATATGATTTGGGATGGCCTACTTCTCATCTTTGGGATAAAAGTGATCATGTATCCATTTGATCTTATTATCACAATGGCTTGTTTGGCTACTTTATGGTTTAAAGGATATTCTAAAGTTTATTCGGATACAAAAGACCTTGCTAGTAAGCTACAAAAAACAGATAAGTTAAAGGATGAATTCCTCGCCAATACGTCTCATGAGTTACGAAATCCACTCCATGGGATACTTAACATTTCTAAAGCTGTTTTGGAAAGAGAAGAACATGTACTCAGTGACAAAAGTGTCAAGGATTTAGAAACAGTGCTGTCAGTAGGGCGTCGTATGTCACTTATGTTAAATGATTTACTGGACGTTATGAGCTTAAAAGACAATACACCCAAGCTACAACTTAGAACTTTTTCGATTCACACAATTGTATCGGGTGTATTAGATATGCTCTATGTAATGAGAGAAGGAAAGCAGATTCAGTTAATTAATAAAATCCCTGAAAATTTTCCAAAAGTAGTTGCTGATGAAAATAGGGTTATTCAAATTGTTTTCAATTTACTTCATAATGCAGTGAAATACACGAACGAGGGTGAAGTAACCATATCAGGTCATGTGAAAAATGGTATGGCGGAAATTGTGATTTCGGATACTGGTATTGGTATTGATAAGGAAGCCCTTCAGCGTATATTTGAACCTTATGAGCAGGGTACCCTTAGTAAGGCAATGATTGAAGGCGGATTTGGGCTAGGACTTAGTATTAGTAAACGTTTGGTTGAACTACATGGGGGAACATTACAAGCAAATTCAGTTGTAGGTAAAGGGTCAGAATTTACTTTTACCCTACCAATATCAAATCTAAGAGATGAGCAAAATACAGAAAATGTGGCTCTGCGATCAAATGCGAAGGATGCTTTAACAGGAGTGACTTTTACAAATCCAATTAATTATCACGCTGAAAACCATTCAATCTTTGAAGCAAATCGACCTAGAGTATTGGTCGTGGATGATGATCCAGTTAACTTAAGAGTTATCGAAACAATTCTTTCAATAGAAAAATATGACTTAGTAACAGTCACAAGTGGTAGTAAAGCTCTCGAAATATTAATGTCTCAAGAGTGGGATTTGGTCATATCAGACGTGATGATGCCAAATATGTCTGGATACGAATTAGTACGTACGATTCGTCAGCAATTTTCAATAACAGAACTCCCTGTTTTGCTTCTTACAGCAAGAAGTCAGCCTCAAGACATTGAAAATGGATTTTTAGCTGGTGCTAATGATTACGTCACAAAGCCTGTTGATGCTCTGGAGTTAAGTTCAAGAGTAAAAGCACTTACTGACGTTAAACAATCTGCACAAGAAAGACTTCGAATGGAGGCAGCTTGGCTTCAGGCACAAATACAGCCTCATTTTTTATTCAATACATTAAATTCCATTATCACATTAAGTGAAATTGATCTTGAGCGTACAAGTAAGCTGCTCGAAGCACTCAGTGATTTTTTAAGGGAATCATTTAAGTTCCAAAATATTGATGAACTTGTTCCAATTGAGGATGAGTTAAATCTTGTACGATCCTATCTATATATTCATAAGGAACGTTTTGGGGAGCGGATAAATATAACGTGGGATGTGGACGTTTCTACAGACGTCATGATCCCATCACTGACCATTCAACCATTGATTGAAAATGCTTTGAAACATGGTATTTTGCCCCGTGAAAATGGCGGGAATATTCATCTTCGCATTGTAGATTATGACACATACATTGAGATCACTGTGTCGGATGATGGTATTGGCATGGATGAAGCGACGATGGAACGTTTACTTGTAAGAAAATCGGAGATATCAACTGGAATTGGATTGCTGAATACAGACCTCCGTTTAAAACAACATTACGGTGAGGGACTTCAAATTAACAGTAAACTAAATCAAGGTACATCCATATCGTTCGTTGTTCTGAAAAAGAAAGAAAAATCAAAGCAATGGAGTAAGGCACTGTCTAATTAAAACAATAAAAACATTTCAATATGAGCTGCACCTCCAATTGTTAGTTAAATGTCTAATAATGGAGGTGCAGTTTTCAATATTAAGAGCTTGGACTATAGAATTTTGGAGTTATTTTGTAAATAGGTCCATAATTTGTTTGGAAAGAAAAAATATCACCTATTTTTAAAAATATTTATAGCATCAGCTTTTGTAAATAACGTTTCACTACTTTCAGCAGAAGTCTCCCACCTCTATAGATGGTGAGATGAATGCGGATTTAAGTTACTTTTCAGCGAGTGTCCAAACACCTGTACCTTGTCGCTACGCTTTCGGCATAAAAGACATATTAAAGCCTCCGGACGCAATTATACCGAGGCATAATTGATTTGCGCACCCTATTTACAATTCCTGTTGCTCTCTATCCCGTTTTGTACGATAGGTGATAACAACCATTTGTGAATAAAGACAGACAAACTTATTAGTAAAGAAAATACAATAAAGAACAGATAACCTTCATTAGTTATCTGTCTTCAACGGTTATAATATTTCTTCAATCATTTTTCAGATGGATCTACCATTTCATCTAGAAAAAAATTTTCAAGATTTTCTTTTGTTTCAGCATTGACGGTTTTTTCTTTTGCCTCTGCGTGTTCACTAGCTGGAGCTTCATCTTTAGAAGAACATGCAGTTAGTAGTAATGCTGCTAACGCTCCCATATACAATAATTTTTTCATTGTTAAATCCTCCGATAATGTTTATTGGTTACGTTTTAGATTGCGCAATTACACGTAGAATATAACGGAAATGGCAATGATAAAATTTGGATTTGTAACAAATAATGAATAATAGTCGTTAAACAATAAAAAGGGGAAATATGTATGAAAAAATTTTTAGGCTTCATAATTTGTGGGTTGTTATTAGTAGGTTGCTCACCTAAAGAATCAAACGATATTATTCAACAGGATAAAAGCTCGAAACTTGTTGGAGAAGCTTTGGCAAAAGAAATTGAATGGAAAGAAAGTGAGTATTTCACATCCAAAAACTTAAGCATGATTGGTGAACCGCAATTATTAGGATTTTCGCATAGTAAAGACGAAAAAATATTTGCTCGCAAAACAGGAAAGTATGGCTGGCACTTTTGGGGAAATCGCGTCAAAACAGGAGAGATACTTAGCATCAAGAGAACTCACCAATTGACAAATAAAGAAATTGAATTAGTTACAGATGCTAAGTTACTTGGACCGAACAGTGGGGCAGATAACCATGCTCCGACCAATATGACTTTCCCAGAAGGCGGCATGTGGAAGCTAGATGCTTATACTGATGGAAGGTTAATTGGTAGTGTTTATGTTAAAGTGGAGAATTAAAATAAATAAGTGAAAAATACCAGGCAATCCAAAGGGCACTGAAAAACTAAAGGAATTCATTTTTTATATTATAAATCTGTCTTTTGTTGGATTTAGAAACTCGAAAAAGTCGATTTGCATCACATTTTTTGTGGCAAATCGACTTTTTCAGTGCCCTAGGAAATCTCTGGTATTTCACTATTTACTAATGACAATAGACAATTTATAGTTTGCATGCTTATTTAAATCGACTAAAAACTGATCTAGTACCTCATTTGACGGGAATCTGCATTCAAGAAGATAGCAACTATCTCCGCTAATTTTAAAGTTATTAATAATATAATGCTGCTGCGTTTTTATAAATGAAAGAAAAGGTTCATGGTACGGACTTTTTGTATAAATATTAAGAAATGCATGGACAATGCTCCCTAATTTTACTTGATTAACGTTAATTGTATAGCCCTCAATGACTCCATTATCTTCTAGTTTTGCAACCCTCGATGACGCTGCTTGCCCAGTCAAATGAACTTTCTCACCCAATTCTTTCATCGTAATACGGCTGTTCTTGGAAAGCTCATCTATAATACGCATATCCGTACTATCTAACATGTAGTAACTCCTTTCATTATTCAAGTCAAATCACTGAAAGACTTGATTTTATCTATGTAATTACTATTTGGACATAGTATAAACTAAATGTAATTTAACTTCTACTGAAAGAAGTTAAAGCCTCCGGCGGATGTCACGGAATCGGAAAAGAGTTCTTTGTGCTTGCACAAAGCCGATTCCGGACGCAATTATGCCGAGGCATAATTGATAGAAAAGGAGTTATTAATATGAACATTCAACAAATTCGCAATGCCACTTTAGTACTCGAATATGCAGGGAAAAAGTTTTTAGTTGACCCATTTTTAGCAAATAAAGGTGCTTATACACCTTATCCAAATTCTTTAAGACAGGATCAAAATAACCCATTAGTTCCATTACCAACATCAATTGACAATCTCATTAATGTCGATGCTGTAATCGTTACTCATTTGCATTTAGATCATTTTGATGAAGTCGCTAAAGAAGTACTACCAAAAGATCTTAAAATGTTTGTACAAAATGAAGAAGATGCTAAAGAGGTTAAAAATGCTGGCTTTTCCAATGTGGAAGTTTTACAAGAAGATACAGTTTTTGAAGGTATTCAATTAATTAAAACAGAAGGTGAACATGGCAGGGGAGAAATTTTAAAATTTACTGGTCAAGTGTGTGGCGTTGTCTTTAACCACCCAAATGAAAAAAGATTATATATCGCTGGTGATACTGTATGGTATGACGGAGTACAAGAAGTTTTAGAAAAAAATCAACCAGAAATTATAATTGTTAATGGGGGAGACAATCAATTTTTAGAGGGAGGCTCTCTCATAATGGGAAAAGATGATATTTATGAAGTATATAAAGCTGCTCCAAACGCAAAAATTATCGTAAGTCATATGGAAGCTGTCAATCATTGGACATTATCAAGAGAGGATTTAAGAAGCTTTATAAATGAAAAAGGAATCACTGCTCATGTGTTCGTGCCGGAAGACGGTGAAGAATATATATTTTAAATAAAGCGATTTTAATTGTAGCTAATTCCTGTAAAATTGATACAGGAGGGGTTTTATGAAGCATACAATTTATAACAGTGATAACGGTAGATTGAAAATTTTAACGCACTATGAACAGTATTTAAATTCATTTGATTTTGAAGTTGAAAGGGCTTTTGTGGATACATCCTTTGGAAAAACACATGTGCTTATGGCTGGTCCAAAAGAAGGAAAGCCATTGTTTATTTTTCAAGGTGGGAATTGCGTTAATCCGATGACACTCTCCTGGTTAAAGCCCTTAATACAAAAATATAGAATTTATGCGCCTGATACGATTGGTCATCCAGGATATAGTGAGCAAAAGAGAATTTCAGCTAAGGATGATAGCTTTGCGCAATGGATAGCTGAATTGATGGATTATTTTAACATTAAAAAATGTGCTTTTTTAGGGCCATCGTACGGAGCGGGTATCGTTTTAAGGTTAGCTACTTATATGCCAGATAGGATAGATTGTGCTGTGCTTGTTTCTCCTGCTGGATTAAAACTTGGCTCCAAAATGGAGATGATTCAACATATCTTAATCCCTTTGCTCTTGTTTAAAAATACTTCGTCAGCAAAGTATCTTGAAAAAATTACCGATAGAATGTCTGCTGATTGTATGAAGGAGATGGACCGGCAGATTATTGGAGATATTTTTCGTTACGTAAAATTAGAGCAAGAGATGCCAAAATTAACAGTTAGAAAAGAATTAGAAAATTACTTTTCACCTACATTAATTATCGCTGGAGAGAAGGACATTTTCTTTCCGAAAAAGAAGATTAAAAGAAGAGCTGAACAAGTCATACCGAATTTGACTATTTTTCAATCATTTAACATGGGGCATTTCCCTTCGGATGATTACTTAGAAAAAATAAATAACGTTATTATTAATTTTTTAAATAATTATTATTGAATGATTTTTAAGAGGGCGTCCAAAGGGGATGCTCTTTTTGATTGGCTGTTTTCGTAATAGATTGTTGCTCTCTTGAAAATACTGAATATGGTTGAATATAATGCATTTTTAGGAGGTGTTCAATAATGTGGAGATATGTGTATGAAGCAGTCGAAGAATTAGGAAGAGCAGATCAACTAGCCTTATTTAAGGCAATGAAACAAGATCTATATCCAAAAGAAGAAATAAAATGGAAAAATTACTTCCTAAGATCAAGGAGTCTCGCTTTTCGTCTAGTTTAGGTTGTCTTCATTGCGGAAATACTGCCGTAAAACGCAATGGTAAATATCGTTCTAGACAAAGATATTTATGTAAGGATTGTGGAAAAACATTTAATGATATGACTAATATGCCTTTTACAGATTCGCGTTATCCGGAAAATTGGATTAAATACATTAAAATGATGATAAACGGTGTTACATTACCAAAGATTTCAGACTCTTTAAAAATTCATATATCTACCGCATTTTATTGGAGACACAAGATTTTAAATGCTTTAGGAAGTCACGGTTTCAACCAATTATCTGTAATCCACTACTTATTAAGAATATCCAAGAATTTATGAGAAATCATATTTAAACTAACTGAGTGCTTTAGTTAAAAATTCGGTTTGCGAAATATCAAAACAAAAAGACAGAGTTCATTCTCTACATATTTTGTAGATTTAATCTGTCTTTATGTTTTTAGCAACAATTTTTTAGAAAACAGCCTTCTGATTTTATGAAATACTATTGTTAGACAATAATTTTCGATGTACCACTGATCTCTAAGGAGTCGCCAAGCCTCCACCTCTCCATTCCAATCAACCTATATCCATTGCTAATTTTTAAAAATGTCATCTCCAACTTTTGTGATGGGCCAATAATTAGTAAATTAAACAAGATTTAAAAGCTCTTATAGCTTATACAGTATAAACCGTATCTGATTTCCAATACTAAAGTTGTTTTAAAATATTTAATATGAGAAAGGAGGCTTTCATTAGTGAGATTTTTAACATGGGGAATTATAGGGGCTGCTATTTTTGGTGCGCTGAAAGGCTTAGGGAAATTAAATTTCAACAATGCACAACAAATGACACAGTCTACTCAGCAAGCTACGACACCAGTACAATTAGTAGCAAACAGTAATCCACTTACCGCAAATACACCAAAACAGTAAATAGAATAAGACAACATCAAGCTTATAGACTTTTGATTTGCTATAGGTCTATAAGCTTGTACATAAAAACCGCACATATAGGGCTATAAGCAATAACTTTTATTTAGTCTTTACAAAAGTATCCATAAAAATGTATAGTTGGGATAAATACATGTTGAAATGAGGTTTTGATTGTTTATGATGAAACTTATTAATGGCTAATGGAATTCAACAGAATTTTATAGTGCAATAGGCAAAAATTAAGGTTTATTCCTTAGTTCTTTTTAGTTCGCCCATTTGCTCATTAGCGATTAGAAGACATCATATCTATTCAAATCACATATTCAATATTTCCTATATGCCTCTAGCCGGTGTCAAGGCAAAACCTGGTCGCAAAGTTTTTGTGCGGAAGCCAAGGCGCCAACGGCAATTTTTTTCTGTGCGAAAGCGAAGCGACAGCAACAATCTTTATCTGTGCGAAAGCGAAGCGACAGCAACAACAATTACTCTGAGGCGTAATGATTTTATATTGAATTTAAATTTGACTATGAGAAGAATTTCTTCTTATAGTCTTTTTTATGTTTTTTAGGAGGTGAGGACGATGGTAATGTTTTAATTATTTACTTCGAAGTAACCAAATCAAGAAAAGGGGCGTAATTATGACAAATTATCAATTAGTATATGATTACAAGGACAATCAAAAATATAGAGAAAGTTTCAATGACTTAGCAAAGTTAGTTTTTGATTTAGATTTTAACCAATGGTATGAAAAAGGATGCTGGAACGATCAATATATCTGTTATTCATATTTGGATGGAGATAAAGTTATTGCCAACGCATCAATAAGTAAAATGACTGTAGTTGTAAACGGTAAGGAATATAAAGCCATACAAATTGGTTCAGTAATGACACATCCAGATTATCGTCATAAAGGTTTAGCAAGAAAATTAATGGATGACATCATTGACAAATATGAGGAGCAATGTGAATTTATCTATTTATTTGCGAATGAAACAGTCCTTGATTTTTATCCGAAGTTTGGGTTTTCGAGAGTACAAGAAAGTAGGTATTTTTTAAATGCTGATAATTTAAAGAAAAAATCAAATACAGCAATCCGAAAATTAGATATTGAAAATAGCAACGATTTATCTTTATTGAAATTGTATGCGAAGGAGAGAATTCCAGCGTCGTCGATCTTAAGTGTGAAAGATAATGAAAGTTTACTTATGTTCTATTTTCTTATTGCATTTCCTAATTCAATTTATTTTGTCGAAGAAGAAGGCATTATTGTATTATTCGAAAAAGAGGATGAGGAATTACATCTTTTTGATGTTATTAGTCGAAGAAAAATTGATGTAGAAGAGGTTTTAAGCTATATTACATCATCGGATATAAAAAGAATTATCTTTCATTTTATCTCTGATTGTAATGATGTGGAATCTGAAGTAATAGAAGCGGAGGACGATGTGTTGTTTATTCGACCGATGATAAAATTTGGGATAGAACGACCTTTATTTCCATTAACATCACATTCGTAAGATGAAAGATCTATGGTTGATTTTCAGCTAGAAGACTTCACATATTAATATTAATGAATGTACTCCAAAACTAACAATTGGGGTTCTATTATGGGTGGTTACTTTAAAGCTGAGTAAAAGCCTATTTGACGGTAGAATGCTTGTTTACAGTTATACCCATGTACAATATGATTGTCTTAAGATAGAAGATAACATTTGATATAGAAAAGGGATAGCACGTTTTAAATCGTGTTCTCCCTAAGAAACTAAATCTTATCTACTTTGAGTTTGAAGTGCTAATTTAACGCCTAGTCCTATATAAACGAACCCAACAGCCTTTTCAATCCAACGTGAACCATTGTTTGTTGTCTTCGTAAAGATTTTCTCGCCGATGAAGCTAGTAATAATTGCTAATAAAATAGTATACAAAGCGCTCATCACAACAAATGTAATGCCCAAAATCAATAATTGTACAGTGACTGATTGGCCATTATGCTGAATAAATTGTGGTAAAAATGCTAAGAAAAACAATGCCGTTTTTGGATTTAAAATTTCCGCTAAAAACCCTTGTCGGAATGAAGTACTTGCAGGGCTTTGCTCAACAGTTGGTTTTTCTATTTTTTGTGGTTTTGTTAATAGCATTTGAATACCTAAATAAACAAGGTATGCAACACCTATAAATTTCACCACTTCAAAGGCAGTGGCAGAGTTCATTAAAATTGCTGATAACCCTAATACAGCTGCTAACGTATGAACTAAATCACCTAGTCCAATGCCTAATGCAGTGGAAATACCGTTCTTTTTTCCACCTTTCAGTGTTTGCGTAATGGTAATGATAACTGCAGGACCAGGAATTAAAAATAAGAGAAGAACTATTGCAATAAAAGATAACATGTTTACCCATCCTATTCTAATAAAACTAACATTCAGTTAAGACAATAATAAGATTGATCTAATGAATGCAAAAAATATTATAATCTATCTCCTGTATAACTGTCGATATGAAATACGGAAAAGTCGTGATTATAATTATTGTCAGAAAATACAAACGAATAAATAATATTCATATAATATTATTTGTTATTGAATTATAGAGAAATGGTTGAGTTGATAAATTGAAAACAATGAGATGGGATTTAACTTTCGTCGCACAAATTATTTGATATGTTTTCATTATGATCATAAGTTGTTTATTATTTTTGTAGTGCTTACCTTCATCATTATAGGACTTCGAGAGTGGAACAGTGCAAAATAATGAAGCTTACTCTATTTAGGTGTAGCGATTTTTATATTACTTGTTGTTGGACAAATACTTTTATTTTAAGGATTAATTCATTTATGAAAGAGCTTTCTTAAAGAATATCAAGTCACATCTAAGGAGGTGTGACTTTTATTATGCAATCAAAAACGTCTAAAAATAGTACCAACTACTAATATTTAATGATAGAATTAGGTAATAAATTATTTGGAGGTTTTTTAATGCTAGATATTCAACAAATACAAGAAGTCATTAGACATCGTTACCCATTTCTTTTAGTGGATAGAGTATTGGAGTTAGAGGAAGGCAAGAGAGCGGTAGCCATTAAAAATGTAACAATAAACGAAGAATTTTTTAATGGGCATTTTCCTAATTATCCAGTAATGCCGGGTGTGCTAATTGTGGAAGCATTAGCACAAGTAAGTGCGATTATTATGCTCACAAAAGAAGGAAATCAAGGGAGACTTGGATTACTAGCAGGTATTGATAATTGTCGCTTTAAAAAACAAGTTAAACCTGGTGATCAACTGCGACTTGAAGTGGAAATTACACGCTTAAAGGGTGCCATTGGTAAGGGACGTGGAATAGCAACGGTTGATGGAAAAATAGCTTGTGAGGCAGAACTTATTTTTGCATTTGGAAGCTAAATCAATAGATTTAAGAGTACTGCAAAAAATCATTGCAGTACTTTTGTTCTGTATATAAAGGATTTTTAAAATAGTAGTTGAATCATACAATAAATGGAATACTTCGAAATGGAGGTGGTTACAGATTTGCCAAACGAGAAAGCCCATGCAGGGTGTAGCACGTCTTTAGACATGGGATGAAAGTGAGGTCAGACAAGAGGTACCTTAATTGTCTGAAAGGGTGTTATACTTCATGTATAGACAAGTAAAGTCTATAAAATACGCTCGTTCATTGAAAATTGGATATTGTATAAAGGTTCGATAGCCTAATTCATGCTATCGGTAAAACAATATGTGTCGTCATGAAAAAGACGCTAAAACACATCGAACGAAACCAACTATACGCTATGGTAACAGTAGTGTAGCCCTATCTGCTATATGCACTGGATAGGGAGGGGTAATGGGATACCCCAATCTTGAGAGCTGTTCAAAACAGAAATGGACTGCGAACGCTTAGTTACTCAGGAATCCCACTGACATTAGTCAGCTTGTCCCTTTAGGGGTGGGAGTCTCAAATGAACTATCCCTTCGCTCTTTATATAGCTACTTGTTTCATGCAATTTATCATCCTCACGAACATCAGATTATTAAATGGTCAATGGAAGGGAATTACGATGTGGCTATGTACAGGTATCTTTATTTTCTCAAGTGCGATTTTCATCTCAAGCAGATTAAATAAAGTGAAACGTTAATCCTTTGGGGTCTTCACCAATCGGGCTTTTACGGGCAGTTAATCTCTCAATTCGCTGAATTTTGAGGGGGGGCCTTGTGTAGCTTTGTAATAAAGATTGATTATTTATAATAAAGATCGATAATTTGTAATAAAGTTTGATTAAAATCATCTCTCCTCTGTAGATTTCTTAGAGGTTAGATGATTTTTTGTTGGATATTTATGTTAATGTAACTATAAAGATTGTGAAGAAATGTACTTAAACTAACGGCGCAGTTTAATTGAAGAAGGACAATAATTGCTTTACATAGAAGTAAATAAAATGTCTTAAAAATAATGGGGTGTATAAACGGTGGTTATTAATAGAAATCTAAAAAAAAGTGAATTTGATTTTTTGATATAAAAGTAGCAAAGGGGATATTAAATGGGAAGTAAAATAGAATTATACGAAAAAGAGTCTCAGGAATTCAAACCTTTTAAACACTTTATTTCACGCATTCAAGTAATGCGGAAAGAATCCAGCTATGGGGTTGAAGTTGCCTCAAAATGGACTGATATTTTAAACCAAACTCTTGTAGATGAAACTTACCCAGTGATACATCCAATTGGTCAGGAGACATTCTCGTTATATGCAGAGTTCACGACTGGGGTATTTGAGTATACCTTAGACATAGACGGGGCTACTACATTTATAAAAGAAAAAAACATTAAACCCATAAAGACTTCTCCATCGAATATAATCGAAGCTGTTGACCAAGGTAACATAAATAAAGACCCAAACCGAATAAAACCCAATCATAAAAATCCTGTAATGGTACTTCAGAGTCGATATTTAACCAACAACAAACCTTATTGTATCAATGGAAACCATCGTATATTTGAAGCATATAGAAATAATGATGAACAAATAGAAGTTTATGTTTTTAAAGATTTGGAGTTTGTTCCTTTCTTTTATGACGTTCTAAGTAAAGCAACATATTTTTTAGAAATTGATTACCATAATGTAGTTAATGATAAAAGATATTTATTGCATAACGAAAATGGTGCATTTGCAAATGAATTTAAGTAGATACGTTTCTTCAACTCCCATGAAAGAACGTAATAATCTTTCATTTTCTGTGGTGAAGTGCTGATTTTTGCGCTACTTGGATGGCTAACGGGTTCTTTACTTGAAGATCATTGAGTTGCATATGCGGCTATTTTTTTCTTATTGAATTAACGGGGCGGTTAGTTGAAGAGTGTTGTTTAACTTGTGTTCAACAAACGGGCCAGATTATGGAGTGACTTTATTAATTGTTTCGTAAGATTGTGAAGAAGTGTACTTATGCCAACGTGGCAGTTTAGTTGAATGGAAAATGTTATAATATTATTAAAATTTAGGAAATGGAGTTTGGGAAATGAAGAGTATTAAAAGATTGATTCAAGTCATCTTAGCAAGTACATCAATCCTAATTCTTAGTGGATGTTTCTCTAAAGATGATCTGAATCAACCAATACAAGAATATTTAAAAACAAACTATGGAATACAAGATGAGTTTTCTATTATTAAGACAACTAATAATTGGTTTGAAGGTATTGACCATCAAACTTATATAGAAATGAAAAAGCCGTATCGTGCTTATCCGTCCCTAATGATTGAAAGAGATACTTTGAAAATTTTAAAAGAGAAAAGTAGTGATATCTATTTCGAACAATTCAAGGGTGCATATATTGAGCAACATCCAGAAGTAGTTCAAGTAATGAGACAGATCATAAAAAATTATGGGTTAGTAAAATATCCTAATAAAACTGTCCCAGAAGAAAATGGTCCTATTCGTATATTTCCTTACGATAACATGGAGTTTAATATAAATGATTCTCAAGAGCTACTTGATAATTTTAAAAAGACTCAAAAGATTGATACTATTGATCTTTTACCTACATTAATACCAAGTGACCCCCGACGTGAAAATTATAATAGCAGGTATGTAGGTGTGGTGAATTTTCTATTTGAATTTGATATAAATAAAAATAAACATCCTATTCCAAAGGCAAAGGATCTAATTGAGGACTTTCAAAAGAGTGGAGTATTAACAAAAGGTATATACAACATAGATATATTAGTAGATGATTCAAATGCGGGATCGGAATATAATAATGTAGCTTTGTTTGAAGTCGATGAAAATGGTAAATATACCATAATTGCTACTCCTAAATATGATGATTTAAGGGACACTTACTTTTATGGTGATTACGCAGCTGAAAAAAATATAAAATAGAACTTTAGGTGAATTACTTAATTGGAATTGACCCAAAATACACGTGGTACTACTCCTATTAGTAATAAACTTCCTCATATTACTCATATCGAGAAAAGCTCGAGACAGGAAAGGCGCATGATATTGAATTATCACAAAGTCCAATCATACATTTAATTATATGGATTAAATAATTATTTCCCCCAAAAAACTATTGGAGATTTAAGGGGATAGAATGAATCTTCTTCAACTAATGATAAGTTAGTTAAAGAAGACATGTGCTTATTATCTTCCACAATCGGGCGCTTTTCTGGAAACAAGGAAAGTGCCTTTTTAGATTAATTAGAGTTCGAAACTATCAATATTTTTAGGTTGTTGAATATCCTCGTATGAAAAAGTCTTTCATTGAACATAATAGAATTTAGAATTAATAGATTTAAGTGGGAGAGTGAAAGACACATGTTATTATCCGAAGCATGGAAAAAGTATCAACAGGATAAAAAAATCGAGGGATATTCATCACTTACATTAAAAACATATTGTTTTCAATATAATCTATTATTGCGATTTTTTGGTGATATTGATATGAACGAATTTAATACAGATAAATTAAAAGAATATTTAATACGATCAGGAGACCACTTAAAGCCTTCTAGTTTAGGACATAGAATTCGGTGTGTTAAATCACTATTTAGATGGTCACATGAAGAGGGTTATATTCCAAAAAATCCTGCAGCTAAATTAAAAGAGCCGAAATTAGGTAAAAGGATTCCTAAGTTTCTCTCAGAATTAGAGATAGAGCATTTAAGGGAAGCTTGTCAAACAACGATGGAGAAGGCACTATTTGAGTTTATGTATTCAACCGGCTGCCGTATTGGTGAAGTTGTAAAATTAAATCGCGAAGATATCGATTTTCAAACGAATTCAGTTATTGTACATGGGAAAGGTGATAAAGAAAGGGAAGTGTACTTTAATACCCGCTGTTCAATTTGGTTAAAAAGGTATTTAGATGAACGAGAGGATAAGGAACCTTGTTTGTTTATTACGGATAGAAGGCCGAAAAGGCGGATGAGCATTGATAATTTAAGATATATTATCAAGCGCATATCAAATCGAGCTGGTATAAAAAAGAGTATACATCCGCATCAATTACGACACAGCTATGCAACGCATATGATTAATAACGGTGCTCCAATTGATGTCATTCAAAGTTTACTAGGTCATGAAAAGAGTGAGACTACAAAGATATACGCTCAGCTAAGCGGAAAGCTAAGACAGGATTTTTACAGTAAATACTTTTGAAATTAAATAAATTAAACTTTAATTTCAATTAAGACACTCATGTAGAAATTGGGTGTCTTTTTGTTATAGGGCCATTTAATTGAGGAACATTATTTATAGGTAGCGTCAGAAAAGATGCAGATTTACAACGATAAGAAATATACTATACATGTTTTTATGCAAATTAAAGAACAACCCCAGCAAGTATAAATGCTGTTGCATCAACTGTTTGTGCTATATAAATAATAGTCCTCGCAAAAAGGCACGAACGTTGATTAAACAACCTTCATGCCTTTTTGGTGTATTCCCAAATTTTTATTTGGAAATGTTATTTAGGTTTACTTTAAATTAAGTTTACACTGTAACACTTAATTAAGTAATCCCTTCTATAACCAATTATCCCCTAAGTTAACATTCTGAAGTTGGAATAATACATAGGCAGCTGTTGCATCATCTAAATGACTATAAGTAGCATCAAATACTGCTAAAACAGCAATCTTTTAAGTAAGCACTTAAAATGTAAATATAAAAAGGCTATTCTAAAAATATTTTCAGGAGATTGAACAATTTTTTAGGAAACGAGCGTCTAAGTAGTAGGATTGAAACGAGGTGAGTTGTCGTTGGAACAAATCGTAGAACAATATGGTGAATATTTATATCATCTTAATTATTTGTATATGAAGGATTTTCAGCTTGCAGAGGAAGTTACACAGGACGTACTAATGAAGTATCTATTACATAAAGACGATTTTAGAAATGATGCTTCATTGAAAACCTATTTAACTCGTATCGCTATTAATTGTTGTCATGATGAACTACGAAAACAAAAGAGAAAATCATTTATTTCAAAACTTTTACCACTAGGCAGAACTGAACCATCAGTGGAGCAAACGTATATATCAACTGAAGATTATTCAACTTTAAAGCAAATTGTCTTCGCATTACCACTTCATTATAGGGAAGTCATTATACTGTTTTATTATGAAGAATTTGATGTTTCTGAAATTGCAAGTTTATTAAATGTATCACAAAACACCGTTCGTACAAGGATTCGTCGAGCGAGAGAATTGTTGAAAACAAATCAGGAACTGGAGGCAATATTTTATGAAGGAATTTAAAGCCAAGCTAAAAGAAGAATTGCGACAAGATGCCCCATTTACAAACGACATAAAGCAACGCATATTGCAACCTAAACCAATAAAAAGAAAGTGTAACTGGCAGGTCGTCTCAGTATCTATTGCAGCTTGTTTCATTATTGGGTTAATGCTATTCGTTGAATTTTCTCAAAAGAATAACCTACAAACAGCTAGTCAGCAAAATGAGCTACTACCGATTGTCGATGATGTTTCCTCTTTAGATGTAATTGAACCGAAATATGCCCATCTACTTGGGGAACAATGGATGCTGCATTTTTTGCCAATGATTATCGATAAGGAAGCCACGATTACGTATGGAGATTATATTGCCTTTTATGGAACTGATGGGCTTGTAGTTTCAACTGTATTAGGATTAGGTAATGATAATGTAACAATGAATCAAGGGCAAATTTTAGTAGATAATACCGCATTAAAAGTTCATGGATTAAATGAGCAAATAAAAAATGAGGATATCAATGACCCATTTAATAATTCTTACTTATTTCATAATTGGGGAACAAAGCCAGAGCCATTCATTGACAAATCGATTTCTACGAAAGAAAAAGAATTTGTTGTTTATGAAAATGACGAAGGCCACACGATTATGAAAATTAATGAAGGGCAATTAGTAGGTAAGGTCGTAGGATTCCAAAATTTTGAGCTAACATTTGAATTGACTGAACAGGAGCAGCAAGTTTTTGATGCCTTTAAAACGGATTATAATGTTGAAAAGTTAAAAAATATGACACCACAAGCGATTACTAAAATGTTTTTATTGAGCGATATTGAAAAAGATTATGAAACATATGAAGCATTGTTTACAACAAATATTAACGAAGAAACAGAAAGTGTTCGAAGATATTATGAGAAAACGAAAATCGTACGTCAGGAGTTGTTTACAGAGGAAATAAATCGCCTTATTATTGCAAACCTCTTTGCTGGGTTAGAGAATGCAGAGTTTGAGCAACAAACAGATACAATCGGGGTTGTAAAATTTATTTCTATTGAAGGAACACAAACAGAGCTAGGTATGGAGAAAAATGCACAAGGAATTTGGCAGCCAGCCTTTAGTAGAGGAATCTATTAGCTTTTAAGAAAGGACATCAATTCACTCTTAAATGCTTGCATTGATGTCCTTCTGATTCTGTTTGGGCGCATCAAAAATCCTTTATGAAGTAAAAACCTTTCCAAAGCGTCATTTGGCAATTTTCATTCCCACGCTATTATAATCCCACCCCTTTACCAAAATCGTATTTGGGAAGTCTTTTGTGCTTAATGTTGTAAAGCATCATATATATGAGGACACCTTATACAACAATCGGGCGCTATTATTGAGTAACACAGTTAGAAAATGATCAATCTTTTTTATAAAATCCAATCTTAAATATACTAGAAAAGAAGCCATTTTGATCAATCTTTTTTCAAAATGGCTTCTTTTAATTTATTGTAAAATGTAGGATTGAGTGGTATTTTTGATTAAACTTTATTTTAAAGTAACACCTTGTACCTGACGCTTCGCTTTCGGTATAGATAAATTACTACCCGTTAATGCGGGATAAAAGAAGTTCTAATGAATAAAAATCCTAAATAAAATAAAACAAAAGAGTTGATAATCACAAAATCTAATATGGTACCTGTAGTTAGGACACTTGAAAAAGAGTGTGCTAACTGCGGGTATTTTTTATATACTAGACTTTCAAGATTAAAGGACGGAACTAGGGGCTACTATGAGTAAAATTATATTTTCACCAAAACAGATACTACAACTTCAAAAAAATCCAAACGTACA
>NZ_LIYL01000050.1:169402-288536 GCF_001278875.1 Lysinibacillus sp. FJAT-14222 | reverse complement strand
CTGCAAAATACAGACAGCAGCTTCAGAAGGTTGCCTAGCTTTTTTTCAAAATGTCCTTTACAAAGGGTACACTTTATACAAAGTGGGCTTTTTTATTTCTTTGGAATTTTTTAGATTAGAATTAAATACCTAATTGACATTGATAGGAAAATACTGTTACATTATAAGGTAACAAATGTTACCTATTGAGGGAGGAAATTTTTTTTGGCACCAAAAGAGCGATTTACAGAGGAAATTTTATTGGATTGTGCTTTTGAAATGGCTAGAGAGAGTGGGATTGATAGTGTCAATGCACGGGATTTAGCAAAAGAGTTAGGCTGTTCGACAAAGCCTATATTTCGATTATTCTCGAGTATGGACGATTTAAAGTACGCAGTCTATGAAAGGGCTAGCAATCTTTATAACGAAAAAATGTTTCAGGGCTTGCATGAAAGTTCTTTTTTAGGAATGGGGTTAGCTTATATTAACTTTGCTCGCGAAGAAAAGAAGCTATTTGAGCTATTATTTCTATCCAATAAATATAAAATCTCTAGCTTTTCGGATTTACTAAATGACGTAGAAAACCAAGGGATTATAGCAATCATTTCTAAATTAACAGGATTAACTCAAACCTCTGCTAAATCTCTATTTGTAAATATATGGTTAACTACACACGGTATTGCGACAATGTGTGCGACGAATACTTGTGATTTAGATAGTTCGGAAATTGAGAGCATTTTAAAAGACGTTTTTGAAGGCGTTAAACAAAAATTATTGAATGGAGAAAATAAATGAAAATAAAAAATTCACCTATTCTTTTATCGATACTTTTTACTTTACTTGCAATTGTTTTTCCTTTCATAGCTGGTGTAATTATAGCTGTCAAAAATATAAGTAGCTTAAGCTTTATAGTTTTAATTCAATTTATTGCCTTTGCAGTTGGTGTACTAGTTACTCTTTGGATCATGAAAAAAAGTAAATTTTCTTTCCAAGATTTCGGATTTAGAAAGTTTAAAGCAGAGGCATGGATGGCTGTTATCGTTGTTTCTGAGCTGGTTGCATTCTTTAATGGTATTGCAGATCAAGATGGTTTTTCTGCGCAATACGTACTTATTTTGCTTCTATTTGTTATTGCCGTTGGTCTTTTTGAAGAGTTTATTTTCCGTGGTCTAATTTTCAAATATTTATCAGCGAAAGGGCTTAAAACGGCTATTATAGGCTCCTCTATTTTATTTGGAATTGGACATCTTGCACATTTAGCTGCAGGTCAGGATTTTTTATTGACATTACTGCAAGTAGTTTTTGCATGCCTCTTTGGGTTAGTTTGTGCAGAAATTGTTGCAAAGACAAAAAGTATTATGTTTCCTATTATTTGGCACGCTACGCATGATTTTATTGCATTCTTGACCGATAGTGAGCCGAATGTTCTTTCTGTTTCTATTTATATCTTTCATTGTTTAGTGTTAATTGGTCTCGCAATTTATTTCTGGAGAGCTTTATTTCCTAAAAAGGCTGTTATGAATTTAAAAAATCCTGAGAGTTACGTTTAAACTCGACAAGCAAAAAAGCATCTATTTGAGTGGATGCTTTTTTTGTCTAGTCACCTTAATGAGCTTATTGTTGTAATTCAACATTGCCTCCTGAAATAAGGAAGCACACTTTTTCGTTTTTACTAATAGGTAAAATTCCTTGAAGGGCAGCGCCAATACCGATGGAGGAGGAAGGTTCTGCGATAATTTTACCCTCGGAAAGTAAGGTCTTCATCCCACGATGAATCAATGCTTCATCTACACTTACAACCTCATCGACAAGCTGCTGAACAATTGGAAAGTTCCGTTCTCCTGGCTGTAAAGTTAATAGAGCATCTGCCAAAGATTTTTGTTCCTTTAAAAGCAATCTTTCGCCAGCTTCAAAGCTTTTGCCATAACGCGAAATAACAGCAGGCTCCACGCCAATTATTCTAATATGAGGTGATATGGATTTTACAGCAGTTGCAATGCCACTAATTAAACCACCGCCGCCAATAGGGATAACAATGGTATTAACATCAGGGAGCTGTGCTAAAATTTCTAAACCTGCTGTTCCTTGTCCTGCCATAATATCGTAATCATCATAAGGATGTATAATGCAATAACCATGATCACGACTGAGTTTTTCTGTTACTACATGTCTTTCTGCAAGCTTACACTGTACAACCTCTGCACCTAAGGCACGTATTCCTTCAACTTTAATTGTAGGAGCTGAATCCGGTAGAACAATTGTTGCCTTACTATTTAATAGCTTGGCAGCATAGGCAACGCCCTTGCCATGATTACCCGAGGAAGCAGCAACTACGCCTTTTTGCAATTGTTCTAACGGCATGGACAGCATTTTATTGAGAGCTCCGCGAATTTTAAAAGAGTTTGTTTTTTGCATATTCTCGGCTTTAATGTAAACGTGACATCCTAAAAGATGATCGAGCCCATTTAATCGAATAACGGGTGTTTCATATATATATGATGAAATTCTTCGTTTAGCAGCATGAATTTTTTCAAGTGTTATCATAAAGCAACCCTCATTCCGTTTAATTAATTGAAAATTCTGATGTTTTTACTGTAGATTGATAGGTAATTTGTGTCAATAGGTAAACACGCCATGCACACAATACTTACTTCTATCTTGAAAAAGTATGAGTATTCATCCTATAATAAAAAGGTTATAGTAAAAACAATAAAAGGGAGCGTCCATAATGGCGAACGAAGCAAGATCGCAGGTGAACATTAAGCTCATTTCTACGATTTGCCCGATTGAAGGGGAAACCGAAAGTTATGAAATGTGGCTGACAGGGCAGCTACTTGAAAAAGCAGGAAGCATCTATTTGAAATATGAAGAGGTGCAGGAGGATAAAACCATCCGCACAACTATGAAGTTAGGCAATGAACAGGCATTAATTATGCGTACTGGTGCAGTAAAAATGCGACTACCACTTAACATAATTGAACAACAAATGGGTCATTATGAAAGTGAATTCGGTTCAATGCCACTCGTCATAGACACGAAAGAAATGACGTTTACAAAGCAGGCAGTAAACGGAGATTTCCATGTACAGTACGATTTACTAATGGATGGGCAATCCGTTGGCAATTATACATTAGACATTACATTTACGGAGGTACAATGATGAACGCAGTAGAACAAGTACAACAAGCCATTAAAGCAGCGATTGCGCAGGCTGTTGAAAAAGCTGGCTTAGTCGATGCTGGCACAGAGTTAAATATTCACCTTGAAACACCAAAGGATAAGGCAAATGGAGACTATGCGACAAACATTGCTATGCAATTAACGAAATTAGCAAAAAAACCACCTCGTGCCATTGCTGAAGCTATTTTAGAAAATCTTGATACAGCAGGTACAGATATTGAAAAAATCGATATTGCTGGCCCTGGCTTCATGAATATTACTGTGCGTAAAGATTTCCTAACAGGTGTAGTAAAAGCAGTGCTTGAGCAAGGTGTTGATTATGGTCGTTCTAATGCTGGTGCAGGAGAAAAAATTCAAGTTGAATTCGTATCTGCAAATCCAACTGGTGATCTTCATTTAGGTCATGCACGTGGAGCTTCTGTAGGGGATTCATTATGTAATGTGTTAGATATGGCAGGCTACGGTGTATCTCGTGAGTACTATATTAACGATGCGGGTAACCAAATCAATAACTTAGCTTATTCACTTGAAGCGCGTTATAAACAAGCTTTAGGGTTAGAAGCTGAGATGCCAGAGGATGGCTACCACGGTGCGGATATTATTGGAATCGCTGGTAAATTAGCAGGTGAGCATGGCGATTCAATTTTATCAAAATCTGATGAAGATCGTTTTGCGTTCTTCCGTCAGCATGGTTTAGCGTTAGAATTAGACAAGTTAAAAACAGACCTTGCAAACTTCCGCGTAAACTTTGATGTGTGGTATTCTGAAACGTCACTATATGAAAACGGCAAAATTGAAGTAGCATTAGATAAACTAAAAGCGAATGGTCATGTATTTGAAGAAGATGGTGCTACTTGGTTCCGTTCGACAACATTTGGCGACGATAAAGACCGCGTGTTAATTAAAAATGATGGTTCATTCACATACCTGACTCCGGATATCGCATACCATGAGGACAAAATTGTACGTGGCTTCGATAAATTAATTAATATTTGGGGAGCTGATCACCACGGCTATATCCCACGTATGAAAGCTGCTATTCAGGCGCTTGGTTACGACCGTGATACGCTTGAAGTAGAGATTATCCAAATGGTTCAGCTTTATAAAAACGGTGAAAAATTCAAAATGTCTAAACGTACAGGCAACGCTGTTACAATGCGTGAGCTTGTAGAAGAGGTTGGCTTAGATGCAGTACGTTATTTCTTCGTGAAAACTGCAGGCGATTCTCACATGGACTTTGACCTTGACCTTGCCGTATCTCAATCAAATGAAAACCCAGTGTATTATGCACAATATGCGCATGCACGTATTTCTTCTATTTTACGTTCAGCGAATGAGCAAGGCTTTGCTGCTACAACAGATCATTTAACTCTGTTAACAGCTGAAAAAGAAATTGATTTACTGAAAAAAGTGGGCGACTTCCCGAAAGTGGTAGCAGATGCTGCGAAGCACCGTACACCACACCGTATCGCTAACTATATCCAAGAAACAGCAGCTACATTCCACAGCTTCTATAACGCTGAAAAAGTGTTAGACCCTTCAAATAAAGAGCTAACAGAGGCTCGTTTAGCGCTTATTACGGCTGTGCGTACAACAATTGCCAACGCACTACGCTTAATCGGCGTATCTGCACCAGAAAAAATGTAATAATAGTCTTTCCAGCCCCCGGCACGACAATGTGCCGGGGGTTTTTTGTGTTGACATGGCTTAGATGGATAGAGCTGTTGAAGTGGCAGATAGAATCAAAGCGACGGAAAGAACCGCCAGAGTGACGGAAAGAATTCGAAGCGACGGAAAGAACCGCCAGAGCGACGGATAGAATTCGAAGCGACGGATAAGAACCAGCAAAGCGGCGGAAAGAACCGCCAGAGCGACGGAAAGAACCAGCAAAGCGGCGGAAAAAACCGCCAGAGCGACGGAAAGGATTCGAAGCGACGGAAAGAACCAGCAAAGCGACGGAAAGAACCGCCAGAGCGACGGATAGAATCATCGAAGTGCCGGATAAAATCCCTGAACTGATCAATTCATCTTCTTTAAACAATATTTTTCTGTAAACTTCAAATATTTCGTTGCAGTTTACGTTAACGTCAATGATATACTGATGGAAAATGGGAAGGGGGAGATGCTGTTGAAGACGATTCAAGAAGTGGCTAAGCAGTTTAATGTTTCGACACGGACAATTCGTTATTACGAGGAGCTTGGGCTGCTTAATCCTAATCGTTCATCTACTAATCAACGAACCTTTTCAAAAAAAGAGTTGGCGAAGCTTAAGCTTATTTTCCGAGGAAAGCGTTACGGTTTTTCACTTGAGGAGATCAAGGAGATGGTATTGCTGTTTGATTTTGATCGCACGGGCATTCAGCAGTTGGAGCGTACGGTTGAATATGGGGAGCAAAAAATTCAAGAAATTGATAGCAAAATAGCAGAGCTTACGCAAATGAAAAATGAGTTGCAGCAATTACAAGGCGTGTTTACTGAAAAATTATTAACTTTAAAGGGAGAGATGCATGATGAATAGTTCGAGTTTGTTAGCACGTAATGCCCGAAAGTACTCTATGATTGAAGCGGTTGTTTGTCAAGGCAGACGAGTGACCTATCATGATTTAGATGAGCAAGTGACACGTTTTGGTCATGCTTTATTAGAGCAAGGTGTGCGGCAGGGCGATAAAGTTATCATTTTTATGCCGAATGTTGTAGAGTTTGTCGTTAGTTATTTTGCTATTCAGCGCATTGGAGCTATAGTCGTTCCAGTAAATGCGAAATTTACGCTGCAAGAGGTTGAGTATGTAGCGCAGCATGCGGATGCTAAAGCTATTCTAGTACATGAAGTCATTTTTGCAGCAGTCGAAAACATCACGATAGTCCCTTTAAAAATTAAAACAGGTCAAGAGCAGGCTGGTTGGCTAAACTATGAAACGCTTATTCAACAGGCGAGCACTCAAACTATTGATTGCCAGCTTAATGAAGATGATGTCTCAACGATTTTATATACCTCGGGTACAACGGGAAAACCAAAGGGTGTGTTGTTCAGCTATCGCAATATTTTAACTGTAGCGCAAATGATTGCAGTTGAAATGGAAGTAAAGCCTGAAAGCCGAATCCTTCTCATGATGCCGTTGACTCATTCGGCTCCATTACATTTATTTTTAATGGCAGGCGTACTTATAGGCTCAACAAATGTGCTAACACCAACGTTTACACCTGATTTGTTTATTGATTCGATTGAGCAGGAAAGGACAACACATTTCTTTGGTGCACCTGTCGCTTATTTATTAACTGCCCAAATGCCAAGATTGCAAACGGCTGATTTATCATCGATGAAATGGTGGGTTTATGGTGGAGCGCCTTTATCACAAAACGAAGTCCAGCATCTACAAAAAGCTTTCCGCACAGATAATTTAACTTGCGTTTATGGCTTAACAGAGGCTGGTCCGAATGGTTCGTTATTGTTTGGCAGAGAACATGCAACGAAGGCGGGAAGTATTGGCCGGCGTGCACCACTTGGAGCGGAGCTGCGCATTATTAACGACAATGGAGAAGATGTCAGTGTTGGTGAAGTGGGAGAAATTGTGTTACTTGGTGAAGGTAATATGCTGGGCTATTACAAGGATGATATCGCAACAAAGGCTGCATTTATAGATGGCTGGCTGAAAACGGGTGATTTGGCTCGCGTGGATGAGGATGGATATATTTGGATTGTTGATCGTAAAAAGGATGTCATTTTTTCTGGCGGTGTGAATATTTATCCGAAAGAAATTGAAGATCGTATGTTGAGCTATGAGGGAATATTTGAGGTTGCTGTCATAGGTGTACCACATCCAGAGTGGGGAGAAACGGTGAAGGCCGTTTATGCTTCTAAAATAGAAATTAACGAGGACGAACTTAAAGCTTATTTGGAGGAGCATCTTGCTAAATATAAAATTCCACGCATCTTTGAACGTGTAGAAGCGCTACCACGGAATGCATCGGGCAAAATACTAAAACAAACTTTGAAGGGACAAGAGGTGAGATAGCATGAAGGTTTTACAGCAGGAAGAAATGAAAACAACGAATTTTTTTAAGGATAATGATACACTTCATAAAGTTTTAGAAATGATGCTAGATAAAGAGTTTGTGGAATATGCAACACGCGAGTTAACAGATTTTGGTGAGCTTTGTGCTGGAGATATTGATGTGAGAGCCAAACATACGGATAGAGAGGGTGAACCTCGATTACAAAGGTATAATGCCTATGGTGAAGAAGTGTCAGAGATTTGGGTTAATGATGGCTATAAAAAGACAATTGAAGAGACGTACAATACTGGCATTGTTGGCTATGTGCATAAAGATATTCCGCAATTAGGTAGAAAGGGCAACTATGTGTATAGCTTTGCTCAAGGTTATATACTGTCCCATACTGAGCCAGGCTTTTACTGTCCTGTTACTTTAACAATGGCAACTGCTTATCTCCTTGACCATTATGCGAGTGATGAGGTGAAGGAGCGCTTTTTACCACATGTTTGTGCAACAGGAGATACCGAGCTATATGAGGGAGCGACATTTTTAACGGAGCGTCAAGGTGGCTCTGATGTTGGTGCGAATGTTGTAGAGGCAAAACAGGACGGCAATCAGTATCGTTTATATGGTGAGAAATATTTCGCATCAAACGCAGGAATGTGTGGAGTAGCCATGGTATTGGCACGTATGGAAGGGGCTCAGGCAGGCTCAAAGGGCTTAACATTATTTGCGGTTCCATGGCGGAAAGAGGATGGAACAGTTAATAACCTCCGCATTCGACGTTTGAAGGATAAACTTGGCGTTAGAGCCGTACCTTCGGGTGAGGTGGAATTTGATGGTGCACTAGCTTATGTCGTAGGTGAGCCGAATAAAGGAATATATTATATGCTGGAGGCGCTTAATTTATCAAGAATTTGCAATGCTGTTGCATCTATAGGCATTATGCGCCGTGGTTATTTAGAGGCGAAGCACTATGTGACAAATCGTCAGGCATTTGGTAAGCCTTTAACGCAATATCCTATGATTCAGGATACGCTAGGGAAATTCGCTGCCAAGCTTCATGTGGAGGTTGCGACAGTTTTTGATCTTATTCATCAGTACGATAAAGTTACAAGTGGACAGGGGAATGAAGAGGACATCATTTTGAATCGCTTGTATATTGCTATCATGAAAAAAGAAACGGCAGAGCAAGCGGTACATTATGCGAGTGAAGCGATTGAATTACATGGTGGAAATGGCTATATTGAAGACTTTGTAACACCTCGCTTATTAAGAGATGCACAGGTGCTTACTGTGTGGGAGGGAACTGCCAATATTTTAGCTTTAGAGCTCATTCGTTTAGTTGATAAGTTTCATGTCCATGAATTGTTTGTTCGTGTCATGGAGGAACGTCTAGAAAAACTAGCTGACAGTCCATTAGTGGAAATTGTAGTGGAGCAATTAGCAAAATTAGACTCGACTTTGCAAACATTTAGCGGTTTAGATGAAGCGACGAAAACGTTTGAAGCAAAAAAGGTCGCAGAAAAAATGGCACATTTATATGAAAGTGTTGTAGCGGTCGAATGGGCACAAAAATTCGGCGGCAAATATGAAAAGCTAGCAGATATTTATTTAGAGAGCACATGGGCATTGCGAGAAATGGGTGCACCAATGAAAACGGTCCAGTATTTTTCAGATATAGTTTAACTTCTTTCAGCAAATGTTTTGTGTGGCGAAAGTGAAACGTCAGCTACAAATGTTTTGTGTAGCGAAAGTGAAACGTCAGCTACAGGTGTTTTTTGTAGCGAAAGCAAAGTGTCAGCTACAAATGTTTTTGTAACATAAGTGCAACTTTAATTATAGAAGTCTCCCACCTCTATAGGTTGTGAGATGAATGCGGGTTATGTTACTTTTCAGTAGGTGTCCAAATAGAAGTCGTCTCGAATGGAGGCGACTTCTTTTGTTTTCATGTATAATAAAAATCAACTGAATATTATAAAGGTTCTTTACTTATGTAAAGTGAAAAGGGAAATCGGTGTAATTCCGATGCGGTCCCGCCACTGTATGTGTGAGTTTTTTCAATTTGCGCCACTGAAAATTTCGGGAAGGCATGAAAAAGCGAATGGAGCACGAGCCAGGAGACCTGCCTTTATAGAAAACACGTTGCAGCCTACGAGGATAGGGTGGTGGATTTTGTATGCGTATTTTTTGTGCAAATTTGACCCCCTCATCTTTTTGTGATGAGGGGTATTTGTTTTGTAAGATTGATGTCGATAAATTTGAAAAAATGAGCGATAAATCCACAATGTTGAACGATAAACCTGATGTTGGGTGATAAAACAACAAAGTTAGGCGATAAACTCATAATGTTGGGTGATAAACCTAAAATGTTGGGCGATAAATCCACAATGTTGAGCGATAAACCCGATGTTGAGTGATAAAACAACAATGTTAGGCGATAAACTCATAATGTTGGGTGATAAACCCAATGTCGGCTGATAAACCCACAACCTTGTGCGATAAAAGCTAAAATATATCGATAAATCAGAAAAACAAGTCGTTAAAATATACGCACAGATAAACTAAGGAGGATTTTCACATGAAGAAATTTTGGAAAATAGGATTATCAGCATTTTTAGCTATTGGCTTGGTTGCTGGATGTAATGCAAAAGAGGAAACAAATGAAAAGTCACCATCTTCTGAACAGCAGAAGCAACAAGAGACATCAAAAGTTGACGAAGCAGCATTCCCGATGACGATAACGGATGCGACTGGCAAGGATATTACGCTAGAAGCACCACCTGAAAAAATTGTCTCGCTCATTCCAAGTAACACTGAGATTTTATTCGGCCTTGGCTTAAATGATGAAATAATTGGTGTAACAGATAATGATGATTACCCAGCGGAGGCTACTGAAAAAGAAAAGGTTGGGGGCATGGAGTATAATATTGAGCAAATTATTGCTTTAACGCCAGATATCGTTTTTGCGCATGCATCGAGTATGACTTTTTCAGAAGGAGCAATTGAACAGCTTGAGGCTGCAGGCGTGAAGGTATTTGTTGTTGCAAATGCTAAAGACTTTAATGACACATACACATCAATTGAACAGCTAGGTCGTGCAACAGGGAAGCTAGAAGAGGCTCAAAAAATTGTCGCAAATATGAAGGCGAAAGTTGAAGAAGTTCAAACAAAACTTGAGGGTGTTAAACCAAAGAAAGTCTTTGTAGAAACGTCTGATGAGCCAGAAATTTATACAGCTGGTAAAGGTACATTTATGAATGAAATGCTAAATATGATTCATGCCGAAAATGTAGCAGCAGATGCAGATAACTGGTATAAAATTGATGCTGAACAAATTATCGCGAAAAATCCAGATGTCATTGTAGTGACATATAATTATGTACCTGATATTTTAACGAAAATTCCACAACGTGCAGGCTTTGAGACAATTACTGCCGTGAAAAACAAGGACATTGTACAAGTAGATGAAAATACGACGAGTCGTCAAGGTCCGCGTTTAGCAGATGGTCTTGAAGAATTAGCGAAAGCTATCTACCCTGAGGCGTTTCAGTGAGTAGAATATTAATAGCCTATGTAACAGCAATTACGCTTCTGATCATTAGCATCTGGTGTGGCGTAGCGATAGGCTCGGTTCATGTTCCACTAGAAGTATTGTGGAATAAGGCGGCTGATGAAACAGCTGCCAATATTTTATGGAAAATTCGTTTACCTCGAGTCCTGCTGGCAGGGCTTGTCGGGGCGTCTCTTGCCATTGCAGGGGCAGCTTTTCAAGGTTTATTAAAAAATCCATTGGCAGATCCTTATACGTTAGGGGTTTCCTCGGGTGCATCTGTTGGCGCAGTGATGACGATTTTCTTTAGTGTATCAATACCGGTAGTTGGCCATTATACATTGCCAACCTTCAGTATGATAGGTGCAATATTAACGATGGTAGCTGTCATGGGCTTTGCTAGAATAATAGATCGCTCACTGAAAATGGAAACCCTTATTTTAACAGGAGTCATATTTAGTTCGTTTTTAGGCTCCTTAATTTCTTTAATGATTGCATTATCCGGTGAGGAGCTACGGCAAGTTATTGGCTGGCTGCTCGGATCAGTATCGATGCGTGGTTGGCCATACGTTCAAATGATTATTCCGTTTGTAATAATTGGTTCGATCATGCTCTGGACACAAAGACGTGAGTTAAATGTTCTGTTATATGGAGAAGAACGTGCGAAGCATTTAGGTGTCAATGTTAAGCGCAGTAAATATTTAATTTTAGTAGGTGGATCAATGTTGACTGGAGCGGCGGTAGCTGTTTCTGGCACGATTGGCTTTGTTGGCTTAGTTGTACCCCATATGACGCGGATGCTTTGGGGTTCTGATCATCGTCATTTATTGCCATTATCATTTTTAAATGGGGCAACTTTGCTCATTATTTGCGATTTAATAGCACGAACAATTATTATGCCTAGAGAGCTACCGATTGGCGTAATTACTGCCTTTATTGGGGCGCCCGTCTTTTCCTATATTTTTTATAAGCAACGTAGAAGTAAGGGGGTACGGGCATGATTGTTGTTAAACATCTTTCTGGCGGCTATGAAGATGTGCCGATCGTCCATGATATTAGTTTTTCCGTTGAAAAAGGGAAAGTACTTGGGATTTTAGGGCCGAATGGTAGCGGAAAATCGACGCTGTTAAAAGTAATGAGTGGCATATTACCAGCAACTGCAGGCACTATATTAGTAGATGGTAAAAATATCAACTCTTACAATGCCCGTGCATTGGCCAAAAAAATGGCGGTACTACCACAATTACATGCCAATGCCTTTTCCAACAGTGTACGTGAGGCAGTATCACTTGGACGTTATCCACATCAAACTGGCTTCTTTTCAAGCTGGACTGAACGCGATGAACAAGCAGTCCAACATGCAATGATGCAAACCGGTGTGAAACGCTATGAACAGACATCGATGGAATTTTTGTCGGGCGGTGAACAGCAAAGAGTTTTTGTAGCCCAAGCTCTTGCACAAACAGCGGAAATATTACTGTTAGATGAACCAACGAACCATCTAGATATTGCCCATCAACGTCAAATTTTAGATATGGTGCGAAAGGAAGCAATAGAATGTGGTTTAACCGTTATTATGGTGCTACATGATATGAATTTAGCTGCCCTCTATTGTGATGAATTATTACTAATGGAAGGGGGGCGGATGCGAGCATTTGGGGCACCACATGAAGTATTAATTGCCTCGCAAATCGAAGACGTCTATCATGCGCGCGTAGCGACATATGCACATCCTGAAATTCCAAAACCTCAAATTACAATGATGCCAGCTTCAGTTGAACATCAGCAACGTGCTGTCATTCAAAAAGTAAATTTCACTGTTACGGATCATTACATTCAGCTTAAGTCAGAGTTTCCTTTAAAAACGGTTTCCTCAGCTGTCCATAATCCGGGTATCGGTTGGTATGATTGCCTGTTAAATCGCTCTGTACCAATAGATTATGTGATTAGTGATGTAAAGGGAGAGGTCGCTGAATTTTTACAAAAGGAGCTTTTCTCATCTACAAGCACAGTCGTCATGTTAACGGCTGTCCCGACAGAACTTGTAGCTATTAATGAATTTAAAGCTTCCTTTGGTAGCGTCCTTGTTGCTGTAACTGCTGGTATTGGCAATGCTGTTGATGTGTCACGCACACATGAAAGACAGGATGAACCATATATTGGTACTATAAATACGTGGGTCATTGTTAATGGTTGTTTATCAGAAGAAGCGTTTTTCCAAGCGATGATGACAGCTAATGAGGCAAAGACAAAGGCATTGCAATCAGAAGATATTCGTGATGAGCTTAGTGGTACGATTGCAACAGGCACTGCTACAGATAGTTTATTGATTGCGGCGACACAAAAAGGGGAAGAAATGCTGTATGGGGGCCCAATTACTGATGTAGGTAAGATAATCGGTAAAGGTGTTTTTGAAACAACTGTACAGGCAATAAAAAATTATAAAAACAATTTTAGGAGATGAGAGAAATGAAGCTTTACACGAAAACAGGCGATACAGGGAAAACAAGTCTTATCGGAGGTCGCGTTGACAAAGATAGCTTACGCGTAGAGACTTATGGGGCAATCGATGAATTAAATTCTTTTATTGGCAAGGCCGTAAGTGAATTAGATCGTGAGCTATTCAAGGATATTCTAATTGATTTAGAAACGATTCAGCACGAGCTTTTCGATGCAGGTGGCGACCTTGCTAACGTTATGAAGGAGCGTCATTATAAGCTTACAGAGCAGCCAATTGAAGTGTTGGAATCTCGTATTGATGCATTGTCAGATGAAGCACCACCATTACAGCGCTTTATTTTACCAGGTGGTGCACCAGCAGCCGCAACCTTACACATTGCTCGTACAGTAGCGCGTCGAGCAGAACGTCAAATGGTAACGCTTATGAAGGAAATGGATGATGTACCGACGATTGTGCAAAAGTATTTAAATCGTCTATCTGATTATTTATTTGCAGTTGCACGTGTTGTTAATTTCCGTCTGAATGTCGCGGATGTTGAATATATTCGAAGTGGCAATGTTTTTAAAAAATAACAGGTGTGTTGATTAACCATTTTTATACATTCGAATTAATTCGAAGACGCTGATTTCCGCTACGGGCTCATCGGACGCCCCCAGGAAAGCGCCCAGTCGGAACGGAAATCAACTCCACGTTATTGTGATGAATTCATTTTTAGATGAAAACTTTGAAGATTTATCGGAACAAAATCTCATTTTATCGGAACAATTTTAGCATTTATCGGAACAAAATCTCATTTTATCGGAATAATTTCAGTTTTTATCAACTAAGGACGCCCCCAGGAAAATCAATCCTACGTTATGGTGAAAGCTCATATTAGTTTTGAAAAGAAATAGTTATTTTGAATTTTAGGGCACTGAAAAAGTCGGTTTGTCATCAAAAACATGATGCAAGTCGGCTTTTTTGAGTATCTAAATACAGTTAAAGATAGATTTGTAATATAATTGAATGAAAATTTCTTTTGTGTTTTAGTGCCCTCTTTAAATTCAGGGTGGCTTTTTCGCTTGTAAAATGTAAGAATATAAAATTATCAGAAATATTTCCGTTTTATGTTGACTGAATGCTCACTCATTTATTAGAATAGGAATATAATGATGGAATGACGTACATTTACGTATGAACTAGCAAATTTATCACAAAGAGAGAAACTTACGACAAACTAAAGGGGGGACCAACCATGAGTCCATTAGTAATTGCAAACATTGTTCTAACAGTCGTGGTTGTGCTTTATGCAGTAGGATTGTTCTTCTATCTGTTAAAAACACGCTATAAGTTTGTGCAATTGGGGAAAAAGGTTGAGTTTGATGAAAGTGTTAAAGAACGTATAGGTTATCTTATGGTCAATGTACTTGGCCAAAACAAGCTATTAAAAGATCCAAAGAGTGGTTTAATTCACGTCATGTTCTTCTATGGATTTTTGATGGTGCAGCTAGGGGCCATTGATTTAATTTGGAAGGGGTTAGTACCTGGATCACATTTGCCACTTGGCATTTTCTACAGTGTGTTTACATTCTTCCAAGAGCTTGTAGTATTAATGATTTTAGTGGCGGTTGTGTGGGCATTTTACCGTCGTTATGTAGAAAAGCTAGTACGTCTAAAACGAGGCTGGAAAAATGGTCTTGTCTTAATTTTCATTGGTGGGTTAATGGTTTCAACATTACTTGCAAATGGTATGGGATTAATTTGGCATGGTGAAGAACTAAGTTATACAGAGCCAGTTGCATCTGGCATTGCAGCTATTTTTAGCTTCCTACCAGCATCAGCAGCTGCTGTTGTTTTCTATGTGATGTGGTGGGCGCACTTACTAATTCTATTGACATTCTTAGTGTATGTACCACAATCGAAGCATTTCCACTTGATTGTAAGTCCGATTAATGTGTACATGAACCGTTTAGATCGTACAGGTACACTAACACCAATCGATTTTGAAGCATTAGAAAATGCTGAAGATGAAGAGGATATTCCAGCAATTGGTGTCGGACGTATTGAAGACTTCACACAAAAACAAATGCTAGATTTATATTCTTGTGTAGAGTGCGGACGCTGTACAAATATGTGTCCAGCATCAGGAACAGGGAAAATGCTATCACCGATGGATTTAATCGTGAAGCTTCGTGATCATTTAACATTTACAGGTGCTGTTGTGACAAAGCAAAAACCTTGGGTACCTTATCAATTCTTTGCTAATACAAAGGGGAATCAGCTCGCGTTGGCAGCTGGTGCTGAGGGTGCAGTCATTGAAGATATCTATAGCCCTTCTTTAATCGGTGATGTCATTACAGAAGAAGAGATTTGGGCATGTACGACTTGCCGTAACTGTGAGGATCAATGTCCTGTTATGAATGAGCATGTCGATAAAATTATTGACTTGCGCCGTTATTTAACAATGACTGAAGGAAAAGTAAACCCTGATGCACAACGCGCGATGACAAATATCGAGCGTCAAGGCAATCCTTGGGGCTTAAACCGTAAAGAAAAAGAAAATTGGCGTGACCTAGATCCAACCATTCATATTCCAACAGTGAAAGAGCTGAAAAAATCTGGCGAGGAAATGGAATATTTATTATGGGTTGGCTCAATGGGTGCATTTGATAACCGCTCGCAAAAAATTGCATTAGCTTTCTGTCGTTTATTAAACGAGGCAGGCGTGAAGTTTGCGATTTTAGGAAATAAAGAGAAAAACTCAGGGGATACTCCTCGTCGTTTAGGAAATGAGTTTTTATTCCAAGAGCTCGCAACAGCAAATATTGATGAGTTTGAGAAAAACGATGTGAAGAAAATCGTTACGATTGATCCGCATGCCTACAATATCTTTAAAAATGAGTACCAAGACTTTGGCTGGAAGGGCGAGGTCTACCACCATACTGAACTATTGAATCAATTGATTGATGAAAATCGTCTAGCGTTAAATTACGAAGTTCATGAAACGATTGTTTTCCACGATTCTTGTTATTTAGGTCGTTATAACGATGTTTATGATGCACCACGTGAGATTTTACGAGGTATTCCAGGTATTAAGCTTGTGGAAATGGAGCGTAATCGTGAGGAAGCAATGTGCTGTGGCGCAGGTGGCGGCTTAATGTGGATGGAAGAGCATGTCGGCAACCGAATTAACGTAGCAAGAACAGAGCAAGCTTTAGCAACGAATGCTTCAGTTATTTCTTCTGGATGTCCTTACTGCTTAACAATGCTTGAGGATGGCACAAAGGCAAAAGAGGTTGAGGATTCAATCGGTACATTCGATGTTGCAGAACTATTAGAGCGTTCTGTGTTTGGTGAAAAAGTAAAAGCTGTTGAGAATTCTGTTGAAGAAGAAGCAGCAGATGTGATGGTTGAAGAAGTAGTAGCTTCTGTAGAAAATGTCGAACAAGAAAAGAATGCAGAGACTAACGCAGAAAAATGATGGTTATTGCAGAAATATTTTCGTTATCTGAAAAATATAAATTGCACAATAAATAATTGTTTTGTAGAATAAGATTAAATGGAAATGGGAGTTAACTTTAAACTCCCATTTTTCATAGCAAGAGGTCGAGCGAGCGTTCAGTCAACGCAAGTGCTCTGATACTTCTTCTAGAACGTAAAACAAAAGGGGTGTTTTACTTGAATAGAGCTGTAATTTTAGCAGGAACAAGAACTGCATTTGGTAAGTTTGGAGGTTCACTATCAGCATTAAACGCAAGTGATTTAGGGGCAATCGCCATAAAAGGGGCACTTGAGAAAGCGAATATTTCGCCTAATGAAGTGGATGAAGTAATTTTAGGCTCCGTTTTACAAGGGGGACAGGGCCAACTTCCTTCAAGGCAGGCTGCGATCAAAGCTAATTTACCAGTAGTAGTGAAAACAGAAACGATTAACAAAGTTTGTGCGTCAGGGATGCGTGCTGTAACACTAGCGAATCAGCTAATTCGATTAGGGGACGAAGAAGTAATTATCGCTGGTGGTATGGAGTCCATGTCCAATGCACCGTATTATCTTCAAAATGGTCGAACAGGCTTACGCATGGGCGATTCAACAATGGTGGATGGCATGCTATATGATGGCTTAACATGTGCCTTTAATAAGGCAAGGCCGCCTATGGGAAGCTACGGTAATGCAACAGCGAAAGAATATTCGTTAAGCCGTGAGGAGCAGGATGCTTGGTCTGTTCGCAGTCAAGAACGTGCACTTGCAGCAATTGAGAAAGGTTACTTTGCTGAAGAGATCGTGCCTGTGGAAATTCCGCAACGTAAGGGAGAACCGCTTCAAGTCGATACAGATGAGGCACCTAGAGCTGGTACGTCAATGGAGGTACTTGCAAAACTCAAGCCAGCCTTTGACAAGGACGGAACGATTACAGCAGGTAACGCACCTGGCGTTAATGATGGTGCATGTGCCTTAGTAGTTATGAGTGAGGAACGTGCAGCACGTGAAGGTAGAGAGCCACTTGCAGTTATTATTGGCCATGAAGAGCTTGCTATTGAACCGGAGAACTTCCCACAAACACCAGGGCTTGTTATTAACAAATTACTGAAAAAGACAGGGAAAGCATTAGCTGACATTGATTTGATCGAAATCAATGAAGCCTTTGCAGCAGTAGCTCTTGTCAGCAAGCAGCTAGCAGATTTAGACGCTGAAAAGGTCAATGTTAACGGTGGTGCAGTTGCACTAGGTCATCCAATTGGAGCGTCTGGAGCACGCATTATTTTAACACTTGCACATGAATTAAAACGTCGTGGCGGTGGTATCGGAATTGCTGCAATCTGCTCAGGTGGAGGGCAAGGCGATGCGATTATGATTGAAGTACCGAAAACAGGGGGACACGAATGATGGGAATTCAAAAAGTGATGGTTATTGGTGCTGGACAAATGGGCTCCGGCATTGCACAAGTTTGTGCACAAGCTGGTTTTGATGTCAAACTGAACGACATGAAGCAAGAATTTTTCGAACGCGGTTTAGGAGTCATTACGAAAAACCTGACACGTGATGTCGAAAAGGGTCGTAAAACTGAAGATGAGAAGGCGGCTATTTTAGGTCGTATTAGTATGTCACTAGATTTACAGGATGCTAGTGACGTAGATATTATCATCGAGGCAGCTGTGGAAAATATGGAAGTGAAGCAATCCATCTTTAAGCAAATTGATCAGATTGCACCGGCACATGCCATTTTAGCTACGAATACATCATCTTTACCAATTACGGAAATTGCAGCTGTAACAAATCGTCCAGAGCAAGTGATTGGTATGCACTTTATGAATCCTGTACCTGTTATGAAGCTTGTAGAAATTATTAGAGGGTTAGCAACAAGTGATGAAGTCTACAAATCGGTTGAAGACATGACAGTAAAATTATCGAAAACTCCAGTGGAAGTAAATGACTTCCCAGGCTTTATTTCGAATCGTATTTTATTACCAATGATTAATGAAGCGATCTACGCATTGTATGAGGGTGTAGCATCGAAAGAAGCTATTGATGATGTGATGAAGCTCGGAATGAATCATCCGATGGGTCCGTTGACATTAGCAGACTTTATTGGTCTTGATACATGTCTATCCATCATGGAGATCTTACACGAGGGCTTAGGTGATAGTAAATATAGACCTTGTCCATTGCTTCGTAAATATGTGGCGGCGGGCTGGCTAGGTAAAAAATCTGGAAGAGGCTTTTACGTTTATGAATAATCCTATGGGGATGGGGCGATTCAAACGAAATGGGATGCTACGGGACAACATTTAGGGGTGACATTATAGATGCATTTACAATTTACAGATGAACAAATAATGATGCGTGATATGGTTCGGAATTTTGCTCAGGATAAAATTGAACCGTGGGTAGAACGTATGGAGGCAGGAGAGTTTCCACGCGAACTCCTTGCACAAATGGGAGAATTAGGTTTAATGGGGATCACGACGCCTGAGGAATTAGGCGGCTCAGCGATGGATTTTACATCGTACATAATTGCTATCAATGAACTATCGAAGGTTAGTGCAGTAATGGGTGTTATTTTATCTGTGCATACATCGGTTGGAACAAATCCCATTATTTATTTCGGTAACGATGAACAGAAGAAACGTTATGTTCCGAAGCTTGCTGCTGGAGAATATTTAGGGGCATTTTGTTTAACAGAGCCTAGCGCTGGTTCTGATGCTGGCTCTCTACAATCAAAAGCAGTACGAGATGGAGATGAATATGTCATCAACGGCTCCAAGGTGTTTATTACAAACGGTGGAGAAGCAGATGTTTATATTGTCTTTGCATCAACGAATCCTGCGGCAAAAACACGTGGTATTTCAGCATTTATTGTTGAAAAAGGAACACCAGGCTTAATCATAGGGAAAGATGAACATAAAATGGGCTTACACGGTTCACGTACAGTTCAACTAACATTCGACAACTGCCGTATTCCAGCTACAAACCTTCTTGGGGAAGAGGGAGAAGGCTTTAAAATTGCAATGGCCAACTTAGATGTTGGACGTATTGGTATTGCTGCACAAGCTTTAGGCATTGCGGAAGCGGCGTTAGAAGCAGCTACTGCTTATGCCAAAGAGCGTGTTCAATTCGGAAAACCTATTGCAGCACAACAAGGGGTTGGCTTCAAGCTTGCTGATATGGCGACTGCTGTAGAAGCAGCAAAATTATTAGTCTATCGCGCAGCAGATTTACGCTCAAAAGGTTTGCCATGTGGAGCTGAGGCCTCGATGGCGAAACTCTTTGCCTCTCGTACAGCGGTGCAAACAGCGATCGATGCTGTACAAATTTTTGGTGGCTACGGCTATACAACAGACTATCCCGTAGAGCGTTATTTCCGTGATGCAAAGGTAACAGAAATATACGAGGGTACAAGTGAAATTCAAAAACTAGTCATTAGTAAACATTTACTTAAATAAGGTCTGATGTTATGTTGCAAAGTTGATTTTTAACGGATGATGTTGATTGCTAAAAAATCGCTCGGGTAATCTGAATAAATGATCAGGTCGAGCAATAAAACGCTCGGGTTATCCGGAGAACTGCTCAGGTAACCAAGAGATTTGCTCAGTTTCCCGAGGCATACCGCAGAAACATGATCAAATATAGAAATCAACAATATAGCACTAACAGAGTCTAACGAAAAAGGGGAAATGGACAATGAACTTTCAATTAACAGAAGAGCATGAGCAATTACGTGAAATGATTCGTGATTTTGCTATTAATGAAGTGGCACCAACAGCGGCGGAACGTGACGAGAATGAAGAGTTTGATCGTGCAATTTTCGATAAAATGGCGGAGCTAGGTTTAACAGGTATTCCATGGCCAGAAGAATACGGTGGTGCAGGCTTTGATTATCTTGCGTATGTCATTGCAGTGGAAGAATTATCACGTGTATGTGCGTCAACAGGGGTAACTTTATCAGCACATACTTCGCTTGCTGGTTGGCCGATCTTTAAATTCGGTAATGAAGAACAAAAACAAAAATATCTTCGTCCAATGGCAGAAGGTAAACATATCGGTGCATATGGCTTAACAGAGGCAGGCTCAGGTTCTGATGCTGGTGGTATGAAAACATATGCAAAACGTGATGGCGATGATTATATTTTAAACGGCTCGAAGATTTTCATTACGAATGGTGGAGTAGCAGATACATATGTTGTATTTGCAGTAACAGATCCAGAAGCTAAACATGGCACAACTGCTTTTATCGTTGAAGCTGGATTTGAAGGTTTCTCGGTAGGTAAGAAGGAGAAAAAATTAGGGATTCGTTCATCTCCTACAACTGAAATTATTTTTGAAAATTGTCGCGTTCCGAAAGAAAACATGCTTGGAGCTGAGGGAGAAGGCTTCAAAATTGCGATGACAACACTTGATGGAGGACGTAATGGTATTGCAGCTCAAGCTGTAGGGATTGCACAGGGAGCATTAGATGCAGCGGTTGAATATGGAAAAGAACGTGTGCAATTTGGTAAACCGATTACTGCCAACCAAGGTGTTTCCTTTAAATTAGCGGATATGGCAACTCAAATTGAAGCATCTCGACTGCTCACATATCAAGCAGCTTGGTTGGAATCAAATAGTCTATCTTATGGTAAGGCATCTGCAATGGCGAAATTAATGGCTGGCGATACTGCGATGAATGTAACGACTGAGGCGGTTCAAATCTTTGGTGGATATGGTTATACGAAAGATTATCCAGTTGAGCGCTTCATGCGTGATGCGAAAATTACACAAATTTACGAAGGTACACAAGAGATTCAACGTCTTGTTATCTCTCGTATGTTGACAAAATAACATATGACAGAAAGAGATAAAAGACCCCAAGTACAGTCAACGGTAAAAGATGAAAATCTTATCGCCATTCGTCGAGAACAAATGATAGAGGGAGCCATTAAATTATTTAAAGAAAAAGGTTTTCATCGTGCCACAACGAGAGAAATCGCAAAAGCTGCAGGCTTTAGTATCGGTACATTATATGAGTATATACGTACTAAAGAAGATGTCCTTTACCTTGTATGTGATAGTATTTATCACCATGCAATGGAGCGACTTTCAAGTTATGAGATTAAGGCAGGAACTATAGAAGAGTTAAAGGAAATGATTCGAGAGTATTTCTTGCAAATTGATAGTATGGTTGATGAGCTGACAATCATGTATCAAGAAACTAAATCATTGTCAAAAGAAGCACAACGTTATGTATTTAGTAAGGAGTTTGAAATGGTTGGTACTTTTGAGCGATTACTAAAACGCTGTGTGCAGTCAGGTGAGATAACGATGACGGATCAACAAATCCATTTGGCAGCAAATAACTTAGTCGTTTCTGGACAAAGCTGGGCATTCCGTAAATGGGCGCTCCATCGTCAACATTCTATTGATGAATTTATTGAAATGCAAATAACATTGTTTATTTCAGGCATAAAGGGGTTCTAATAAGTTCCGTTAAGGGGTTGTCGGTAATTGCATAAAGCGACATTGCAATTACCGACTTTTTTTATAAATGAAAAGGCTCATCACCAAAAGTAGGGGATAGTATTTGTTAAAAACGTATGCCATGTAAATAAGTTGATTGGAGTGGAGACTGGGCGACTCCTCGGGGATCAGCGTCACAGATGAGACCCTGGAGCGAGCAAAGCGAGTGAAGCGGCTCATCGGACGCCCCCAGGAAAGCGCACAGTCGGAACGGAAATCAACCCCACGTTATGATGATGAGTCGATAAAGAACATTAAGGGGAGAAAGTGGGGATTTCATATGACAAAGGTAGAAGTGTATCGTCCAAAAAATCACGTACGTTTTGTTACAGCATCAAGTCTTTTTGATGGGCATGATGCTTCGGTCAATATTATGCGACGTATTTTACAATCAAGCGGTGTAGAGGTAATCCATTTAGGACATAATCGCTCCGTGGAAGAAGTCGTAAATGCTGCGATTCAAGAGGATGCTCAAGGTATTGCTGTATCTTCTTATCAAGGTGGACATATGGAATACTTTAAATATATGTATGATTTACTGCGTGAAAAGGGAGCGCCGCATATTAAAATTTATGGTGGCGGTGGTGGTGTTATTTTACCACGTGAAATTAAAGAGTTACATGCTTATGGGGTTGCAGGGATTTTCTCACCAGAGGATGGACGTGTCTTAGGATTACAAGGGATGATTAATGAGAAAATTAAGGGGACCGATTTCCAAACGGCAACAGGTAACTATCAAGAAAAGCTTGATGCTCTAACGACAGAAACACCAGAAATTTTAGCGAATTTAATAACTGCTGCAGAGTCGAATGACGATGAAGAAACGAAAAATATGCTAGTAGAAGCTCGCAAACGCTCGAAAGGGACAGCTATATTAGGTATTACAGGAACTGGTGGTGCGGGTAAGTCTTCCTTAACGGATGAATTAATTCGTCGTTTCCTGAAAGAATTCCCAGATAAACGCGTAGCGATTCTTTCTGTCGATCCGACAAAGCAAAAAACAGGTGGGGCTTTACTTGGTGACCGAATTCGTATGAATGCGATTTTCAATAATCGAGTATATATGCGTAGTTTAGCAACCCGTGGATCTCGTACAGAGCTTTCTGCTTCGATTGGGGACGTGCTAGATGTAGTGAAAGTAGCAGGCTATGATTTAATCATTGTAGAAACAAGTGGTATTGGTCAAGGTGATGCGGAAATTACAAACTATACGAATCTATCCATGTACGTTATGACAAGTGAGTTTGGTGCTCCAACGCAGCTTGAGAAAATTGACATGATTGATTTTGCGGATGTTATCGCCATCAATAAATTTGAACGCAAAGGCTCTGAGGATGCATTACGCCAAGTGCAGAAGCAATACCAACGTTCGCGAGAGCTTTGGGATGAATCACTTGATAATATGCCTGTTTACGGTACGATTGCAAGTCAATTTAATGATAAAGGAACGAATGCTTTATTTGCTGCATTAGTAAATATCATTAATAAGAATACAGGAAGTAATTGGGAAACAGGCTATGAGCAATTTGCGAAAACTCAAAAGCAGGATATTATTATTCCAAACGATCGTCGTTATTATTTACGAGAAATTACAGATACTGTGCGTGGCTATCACAAAAAATCAGAGCAACAGGTGGAATTTGCTCGCCGTCTATTCCAATTAGAGGGAGCTATTGCAGCGGTTAAGGAAAAAGCACCAAATGATGCACTTGTTGCTTCTCTTGCTTCTTTAGCGGAAGGTGTCAGAGATGAATTAACGGCTGAATCTAAGCGCATTTTAGATAATTGGCAGACTTTAAAAGAAGCGTATGCTGGGGACGAATTTGTAACGAAAGTTCGTGATAAGGAAATTCGCACGATTTTAAAGACAACAAGCCTTTCTGGTACAAAAATTCCTAAAGTTGCCTTGCCGAAATTTGTAGATTACGGTGAAATTTTACGTTGGGTTTATAGAGAAAATGTACCTGGTGAATTCCCTTATACTGCGGGGGTATTCCAATTTAAACGTGAAGGTGAAGATCCGAAGCGACAATTTGCTGGTGAGGGTACGCCTGAGCGTACAAATAAACGATTCCATTATTTATCGAAGGATGATGATGCAAAACGTTTATCAACAGCATTTGATTCGGTAACGCTATACGGTGAAGATCCAGATTACCGACCAGATATTTATGGCAAGGTTGGAGAGTCGGGTGTATCCATTTGTACGTTAGAGGATATGAAAAAGCTTTATGCAGGCTTTGATTTATGTGCACCATCAACTTCAGTATCGATGACCATTAACGGTCCTGCACCGATTATTTTGGCGATGTTCATGAATACGGCTATTGATCAGCAAGTGAAACTACATGAGAAAGAACTTGGTCGCCCTTTGACAGTTGAAGAATTTACGGAGACACGAGAGAAAACATTACAGGTCGTGCGTGGAACGGTGCAAGCAGATATTTTAAAAGAAGATCAAGGGCAAAATACATGTATTTTCTCAACAGAGTTTGCATTACGTATGATGGGAGATATTCAGCAATACTTTATCGATTATAAAGTTCGTAATTACTACTCAGTATCTATTTCTGGTTATCATATTGCCGAAGCTGGAGCGAACCCAATTTCACAGTTGGCTTTTACATTAGCAAATGGCTTTACGTATGTGGAATATTATTTAAGTCGTGGAATGAATATTAACGATTTTGCACCAAATCTATCATTCTTCTTCTCTAACGGACTTGATCCAGAGTACACAGTTATTGGACGCGTAGCTCGTCGTATTTGGGCAGTTGTGATGCGTGATAAGTACAACGCCAATGAACGTGCGCAAAAGCTTAAATATCATATCCAAACATCTGGACGTAGTTTGCATGCACAGGAGATTGATTTTAATGATATCCGCACAACATTACAGGCATTAATGGCTTTACAGGATAATTGTAATTCATTGCATACAAATGCATATGATGAGGCCATTACAACGCCTACGGAAGAATCTGTACGTCGTGCGATGGCCATTCAAATGATTATTACGAAGGAACATGGCTTAGCGAAAAACGAAAACCCATTACAAGGTGCATTTATTGTGGAAGAATTAACGGACCTTGTAGAAGAAGCGGTATTAGAAGAATTTGATCGTATCAATGATCGTGGTGGCGTGCTAGGTGCAATGGAAACACAATATCAGCGCGGTAAGATCCAAGAGGAATCCATGTACTACGAAATGCTAAAACATTCGGGTGAGTTACCAATCATTGGTGTGAACACATACTTAAATCCGAATCCACCTTCAGCGGATGAAATTGACAATATGGAAATTGCGCGTGCATCGACGGAAGAAAAAGAGACGCAAATTCATAATTTACATGCCTTCTGGAAGCAACATGGAGAAGGGACTGAAGCGGCTATTGCTCGTTTACAACAAGTAGCTGTAAACAATGGCAATATTTTCGCGGAGTTAATGGAAACCGTAAAAGTAGCTAGCTTAGGGCAAATCACGAAGGCTTTATACGAAGTAGGCGGACAATATCGTCGTAATATGTAAATCGTAAACGTGCATAACTTCTTCCTTTTTGGCATTTATTCTATTTGATACAAAATGCTGCTGTATTTTTAAGTGTCTAGTCTTAGGATTAGGCACTTCTTTTTATTTCCGTTATAATAGAATTGTAAAAAAAAGGGGAGGCGCAGTAGAGGATGAAATCAGTTATTCACTACATCATTATTTTAGCTTTAGTGTTAGGAGTTATTTTCCTGTATGATAAGCAGATTGGCGCTGTTCCTTTATTATTATTATCTGTCTATTTGTTTTACTGTGGGATAAAAAAAATGCGTGATATAAAAAACAGTAATTGAAGCTAGCAATGAGGATAAAACTTTGTATATAATGGGTATTATGCTTATGATATGGAAAGTTACTTTTGTGCGGCTTTTTTTGCTGCGCTCCGAAAATAAAGCAATATATAATTTTAAAACGTCCATTGTGATGAGGGAAAGGAAGTGCACGAATGAATTTTCGTGAAATGACAAAGGAACAATTAACGGAAGAATCGTTAATTAACTTAACGTATGCAATTTTAAATGAAAAACGTACCTCAATGTCTTATAATGACTTATTAACAATAATTCAAGAGCTTGTGGGCTATAGTGATGAAGAAATGAAGCCTCGCCTACTACAATTTTACACAGATTTAAATGTAGATGGCCGCTTCTTATTTAATCAGGAGACTGGCTGGGGCTTACGTGAATGGTATAAAGTTGAACAAATTGAAGAAGAAACAGCTCCTTCTGTTAAAACTCATAAGAAAAAATCTAAAGCTACCATTGATGAAGATGATTTGGAAGAAGATTTAGAAGAAGAGATTGACTTTGATGAAGATTATGAAGAATTCGTTGAAGAAGATGAGCTAGACGAGGAAGAAGAAGATAAAGAAGAGATTGATTTTGAAGAAGAAGAAGAAGATATAGAAGAAATCGATGAGGAAATCGACGAAGACTTTGTTGAAGATGAAGATTTTGAAGAAGAAGAAGAAGAGGAAGAAATCTAACTTATTTCAGCAAAGATCCGCTGAAATAAGTTAGAAGCCTCCGGCGGATGTCACGGAAATCGGAAAGGAGTTCACAGAGGATGTTAGCCTAAAATCATCGCATCCATGCGATAACACTGACCTGCATCGGTAAAAACGCCACGTCCTGTGGCATTACCGAAATGACCGACATCGTGTCGGCCCTCGTGCAGGCCTAAGCACAAAGCCGATTCCGGACGCAATTATGCCGAGGCATAATTGATGAAAATTACTCTTTGAATTTTTTTTCTTTTATCCTTGTAGTAAAAAATCTTGACTTCTATCGCGGTTACGTTTAATCTTTTACTTGGGCTCCTTAATTAAAGGAGAAAGACCGTGTATATAATACGCTCCCCCTGCAAACCTATGCAGGAGGAGCGTTTTTTTATTTTTTAACTTTATTCAGTCAAGTTCTCCCATGTTTATAACTACGGAATGAATAGTAATGCTCTTAATTATTTATGATGTATAGTAAGCGGTGATTGAGTATATGTTAAAACATTTTAAAAGGAAAGTAGAAAAGAGATAGAAACGATTACAGCTTCGAATCGACTACATGTGTGTAGGCATTCTCGGCTTTTCTTATTTTAGGGGTGAGAAATACTTATTTTCTTAGCCTGCCGAAACATTTGCATCAATGCTTAGAATCAGCATGTGTCGTGAATGTACTTTTCTTACTAGCAATTTTTAGAACAACATAAGGAGGATTTTTTCATGACAAAGTATATTTTTGTAACAGGTGGGGTTGTGTCTTCACTTGGAAAAGGGATTGTAGCAGCATCTCTAGGTCGTTTATTAAAAAATCGCGGATTAGAAGTAACGATTCAAAAATTTGATCCATATATCAATATTGATCCAGGTACAATGAGTCCTTATCAACATGGCGAGGTTTTCGTAACAGATGATGGCGCAGAAGCTGACTTAGACTTAGGTCACTACGAACGTTTCATTGATATTAACCTAGGAAAACATTCCACTGTAACATCAGGTCGTGTTTATCAGTCTGTATTACAAAAAGAACGCCGTGGTGATTACAACGGTGGAACAGTACAAGTAATTCCTCACATTACAAATGAAATCAAGGATCGTATTCAACGAGCTGGTCGTGAAACGAATGCAGACGTTGTTATTACAGAAGTAGGCGGAACGGTTGGAGATATTGAATCACTGCCATTCCTTGAAGCAATTCGCCAAATGAAAACAAATTTAGGTCATAACAATGTGATGTATGTTCATTGTACGCTTATTCCTTATATTAAAGCTGCGGGCGAGCTAAAAACAAAGCCAACTCAGCATTCTGTAAAAGAATTGCGCTCTTTAGGTATTCAACCAAATATTATCGTTGTGCGCACCGAGCAAGAAGTGCCTGAGGATATGAAAGAAAAATTAGCTTTATTCTGTGATGTTCAGCCACACGAAATTATTGAATCTCGCGATGCAGAACATTTATATGAAGTACCTCTAAACCTTCATGCACAAGATATTGATGATATCGTACTTGACCATTTTGGCATTGATGCACCAGAGGCGGATATGGAAGAATGGCGTGAGCTTGTAGCGAAAGTGAAGAGCTTACCAAATAAACGAAAAATAGCATTAGTAGGTAAGTATGTAGAGCTACAAGATGCTTACATTTCTGTTGTAGAGGCATTAAAGCATGCGGGCTATGCATTTAATTCTGATATTGAGATTGACTGGATTAATGCAGAACATGTAGATGCTGACAATGTTGCTACGCTATTAAAAGGGGCTGACGCAATTTTAGTTCCAGGTGGCTTCGGTGATCGTGGAGTTGAAGGTAAAATTTTAGCGACACAATATGCTCGTGAAAATAATGTACCATTCTTAGGTATTTGTCTAGGTATGCAACTTGCGACAGTGGAATTTGCTCGAAACGTACTTGGTTTACAAGGCGCACATTCTACAGAACTTGATGCAAATACAGAATATCCTATTATTGACTTCTTACCAGATCAAAACGATACTGTAGATATTGGTGGTACATTACGTTTAGGCTTATATCCATGTAAGTTAAAAGATGGTTCAAAGGCAAGCAAAGCCTATGCTCAAGAGCTTGTTTATGAACGCCACCGTCACCGCTATGAATTTAACAATGAATATCGTGAATCAATGGAAGCTGCAGGTCTTGTCTTCTCAGGTACAAGTCCTGACGGTAAATTAGTAGAAATTATCGAGTTACCAGAAAATGATTTCTTCGTAGCATGCCAATTCCACCCTGAGTTAGTATCACGTCCAAATCGTCCACAGCCATTGTTCCGTGATTTTATCGGAGCAACATTCAAATAATGAAAAAAGAGTTGTCTCAAGCGCTGAGACAACTCTTTTTATAGCTCTTCGGCAAAACGAGGGGTTGATTTTTTTGATAAAATGAGCTTGCGATAACAGCNAATGAGATTTTGTTTCGATAAAAGCTCAAATAGTTTCGATAAAGAGCGATTTTGTTTCGATAAATCTTCAAAGTATTCCTATAAAACGAACAAAAGGAGCTTTATAGATTCTTTATAGCTCTTCATCATCAAGAGCAAGCATTTCATCATAAGCAATTTTTACTGCTTCATAAACAAAAAGGGCAGCAATAGAATGTGGCACAACTATGCGCTCTCCTAAATCATTCGGTAATAATCCACCGCGTATGCGTGTAGAAATATACGTATACGCCAAATCTGCCAGTGGGTTTTCAGAATCTGCTACTTCGCTAGCAACCGCTGCAAATGGAATAAAATGATTATTTAATTGATGCGCTAAGGCTAATGCCTCCTCATCATGTGCGCCACGGGTAAAAATACATACACGATCAGCTTCAGTAATAACGGTATCTTTTGTCCAAGGAACTAGCTTAGCAAAACGTTCCACAGCTTGACATGCATTTAATTCGACAACTTGCATTTCACCAAAGCATGCGAAATAAACGTTACCTTCACCAATGCCTGCTTGTGCAAGTAATCGTGCTGTTTCTTCAATAGCTTCCTCTTCATTTTGTGTTATTCTTTGTAATAATCCACTCAGTTGTGTTGTTAGAATTTTTGACATGGTCCCACCTCAATCAATATTATATGTTTGAAAAGAGCATAAAGCAAAATAGATAATTTATAATACTAGAAGGTATTAAGCTGTTGAAGGAGAATAATACATAATATAGGAAGTTTTGGTGCAAGAATAATAACTCAAAAAGGGCGGAATGAAATGTGAAACGATTACTAATTGTCGATGATCAACCAGGAATTCGTTTGCTTTTGAATGAAGTGTTGAAAAAGGAAGGTTATGTTACATATTTAGCTGCAAATGGTACTGAAGCACTACGATATGCAGAGGAGGAGGAAATGGATTGCGTCCTATTAGACATGAAAATCCCAGGAATGGATGGCATAGAAATTTTAAAGCGCTTAAAAGAAAAGTGGCCACAACTTCCGGTATTCATGATGACTGCATATGGTGAACTGGATGTTGTACAGGAAGCATTAGATTTAGGAGCAATCCGATATTTTACTAAGCCTTTTGATATTTTTGAAGTGCGTGATGAGGTTAATAATACGTTAAAAGTTTAGATGAACAGGCAGTGGTCAACACCGCCTGTTTTTTATGGTTATTATTCGATTTGAAGTAATGTTCTATCGTTTCATATTCATTTTGCTTCCGAAATATAAGGCTCATCATAACGTGAGGTTTGATTTCCGCTCCTACTCGGCGCTTTGCTGTCGCTACGCTTTCGCATTGAGGAGGCGTCCGATGAGCTGCAGTTTTGAGATTTATCGAGAACTTTTGATTGTTTATTGACCAACTTTCTCGATTTATCGACCAACTTTTTTAATTTATCGACCAACTTTCTCGATTTATCACCCAACTTTCGAAAAATATCGACATCTACCTTCATGCACCACTATCTGACCGCACTGATAATTTGCGCCTCTTATGACATAAGCATATTTTTTTACGCAAAATTTAACTTCAAAAAAGCACAAGAAATAAACGTTTCTAAATTGATTTTTCGCGCTTTTAAAGGTTTTGACCAGTTTTGTCCCAGCCACTAGAACTTCGTTGGGTTTCACTACACTACGGTTGGCACTGCCGCTCCGTTGCACTGCGCTTTCGTGTAGAAAATAACAGCCCCTGCTTTTCAGGGGCTAACCTTCGTTTCGTTGCACTACACTACGGTTGGGCACTGCCGCTCCGTTGCACTCCGCTTTCGTGCAGAAAAGAAGACGCTGCCGCTGCGTTGCACTCCGCTTTCGCGTAACCTTCGTTCCGTTAACACTACACTACGGTTGGCACTGCCGCTCCGTTACACTTCGCTTACGTGCAGAAAAGAAGACGCTGTCGCTGCGTTGCACTCCGCTTTCGCGTAACCTTCGTTCCGTTAACACTGCACTACGGTTGGCACTGTCGCTTCGTTACACTGCGCTTTCGTGCAGAAAATAACAGCCCCTGCTTTTCAGGGGCTGTTATTTTTGCTATGATTAAATAGCATATCTATGTAGAAAGAATAGTCCTATAGAGGAGGATTTTTAGTATGGCATTAGTATCTATGAAAGAGATGTTAATTAAAGCAAAAGCAGAAGGTTATGCGGTTGGGCAGTTCAACATCAACAACCTTGAGTGGACTCAAGCAATTTTACAAGCAGCAGAAGAAGAAAAATCTCCAGTTATTCTAGGCGTTTCTGAAGGCGCAGGTAAATATATGGGCGGATTCATCTCCGTTGTACACATGGTAAAAGGTTTAATGGAATCTTATGGAACTACAGTACCAGTAGCTATTCATCTTGACCATGGTTCAAGCTTTGAAAAATGTAAAGAGGCAATTGATGCAGGCTTCACTTCTGTTATGATTGATGCATCTCACCACCCATTCGAGGAAAATATTGCAATTACTTCAAAAGTAGTTGAATACGCTCATGCGAAAGGTATTTCTGTTGAAGCTGAGCTTGGCACAGTAGGTGGTGACGAGGATGGCGTAATCGGTGGTATTATGTACGCTGATCCAGAAGAATGCCGTAAAATGGTTGAGCTAACAGATATCGACTGCTTAGCACCAGCACTTGGCTCTGTACATGGTCCTTACAAAGGAGAACCAAACTTAGGCTTTAAAGAAATGGAAGAAATCTCAAACTTAGCAGACCTTCCATTAGTATTACATGGTGGAACTGGTATCCCTACAAAAGATATCCAACGTTCAATTTCATTAGGTACAGCAAAAATTAACGTTAATACTGAAAATCAAATTGCTGCTACAAAAGTAATCCGTGAAGTTCTTGATAATGATAAAGTTGTTTATGATCCTCGTAAATTCCTTGCTCCGGCACGTGAAGCGATTAAAGCAACAGTTATTGGGAAAATCCGCGAATTTGGCAGTGCACAAAAAGCATAAATTCTGCATCTAACATGCTACAAAAGCACAGATGAATACACATAATAAGAGAAGTGTTGATGCAGTTATCGACCTTCTCTTGTTTTTGAAATAAAAAATTTTTGGCAAATATTCAATTATAAGGCTCAGCACCAAGAGTTTGGGATAATATTTGTTAAACGTATGTATAAGTTGATTTCCGTTCCAACTGAATGGCCCTAGGAAAGCGCACAGTCGGAACGGAAATCAACCTCAATTATGGTGATGAACCAAAATAGTGATCAGGAGGAAATATTATGAAATTTTTCATTGATACAGCAAACTTTGAAGAGATTAAAGAAGCACATGCATGGGGTATTTTATCAGGAGTTACAACAAACCCATCATTAGTGGCTAAAGAAGAGAACGTTTCTTTCTATGATCGACTTCGTGAAATTTCAGAGCTTGTAGACGGCTCTGTGAGTGGGGAAGTAATTGCTCTAGATGCAGAAGGTATGATTAAAGAAGGCTTAGAATTAGCTGCTATTGCTCCGAATATTACAGTTAAATTACCAATGACTCCTGCTGGCTTAGAGGCGTGTCGCTTCTTTGCAGACAAAGGTATTAAAACGAACGTAACATTAATTTTTAGTGCAAACCAAGCATTAATGGCTGCTCGTGCGGGTGCTACATATGTATCACCATTTATCGGCCGTTTAGATGATATGGGGCAAAATGGTGTAGAGCTAATTGAAACAATTGCAGATATTTTCACAATTCATAATATCGACACGCAAATTATCGCTGCATCTATCCGTCATCCACAGCATGTAACGGCTGCAGCACTTGCTGGTGCACACATTGCAACTACTCCTTTTAAAGTATTAAAACAACTTTTCAACCATCCATTAACGGAAAAAGGAATTGAAGGATTTTTAGCGGATTGGAATAAGAGAAAAGGCGAATAATAAGATTATATAGTGAGCCAATCGCAAAAAATTACTTTCCAATCATGAGGGAGAACGCAAAATGGATGTTTATAAAATTACAGGCGAAAATCGTCTAAAGGGTACAATTAAAGTTAGTGGTGCAAAAAATAGTGCAGTCGCCTTAATTCCAGCATCAATTTTGGCGAACTCTCCAGTGACAATTGGAGGGATTCCTGAAATTTCTGATGCATGGACATTACAAGCTTTATTAGAGGAAATCGGTGGGGAAGTTTCTTTTGAGGATGGCAAGATGACAATTGACCCAACGAACATGATTGCTTTGCCACTACCAAACGGCAACGTGAAAAAGCTTCGTGCCTCCTATTACTTAATGGGCGCTATGCTTGGTCGCTTTAAAAAAGCTGTGATTGGTTTACCTGGAGGCTGCTTCTTAGGGCCACGTCCTATTGACCAACATATAAAAGGCTTTGAGGCATTAGGTGCGAAAATCACTAATGAGCATGGAGCGATTTATTTACGTGCTGATGAATTAATTGGCGCAAAAATATATTTAGACGTTGCCAGTGTTGGAGCTACAATTAATATTATGTTAGCTGCTGTCCTTGCAAAGGGACGTACGGTTATTGAAAATGCAGCGAAAGAACCAGAAATTATTGATGTGGCAACTCTTCTAACTAACATGGGTGCTAATATTAAAGGTGCAGGTACGAGTGTTATTCGTATTGAAGGTGTTGAAGAGCTTCATGGTACGGAGCATACGATTATTCCAGATCGTATTGAAGCTGCCACGTTTATGATTATGGCTGCCGCTTTAGGTGAAGGCGTTACAATTGATAATGTTATTCCATTACATTTAGAGGCGATTATTGCAAAGCTTCGTGAAATGGGTGTGAAGATTGACATCGGTGAAGAAAGTATTTTTGTGCCAAAAACGGACCTATCCACATTGCATGCAGTTGATGTTAAAACATTAGTGTATCCGGGGTTCCCAACGGATATACAGCAGCCACTTGCTGTATTAATGTCTCAGGCATTTGGTTCCTCAAGGGTAACAGATACAATCTATACAGCTCGGTTTAAGCATATTGATGAACTTCGTCGTATGAATTCCAATGCACGTGTTGAAGGAAATACAGCTATTATTACAGGCCCTAGTAAATTACAGGGTTCAACTGTAACAGCTACTGACCTTCGTGCTGGTGCCGCATTAGTATTAGCAGGCCTTTTAGCTGAAGGTGAAACAGAAATTCATGATATTTATCATATTGAGCGCGGCTATAGCTCACTTATTGAGAAATTACGTGATTTAGGCGCTGATATTCGACGTGAAACAATAATAGCACGCGTAGCAGAGGCAAAGGAATAATGAGAGCTAAAAGTTTTGAACTAACTATGTTACAATAGAGGTAATTTGAATGTTTCGGTGAAGAAGTATGCCGATAACGGGAGGCAAAAAGAACAATGGAACGTAGTTTATCGATGGAAGTAGTACGAGTAACAGAGGCAGCAGCAATCGCATCCGGGAAATGGATGGGTCGCGGTTTGAAAATTGAGGCAGATGATGCAGCAACGACAGCGATGCGCGTAATGTTCGATACAATTCCAATGCATGCTACAGTAGTAATTGGTGAAGGCGAAATGGATGAAGCGCCAATGCTTTATATTGGTGAAGAGCTTGGCTTACGTAATGGAGGTCCTAAAGTAGATATTGCAGTTGACCCTCTAGAAGGTACAAATATTGTGGCGAAGGGTACGAATGGTGCGATGACAGTTCTTGCCATTGCAGATAAGGGGAATCTGTTAAATGCGCCCGATATGTACATGGAGAAAATTGCAGTAGGACCGGAAGCGGCTGGTAAGGTCGATATTAATGCTTCTGTTACGTATAATTTATTACAGGTAGCGAAGGCTAAAAATAAAGATATTTCAGACGTGGTAGCTACTCTTTTAGATCGACCACGTCACCAAGCAATTGTTGATGAAATTCGAGAAGCTGGCGCACGTATTAAATTTATTCAAGATGGCGACGTTGGAGCAGCTATCAATACTGCTTTTGATGAAACCGGCATTGATATTATGTTTGGTACAGGTGGTGCTCCAGAAGGTGTTATTTCGGCAGTTGCATTAAAATGTCTAGGTGGAGACTTCCAAGCGAAACTAGTGCCAGAAGATGAGGAACAGCTAGAGCGCTGCAAAAAAATGGGCGTAGATGTAGAAAAAGTTCTTTATTTAGATGATCTAGTTAAAGGTGACGATGCTATTTTTGCAGCGACAGCTGTAACAGATTGCGAGCTATTAAAAGGTGTTCAGTATAAAGGAGCCTATGCATTAACACATTCAGTTGTAATGCGAGCGAAATCTGGAACTGTGCGTTTTGTAGAAGGTCGCCACGCTCTTGATAAAAAACCTAGCTATTAATTAAATTTTCTTCTAAACTATACCTAGTGCATCTTTTTGCGCTAGGTACCTTCTTCTAAATTTAAACCATCCCATAGTTTTATATGGCTATGTTATACTTCAATGTTTTTGTATGGTTGACTGAAGTACCTATAGCTCTGCTTCACACTGCTAATTTCTGACTTAAAAAAGAAAACGCTAACAGGTACGGAAAGAACAACTTAAAACAGAGCCAATCGTAAAAAAAACTTCTATGATAACCCCAATTTAATTGCATTATATTTTGAAAAAGACTGGAGTTGTGCATATGTCTGCATTGACAATCGCTCAATTAGAAAACATGACGTTAAAAGAGCTTTACGCCCTTGCACGCCAATATAAAATTTCATATTATAGCAAGCTAACGAAAAAAGAATTAATATTTGCTATTTTGAAAACACGTTCAGAGCAAGAGGGCTATTTCTTTATGGAAGGCGTACTAGAAATTGTTTCGCAAGAGGGCTTTGGCTTCCTTCGACCAATTAACTATTCACCAAGTAAAGAGGATATTTATATTTCTGCTTCTCAGATTCGTCGCTTTGACCTACGAAATGGGGACAAGGTGTCTGGTAAAGTACGTCCACCTAAAGAAAACGAACGCTATTATGGACTACTACAAGTGGATGCTGTTAACGGCGAAGACCCAGAAGTGGCAAAGGAACGTGTGCATTTTCCTGCATTAACGCCTTTATACCCTGATCGACAAATTAAGCTTGAAACATCACAACGCAATTTATCGACTCGTATTATGGATTTAGTGGCACCTGTGGGCTTTGGTCAGCGTGGATTGATCGTTGCACCACCAAAGGCAGGGAAAACATCGTTATTAAAAGAAATAGCGAATGCCATTACAACAAATTATCCTGATGCAGAGTTAATTGTCTTACTTATTGATGAACGCCCTGAGGAAGTAACTGATATTGAACGATCTGTGAATGCAGATGTAGTGAGCTCAACTTTCGATGAGGTCCCAGAAAATCATGTGAAAGTGGCAGAGATTGTGTTAGAACGTGCACGTCGCTTAGTTGAGCATAAGCGTGACGTTATTATTTTAATGGACTCTATTACACGTTTAGCACGCGCTTATAACTTAGTTATTCCACCAAGCGGTCGTACGCTTTCAGGTGGTATTGATCCAGCTGCTTTCCATAGACCAAAACGATTCTTCGGTTCTGCACGGAATATTGAAGAAGGTGGTAGCTTAACAATTTTAGCGACAGCTTTAGTGGATACAGGGTCTCGTATGGATGAGGTCATTTATGAGGAATTTAAAGGGACAGGTAATTTAGAGCTGCATCTTGATCGTCAATTAGCAGAGCGTCGTATTTTCCCTGCGCTTGATATCCGTCGTTCAGGTACACGTAAGGAAGAGCTTCTGCTTGAGCCTGAGCAACTTGAAAAGCTGTGGGCGATTCGTAAAACATTCTCGGACGCACCGGATTTCGCGGAGCGCTTCCTGAAAAAAATACGTACGACAAAATCAAATGAAGAATTCTTTGAAAAGTTAAATGAAGATATGAAAAAAGCTACTAAAGGTAAGGGCCTACTATAAACATGAATCACCATTGACTAGTAATAGTTGATGGTGATTTTTTTCATTAAAAAGAGATTGTTCCGATAAAACGAGATAATGTTCCGATAAATGCTGAGATTGTTCCGATAAAACGAGATAATGTTCCGATAAATGCTGAGATTGTTCCGATAAAATGAGGTAATATTCCGATAAAAATGAAATTAGGTGGAGAATAAGCTTGGAAGCGGCTCGTCGTGGAAATCAGAGCCTTCTAATTAATGGAAATGGATAAAAATAGTTAATCGACACATCTGTTTTCTAATACTATTTTCCTGTTGGCGTATATATAAAATTACATGACTTAAATGTATAAAAAATGAAAAAACATGAATAAATCGTAGTAAAACAATCTATTAATTTACAATTTTTTATTGTATAATTTTGTTATAATATATAGGGAATGGTGATTATTAATGGAATTTTGCACAACTTGTGGGGAGCAAAATAGTGAAGAAGCATTGTTTTGTACAAACTGTGGTAAAAGCCTTCAGAATGCTCAACAAAAAACATCTGAGAAAAATGAACCAAAATTAAGTACTCAAGAAATAGCCCCCCGCAAAAAAATGACTAACAAACAGAAATGGATATATTCTATCTCAGGTAGCGTGTTGTTAGTGCTTATTATTGTACATTTTGTTCTAAGCAGTATATACGATCCTACAAAGCAAATTAGTGCAATGAATGAAGCATACAACAATCAAGATAAAGAAGTTTTCTTTCAAGAGTTTTATGTAAAAGAAGGTACTGAAGCTAATGCCAAAAACTTTTACGCAATTGTTAAAGATTATGGTTGGACAAACTTACGAGATCAACTTACAAATGAGGTTGAACGAATAAAGAAAAATGAAAACCCTGACATTATATACAATAATGGTGAGTTTATTTCTGCTAATAGTAAACCTATTTTATTTGGACTATATAACAAAGTTGAATTCACAGTTATTCCAACAGAGGTATATATTCATGCTCCTTTTAAAAATATGACGATAAAATTTGGTGATAAGGAAGTTGTTAGTAAAAGTGAAGGGGAAAAATTAAACCTCGGTAAATATATTCCAGGTGAGTATGCTTGGTCTTATAGCTATGAAGAAGGTTATATGCCTTTAGCAAACAAAGGTAATGTAATACTTAAAGCACAATCTGAAAATATTGCTGAAATTGATATGGATTGGAATTTCCAGACAGTATCTGTGGATTCGGATTTAGAGGATGCCATAGTATATGTAAATGGTAAATCAACTGAAAAAAAAGTAAGTGAATTAAGCGAGCTTTATCCAGCGCAACTAAATAGCAAAATTGAAATTTATGCGCAAAGTCAAGATAAAAATGGTAACGCAGTGAAGTCAGAGGTATTACCATTAGAGAATGATTCAATCTATTTAGCCTTTGAGCATATTCGTACGGAGCAAAAAATGGCCGAACATGAAGATTTAATTAAAAATATTTATAAAAATTACCGTTCAGACTACGCATCAGCTATTCGATATACAAATTTTGATTACATTGAGGAATATTTTAAAGAAGGAAGCAAAATAAAAAAAGATTATGCAAAATTTGTAACAGATCATGATAACATTCCTGGCTACAACTATGATTTTTTATTAAATGATATTACTGCATTTAAAACGTTATCAGATAAGCAATTTGAGTTACAGTCATTCGAAACGTTTAATTATTCTTCAGATAAAGAAGGCTCTACTAATTATGAACGTAAAAAGAAGTATGTCTTTTCGTATGAAAATGGAGAATACTTTATTGATGAAATTGTTGATTTAGATACGAAAAAGACAAAATTTTAACGAGGTGTATTTATGAAAAACTGTTTAACATGTGGCCATACACAGGATGATGGGAAATTCTGTGGAAAATGTGGAACTCCATTTGAAAATGCTGCACTTGAGCAAGCTGCAACAATAAATAGCATGAGTGATGAACAACCACAGTCACAATATGCACAGACTGATCAGGGGACTACGCAAAGTAGTGAGCAAATGGAATTAATTAAAAAGCAATCTAAGTTATACTTTAATTATTTTCTAGAACAAATTAAAATGCCGTCTACCAATTTTAATGTAGAAGCAGCTTGGAAAAATAGTGTTACCAGTATAATTCTCTATGTTTTATTAACAGCGTTATCAGTATTTGTGTTAATAAAAAAATTCCTTTCTGGAGGATTTGGATTCTTTGAAAGCTATGGACCATCCTTCATTCAAGTATTTTTCTATATGTCTTTATTTATTTCTTTACTAATAGCAATAAATGTATTAGCTATATTTTTAACCTCAAAACTATTTTCTGAAAATCTTAGTTTTACAAATGTTATTAGTAAAATAGGAAATTATTACACACTACCCGTTGCCATTACAGTTTTAAGTATTTTATTAGGCTTATTGGGATCATACAAGTATTCAATCATGATGTTATACATTGGATTTGTGTTAGTTCTTGGTTGTATCCCTATTTTTGTAATGATTAAGTTGTTAAGTAATAAATCTAAAAGCATTGATAGTTTTTACGGTTTTATTTTCTATTTAGTAGTAACAGGTATTTTATCTGCAATTATCTTCTCATTTATTATAGATTCAACTATAGGAAACTTTTTAGATTTCCTCTTATAAATACCTAATCGTTAATACATTCAAAACTATTGTCAAATGTATATTTTATATGGTATTATTGCTAAGTATGCAACGTGTACATATGTAGCCGACATATTCGGGCTATGTAAGGTACAGTTCGATTATACTCTGTTCCAGATGGTTCAGGGCGAGAGGAGAAAACGAATATGAAACAAGGAATTCATCCAGATTACAAAGAAGCAACAGTAACTTGCTCTTGTGGTAATACTTTCAAAACTGGTTCAGTAAAAGAAAACATCGTTGTCGAGTTCTGCAACGACTGTCACCCATTCTATACTGGCCGTCAAAAATTCGCGTCTGCTGATGGTCGCGTGGATCGTTTCAACAAAAAATACGGTCTTAAAAACTAATGTTAGTTTAATACCTGCCAAGCATGTGCTTGGCAGGTATTTTTTTCAGTATAACCAATATAAATGAACGTTGATGCGAGTCTTTTCGGTATCCAGATCGACATGAAGAAAGGGAGAAGACAAAATGGCACAGCTATATTTTAAACACGGTGCGATGAATAGTGGTAAATCCATAGAAATTTTAAAAGTTGCGCATAACTATGAAGAACAACAAAAACCTGTAATGATGTTTACACCAGGCATAGATACGCGAGATGAAGTAGGCTTTATCTCAAGTCGAGTAGGCTTACGTCAACAAGCCATTCCTGTTAATGATGATACAAATATTTTTGAGCTAGTAAAAAACAATGCTGTAAAACCATACTGTGTACTCGTTGATGAAGTACAATTTCTAAAAAAAGAACATGTTTTGCAGTTAGCATATATCGTAGATGAGTTAGATATTCCAGTTATGGGCTTCGGTCTAAAAAACGATTTCCAAAATGAGTTATTTGAAGGCAGTCAGTACATGCTTACATATGCAGATAAAATTGAGGAAATGAAAACAATTTGCTGGTTCTGTCATAAAAAGGCGACAATGAATTTGCGTGTTGATGAAAGTGGAAATCCTGTTTATACAGGTGATCAAATTCAAATTGGAGGGAATGATTCCTATTATCCAGTTTGTCGAAAGTGTCATGCGCATCCGCCGCTATAACGCAAAACGGCTCAGAAAAAGTAGCATACATGCGAAAATTTCCTTATACTAAGTAGTGGAAATAAAGAATGTTCATAAAAGTCATTACGCCTTAGCGTAATTCTCAGTAATACAAAAGAGCAAATGTCTTAAAAAATTAAATAGAGGTGAAATCCATGTTCGATCGATTACAAGCAGTGGAGGATCGTTACGAAAGGCTAACAGAGCTTTTAAGTGATCCTGATATTGTGAATGACAGTAAAAAATTACGTGAATATTCCAAGGAACAATCAGATATCCAGGAAACTGTAGATGCTTATCGTGAATATAAAAGTGTAAAAGAGCAATTAGCTGATACACGTGAGATGCTAGATAATGAAAAAGATTCTGAGATGCATGAGATGGTGAAAGAAGAATTCAACCTTCTAAAAGAACAGCAAGAAGAGTTAGAAGAACGTTTACGTATTTTATTAATTCCAAAAGATCCTAATGATAATAAAAACGTTATTATGGAGATTCGTGGTGCGGCTGGTGGAGACGAGGCGAATATTTTTGCGGGAGATTTATTCCGTATGTACTCTCGTTATGCTGAGACACAAGGCTGGAAAATTGACGTGATGGAAGCGACGCCAAATCCAATGGGCGGCTATAAAGAAGTTATTTTTATGATTAACGGTCAAGGCGCATATTCAAAGTTCAAATTTGAAAATGGCGCACACCGTGTACAACGTGTACCTGCAACAGAATCTCAAGGGCGTATTCATACATCGACAGCGACAGTAGCTTGCTTACCTGAAGTTGAAGAAGTAGATGTTGACATCCATGAGAAAGATATCCGAGTGGATACATTTGCATCATCTGGTGCCGGTGGTCAATCCGTAAATACAACGATGTCAGCTGTGCGTATGACTCACTTACCGACAGGTGTTGTTGTATCGATGCAGGATGAACGATCACAAATTAAAAACCGTGAAAAGGCAATGAAAATTCTGCGTGCTCGTGTTGCTGATAAGTATATGCAAGAAGCACAAAAGGAAATCGACGCCACACGTAAATCAGCTGTAGGTTCAGGCGATCGCTCTGAGCGTATTCGCACATACAATTATCCACAAAACCGTGTAACAGACCACCGTATTGGTTTAACGATTCAAAAATTAGACCAAATCGTCGAAGGTAGATTAGACGAAATCATTGATACGCTCATTTTAGAAGAGCAAGCATCAAAGTTAGAGCGATTAAATGATGACCTATAATAATGTAATGGGGGCCCTTCAATGGGCTTCTTCTTTTTTAGTGGATAATGGTCATGAGGAAACAGCAGCACGTATTGTCATGCAGCATATACTTGGCACTAGTTATTCAGAAGTAATGTTACATCTGCAGGACGTATTAACAGCTGAACAAAAAGAGGAATTTAAAGAACTTATCGAAGAGCATGTGAGTGGACGACCTGTACAGTATTGTGTTGGCAGTGAAGAATTTTATGGTCGTTCATTTATTGTCGATGAGTCAGTGCTTATCCCCAGACCTGAGACGGAGGAATTAGTGCTTGGAACAATCAATCGCATGAATAAAATGTTTAATGATCAAGCATTGAAGCTTGCGGATATCGGAACTGGTAGTGGTGCAATTGCTATTTCTATGAAGCTAGAATGTCCAGAGCTAACAGTCATAGCTACTGATTTATCCGAAGCTGCTTTAGCTACAGCACAAAAAAATGCACAAAAGTTAGCGGCGGATATTGATTTTCGTCTAGGGGATTTAACGAAGCCTTTGTCAGGTGAGAAATTTGATATCGTTTTATCGAATCCACCTTATATCGCTTTTGATGAAGCGAAAGAGATGTCAAATACCGTGCTAGAGCATGAACCACATAATGCTCTTTTTGCAGAAGAAGACGGACTTATTTTATATAGAAAATTGGCTGAACAGCTACCAGCCCTTATGAATAAGCCAGCCCTTATTGGTCTTGAAATCGGTTATACACAAGGAGAGCAGGTGGCTCAATTCTTTAAAAATAGTTTTCCACAGGCTACCATTTCAATAGAAAAAGATATTAATGGTAAGCCCCGAATGATTTTTTGTGAAATTCATGTATAAAGTATCTTCTTCTTGCCCACAATGTTGAGCAAGGAGGGGTTTTTATGTTAAATGAATACAAGTTTATTAGATTACCAAAACAAAATGTCTTTCTAGCTTTTGCAAGATTAGTATTAATTGCGATCGCTTTACAATTATGTATTTTATATATTCCATCATTAGTAGGTTTTGCGAAAGAAGCTACGAATTATGAGCAAGAAAATGATTTTCGTATACGCGTTATTGCCAATAGCAATACGACACAGGATCAGCTTGAAAAGGAGCAGCTTGTCAAAGATTTAAAGCCGTATTTTAAGCAAGTAGTAGCTAGTGCTGGAGCAGGAATTATGGATAATGAGCAAATTACTTCATTAAAACAAGAAATTGAAGCAGAAATAAAAGAAAATTATCCACAGCTTGATACACAAATTATACTTGGGGATAACTTATTTCCACCAAAGACACAGAACGCTGTGCTTTATCCACAAAATATGTATCAATCTATTGTCGTGAAAATCGGTGATGCACGTGGTGATAACTGGTGGTGTAGCATATTCCCATCAATTTGTGAACCCGATAAAGAAGAACAAAAAGAAGAAGAGAAGGAACAGGTTACATTCTTTTTATGGGAATGGATTAAAGGTTTTTTTGCATGAATTGTGCACAAATTCAGATAACTTATACACAATTTTTAATAAGTTATAAACATTATGTGGATAATTCAGTGAAAACGAATAATCGAAGGAAGGTATTTATCATGGAAACCGTTTGCAAGAATGTGGATAGTAATGTGAATAGTCAGACAAATTATACACAGGCTGTGGATATCTTAAATGCAGGTGAGGTTGTGGCATTTCCAACAGAAACGGTTTATGGCTTAGGAGCTGTAGCAACAAATGACACAGCAGTCAAAAAGATTTTTGAAGCAAAAGGTCGTCCTTCAGACAATCCGCTAATTGTCCACATTGGCACGAAAGAAGAAGTTGAACTCTATATAGAGCATATTTCAGAAGTAGCCAAAAAATGCATAGATTTATTTTGGCCAGGTCCACTTACGCTTGTTATGCCTGTAAAACCAAATGTGCTAGCAAACAGTGTGACAGCTGGACTAGCTACTGTAGGCATTCGTATGCCAGATCATCCAGTTGCACTCGCATTACTTCGACAATTAAAAAAGCCACTTGCTGCGCCGAGTGCGAATCGTAGTGGGAAGCCAAGTCCTACAGAGGCAATACATGTTCAGGATGATTTGGGAGGGTACATACCTTATATTTTAGATGGAGGTTCTACTGGAATTGGGCTAGAATCCACAGTGTTAGATGTTACACACGAACCTCCAGTTATTTTACGTCCAGGTGGCATCACAAGGGAAATGTTAGAGGCTAAAATTGGTCCAGTTATTCAGCCGACAAAAATAGAGCAAAAATTAGAGGCTACCCCAAAAGCCCCTGGTATGAAATATACGCACTATGCTCCAAACGCTCCTGTGCTATTAATTGAATGTGATTTAGAGAAAGTTCATGAGGCTGTACATCAATTACAAAAACAAGGGCATAAAGTAGCACTACTTGCTCCGGCTAGCTTTGAAGACATCGAGGCAGATTTTTATTTCTCAATTGGAGAAGTTGGAAGTAAAGAAGAAATGGGTGCGACATTGTACCATGCATTAAGGGCCTGCGATAAAACAGCAGCTACAATTATCCTAGCGACTACTACATCAACTGAAGGAGTAGGAGCTGCGATTATGAATCGACTTGAAAAAGCTGCTGGTGGAAAATGGTATACTCCCTAAATAAAATATTAAATGAAAATAGTATGCTAGAAGTTACTTCTGGCATGCTATTTTTTTAATCAGTGGGGATTTTCATCATTCCCACTGATTAATCATGCCTTCTCCCACCTAACTTCTTTGCTGTTGCTGAATTTTGAGGTGGGAGTGACGCTTCGCTTTCGGTACAGATAAATTGCTGCCCGTTAATAAACGGGATAAAAATCTGCTTAGATTCATGTATTCGCGCTATGGTTTGGAAAGCGTAGCGAATTTTTACCATAACATAAGGTAATTGTTATGGTGGGGGGGACTTTTAACATCTTTTTTGTAAGGAAATTGTATTATGATAATACTGTATTTTCGAGCATAAAATGATAAAATATTAGGGAGCGAAGGAGTGCTTTCTTGCAGGGGATTCTTGCAGGTATTATAACGTCTGTTGATGTGATTGGTTTATATGTATTAATACCTAATGTTAGATATCGATTATTTTTGTCGGTGTGGACGGCTGCTTTGCATATGCTTTTCCCGTTACTAGGTTTCGAATTAGGAAACTATTTAGTTCGTTTCTTGTTAGAATGGGGACAATGGATTTCAAGTATTTTATTATTTTGTATCGGCTTGCATTTACTGTTATTCTCGCAAAAAGATGAGAAGGTAACAATTTCACCCATACTTTTAGCTGTGACCGCAAGCCTAGATACCTTTTCAGTAAGTGTTTCTTTTGGTATGCTAAACTTAGAGAAAACAGTATTTATTATTAGTGCAGGTGTGAGTGCTCTTATTTGCTCTTATGGGTCATTAGTCATTGCACGTAGAAGTCAAGTCTTACTGGGTAATAAATTCCAAATAATTACAGGGGCTTTTTTAATCATTATGAGTTTTCTAGCTATTTGGCAATAGAGAAAACAGAGGAGGGTGATAAGTGTGAAAATACTATTTGTTTGTACCGGGAATACTTGTCGCAGTCCGATGGCAGAGGTTATTTTAAAACATAAACAAATTGACAATATTGAGGTCCGTTCAGCGGGTATTTATGCCATGCCTAATGCTGAAATGTCTGCACATGCACAACAAGTATTAAATGAAGCAAATATGACACATCAGCATTCAGCAACACAATTATCAATGACTGAAATAGAGTGGGCTGATTTAATTTTAACTATGACAACAGCCCATAAAGATACCATCATCGCCAATTGTCCAAATGCAGAACAAAAAGTTTTTACTTTTAAAGAATATACAAGCGAAGGTAGCGTAGGAAATGTTGTAGATCCTTACGGTGGTAGTAAAGAAATTTATGAAGTAACTTTTGCAGAATTGAAGGAACTGGTAGAAAGCTTAGTAAAAAAACTTGAAGAGAATTGAGGGGCGCTATGAAAAAACAGTTTGGCTTACGACTTAAACTAGTATTATTTGTCAGTATTCTTGCACTAATTACGTACAGTATTAGTTTTATATTCATCGAATATTTACAACCTACCTTCTTCCCAGAGACCAATCGTAAACTGTTTGAAATTTTTACTTATGTGTCAGGGATTGCGTGGTCAGGCATTTTGGCTGGGATTTTCAGTGTAATCTTAATTAAACCTTTACAGCAGCTTGAAAATTCAGCTTCCCGTGTAGCAGAAGGTAAAATTGGACAGGATGTAGAAATGCCGAAAACAAGTGATGAGATTCGTTCTGTTGCAGAGGCATTCCAACAAATGGTGTTAAATTTACGACAAATGGTGGAAAGTATAGATCATAACTTCCAACAAACAAATCAAACGATAATTCATCTATCTGATGAAGCAGCTGTTGCAACAAAAAAAGCGGAAGGTATTGCCTCTACAGTAAAGCATATTTCTACAGGCGCAGAGGCATCTGCTACGGCAGTACAAGATACAGCTGAAGCAATTGAAGATGTACGAGCTCTTGCTACAGAAGTAAATAGTAGAGCCGAGGCATCAGCAACGCAATCCAAAGAGATTCTACATAATTTAACGACAACAACAAAAGCTATCGAAACGTTAGTGAATAGTATTCAACAAATTGCGACAGGTAATAATGAAGCATTAGAAAGCATTCGTGTATTAGAGGATAATGCTGGACAAGTAGAGCGCATCATTAGCTTAGTTGGCGATATTGCAGCCCAAACAAATTTACTAGCTTTAAATGCTTCGATTGAGGCAGCACGTGCTGGAGAACATGGAAAAGGCTTTGCTGTTGTAGCTGAAGAAGTTCGTGGTTTGGCTGATGAAAGTGCGAAAGCGGTACAAGGCATTACATCTCTTATTCAATCGATGCAACAAAACGTTGAAATTGTTGTAAAACAAATGAATCAGCAAGTAGCATTTGCGACAAAAGAAGCTGCACGTGTATCAGAAACTACGACAGCTGTAGAAGGTATGTCGTCAAGTGTGCATGAAATGGCAACATCAATTGTGGAAATTTCTTCACTGATCGAACAACAAATGCATAATATTGAAACAACTGCTCGTCAATCTCAAGAAGTTGCAGCCATTGCTCAAGAGACATCAGCGGGTGCACAAGAGGTTCGTAGTGCAGCAGAAGAACAAGCATATGCAATTGAGCAAGTTGAGCAACTAACAGAAGGCTTAAAGAAACAATCAGACGAGCTGCATAAAATGATTCAACAATTTGATAGACAAGCATAGATGTAATTTTAGACTGTAGACAAACTCGGGTGGTTAATCGAGTTTGCTACAGTTTTTTTATTTGTCTTATTAAGGCTTCGCGTAGTGCCTGTAGAGATGGAAGTGTCGATAGAAAGAAGTGGCAAAGCGGCGGATAGAACTGTCAAAGCGACGGATAGAATCAAGGAAGTGAAGGATAGAAGAGCTGAAGTGGCGGATAGAACTGTCAAAGCGGCGGATAGAAAACGAAGCGCCGGATAAAAGAGTTAAAGCGATGGATAGAATCAAGGAAACGACGGATAGAAGAGCCAAAGCGAAGGATAGAAAACGAAGCGCCGGATAAAAGAGCCAAAGTGAAGGAAAGAATCAAGGAAGTGACGGATAAAACAGCCAAAGAGAAGGATAGAATCACCGAAACGCTGAATAGAATCACCAAAACCCCGGAAAGAACCATCAAAACCAAGGAGGCCCACCTTGTGCCATACCTAACATTTTGATATAGAACCGTTCTACTGGTAATACCTAGAAAAAATATTGATATAGTATGTCCACTGTAGTTGAAAAACTAAAAAAACTTCAGAAGATGGAATAATACAACAAAAGACCGTTATCCGAATTTATCAACATGATATTCATAGTATCCACAGGTAAACAGGTTTAAAAGTGAATGATTTTGTATGACATTACAAGAAATGTTCGTCTTTTAGGGAAAATCAGCAAAAAAACGCAAGAAAAATCATGTTATTCTTGAGATAGAAGTGGTACACTAGTGTTGACTATAATTTCGAAATGAGGGAACCCAGTGAGAATAGCAATTTCTTCTGATCACGGAGGCAATAACTTACGTCGTGAGATTATGCAGCTGTTAGATGAGCTAAATATTAGCTACGAAGATTTTGGTCCACAATCTGCGGATTCAGTAGACTATCCTGATTATGCAAAACCAGTTTCTGAAGGTGTTGCTAGCGGGGAATTTGATAAAGGTATTTTAATTTGTGGCACAGGTATTGGTATGTCCATTGCTGCAAATAAAGTTAAAGGGATTCGTTGTGCTTTAGTGCATGATGTATTCAGCGCAAAGGCAACGCGTTGCCACAATGATTCAAATGTTTTAGCGATGGGTGAGCGTGTTATTGGGCCAGGCCTTGCATGTGAAATCGTTAAAGTATGGCTTGAAACGGATTTTGAAGGTGGTCGTCATACACGTCGCATTGAAAAAATCGCTGAACTAGAGCAATAAGTAAAGTAATTATGTTTGTTAGCACATGACAAAAGCATGACGGTTTCATCCAGAAAATCTGAGTGCTTTTTAGTGTGTGACATAAATAGATATAAAATTAAAGGGGCTGAGCATAGTGGCTGTACAACAAATACGAGCACATTTGACTCAGTTACTCAGTGAATTTGAAGAGCAGGTAACTTTACGACCAAATACAATTTTTGTCGTAGGCTGCTCGACATCTGAAGTGATTGGTCAGAAAATTGGCACAGCAGGCGCGCTTGAAACCGCAGAGGCGATTTTTGAGCCGTTGCAGGCATTTGCAAAGAAACATCAGTTGCATTTAGCGTTCCAAGGCTGTGAGCATATTAATCGTGCTATAACAATGGAAGCAACAACGGCAGAACAATTTAGCTATGAACCAGTATCAGTTGTACCAGTTCGTACAGCGGGTGGCTCGATGTCTGCTTATGCGTTTACCCACTTTACAAATCCAGTTGTTGTGGAAGCTGTACAGGCAAATGCAGGTATTGATATTGGTCAAACACTCATTGGTATGCATTTAAAGGCAGTTGCTGTTCCAGTTCGTACTTCTGTGCGAATGGTAGGAGAAGCAGTTGTAACAATTGCAACAACACGTCCAAAGCTGATTGGCGGAGAACGTGCAGTATACAAATAAAATTACCTCTGAAATCAGTGGTATACAATTAACGATTATACTTAGGAGGCTTTTTCAAACATGGCATACGAAAAATTAGCAGTACAAGACAAAGCAGTATTAGACGGAATTCTTGCAGAAAAAAAACGTCAACAAGCAAATATCGAGTTAATCGCATCAGAAAACTTTGTATCTGAAGCGGTAATGGAAGCACAAGGTTCTGTTCTAACAAATAAATATGCTGAAGGTTATCCAGGTAAACGCTACTATGGCGGTTGTGAACACGTAGATGTTGTGGAAGATATCGCACGTGATCGTGTGAAAGAAATCTTTGGCGCAGAATATGCAAACGTACAACCACACTCTGGTGCACAAGCAAACATGGCTGTATACCACACAATTTTAGAACCAGGTGATACTGTTCTTGGTATGAATCTTTCTCATGGTGGTCACTTAACACATGGATCTCCTGTAAACTTCTCAGGTATTCTATATAATTTCGTTGAATATGGGGTAACAAAAGATACTCAAGTAATCGATTATGAAGATGTACGCCAAAAAGCATTAGAGCATAAGCCAAAACTAATTGTTGCAGGAGCATCTGCATACCCACGTGAAATCGATTTCGCTAAATTCCGTGAAATCGCTGATGAAGTAGGAGCATACTTCATGGTGGATATGGCACATATCGCTGGTCTTGTAGCTGCTGGCGAACATCAATCACCAGTGCCATACGCTGATTTTGTGACATCTACAACACATAAAACATTACGTGGCCCACGTGGTGGCTTAATCCTTGCTTCAAAAGAATGGGAGCAAAAGCTAAACAAATCTGTATTCCCAGGTATCCAAGGTGGACCATTAATGCACGTGATCGCTGCAAAAGCTGTAGCATTCGGTGAAACATTACAGCCAGAATTCAAAGACTATGCAAAACAAATTAAAGCTAATGCTAAAGCTTTAGCAGAAGTATTAATTGCTGAAGGTGTTGAAATTGTATCTGGTGGTACTGATAACCACTTGTTACTTCTTAATGTGAAATCTCTTGGTTTAACAGGTAAAGTTGCAGAGCACGCACTTGATGAAGTAGGTATTACAACAAATAAAAATACAATCCCTTATGATACAGAATCTCCATTCGTAACTTCTGGTATCCGTATTGGTACACCAGCTGTGACATCTCGTGGCTTCAAAGAGGAGGACATGAAAGAAGTTGGTGCAATTATTGCAGCAGTTCTTAAAAACCCAGAGGATGAAGCGGTCAAAGCTGAAGCAAAAGCTCGCGTAAAAGCTTTAACTGACAACCATCCATTATACGCATAATTAAAATCTATAAGGCTGTGATTAAAGTGATATATTACACTTTAATCGCAGCTTTTTAACTTCAGTGGACGACTTTGGAACAGGCTTTTCCTTATCTATTTATAAAGATTAGAAAATAGATCAAAACTTTATCAATGCTATTAATGATGCCACGATACTCGGTGAATAATCGATCTTACATGCAATAAACATTTTTGAAAAGGAGTTGTCCCAAATTTATTTTTGAGACGACTCCTATTTTCTGTTATACTAGGTGAGATAAAAATGAAATCCGAACGGTTAGGAGAGAATCCCTTTGAGCAAAGTATATGTATTTGATCATCCACTAATCCAACACAAGTTAACTTATATTCGTGACAAGAATACAGGAACAAAAGAATTCCGTGAGCTAGTAGACGAAGTTGCAACATTAATGGCATTTGAAATTACTCGTGATATGCCAGTAGAAGAAATTGAAGTTGAAACACCTGTTACAGTTGCGAAGACAAAAGTACTTTCTGGTAAGAAAATTGCGATTGTACCGATTTTACGTGCAGGTATTGGTATGGTAGATGGCGTATTAAAACTAATTCCAGCTGCAAAGGTTGGTCATATTGGTCTTTATCGTGATCCAGAAACTTTAAAACCTGTAGAGTACTATGCAAAACTTCCTGCAGATGTTGAAGAACGTGATTTCATCATTGTAGACCCGATGCTTGCAACTGGTGGTTCAGCAGTGGAAGCGATCAACTCACTAAAAAAACGTGGTGCGAAAAGCATTAAATTCATGTGCTTAATTGCTGCGCCAGAGGGTGTAAAAGTTATTCAAGAAGAGCATCCGGATGTAGATATTTATATTGCTGCACTTGATGAAAAATTAGATGACCATGGCTATATTGTACCTGGTTTGGGTGATGCAGGAGACCGTCTATTCGGTACGAAATAATACTGAACAGTTTTCAACGGTGATAACAAGGTTCACCACTGAAAGTTAGGATGACATTTTGATAAAACGTATGTCATGTTGATTTGAGTGGAGACTGGGTGACTCCTTGGGGATTAGCGTCACAGATGAGACCCTGGAGCGCAAGCGAAGTGGGTAGGGGAACGAAGGCTAAAGGCATCACGTCCTGTGATAAAGCCTTCGTGACCAACATCCTGCCGCTGACGCTTCGTTAGCACTACGCTTTCGCGCAAAAAACATCTGTTGCCCCGAAGCCCACAGGAAGCTCTGCTCTGCGCGAAAGCGAAGCGTCAGCGGCAAATGTTTTATCTGTGCGAAAGCGAAGCGTCAGCGACAAATGTTTTATCTGTGCGAAAGCGTAGCGGCAGCAACAAAGCGCCCAGTCGGAACGGAAATCAACCCCAGGTTATGATGATAAGCCAATAATAAACAGGTTCAGTATGTAATTTTTAGGCAACTTATAACTTTTGGAAGCGTCCTTCAATATTGAAGGACGTTTCATAGTATGTTTAGGTGAATTACTTCTTTTGAAGTTCGACACTTGCCTCATATGACGCAGATCAACGGGAGTAAATGACTTTTCATACAATATAACAAAGGACGGTGCAGATCGTTTTGATGAAAAAATGGAAAGTAATGACGATTTTCGGTACGAGACCAGAGGCTATTAAGATGGCTCCACTTGTATTGGAATTACAAAAACATCCTGAGCAAATAGAATCGATTGTGACGGTAACAGCCCAACATCGCCAAATGCTCGATCAAGTATTAGAAACATTTAAAATTACACCAGACTACGATTTAAATATTATGAAGGATCGTCAAACATTAATTGACGTGACAACTAATGCATTACAAGGCTTAGACAAAGTCATGAAAGAAGCAAAGCCAGATATTGTTTTAGTACATGGCGATACAGCAACAACTTTCATTGCAAGCTTAGCTGCCTTTTATAATCAAATTGCTATCGGACATGTGGAAGCAGGTCTTCGTACGTGGAATAAGTATTCCCCATACCCAGAGGAAATGAATCGCCAGTTAACAGGTGTCATGGCCGACCTTCATTTCGCACCGACAGAAGTATCAAAGAAAAATCTTTTAGATGAAAATAAAAACCCTGGAACTATTTTTGTAACTGGTAATACAGCTATTGACGCATTAGCTACAACAGTAAGTGAACATTATTCACATCCTGTATTAGAAAAAATAGGTACAGATCGTATGATTTTATTAACAGCGCATCGTCGTGAAAATCTAGGTGAACCAATGCGTCATATGTTCCGAGCGATTACTAGAATTTTAGCAGAGCATGAGGATGTGCAAGTTGTTTACCCAGTGCATATGAACCCAGCAGTACGAGAAATTGCTAATGAAATTTTAGGAGATCACAAGCGTGTACATTTAATTGAACCCCTTGAAGTCTTCGATTTCCATAACTTTGCGGCAAATTCCTATATGATTTTAACTGATTCTGGTGGCGTTCAAGAAGAGGCACCTTCATTAGGCAAACCAGTTCTAGTGCTTAGAGATACAACAGAGCGTCCTGAAGGTATTGCGGCAGGGACTTTAAAGTTGGCAGGGACGGAAGAAGAAACTATCTATTCTCTAGCAAAACAATTAATAGAAGATAAAAATGCCTATGAAGCAATGGCGAAAGCATCAAATCCTTATGGTGATGGGCATGCTTCTGAGCGTATTGTAAAGGCACTTCTAGAATTTTTACAAAAAAGCAAGTAATGTACTATTTTTGGAACTAAAAAATAAGTCTAATGTACCTATTGTTATGGGTAAGCTAATTTACGAGCATAAATGTGTCGTAAATTAGCTTTTTTTTGCATAATTGTGCAATTTAATTTTAAAACTATGAAATTTCATACACAAATTTGTCAACAATTTGACAAGAGTATAGTGGCTGTGAAGTTTTTCTCCTTTACTAATTGACTTCAAATATCTCCTATTGTATGCTTACAAAGGGTAAGAATGATAAGGGTTTCTATTCGTTAATAGAGGTTGAAACACTTGTTATATCAAGTTTCTACTAAATTGACAGTTCAAAACAAAACTGTCGATTTGCAACGTTTTGTGCGTTTCGGGGTGTAAGGCATTTTTTTGAATTTACACCTGTAATTTCAAAATGACTCTCCCGTTACTATTCCGCTGTGAGTAGTGTTTTTCACTGCTCTTTTCTGATTTCACATAGTGGTCAGCAAACGTTTTCTTTACTCGAAAAAATGATTCAGGAGATTATAAACCAATGCTAGATTTGCATCACATTTTTGCTGTGCAGAAAAGAGCGTTATTTTTTTTGCTCGCACTCTGTGCATTAGGCTGGGGATTTACGCCCTATCAGACGGTTTTTGCGGGCATCGCAATCGGTGCATTCTTTGGTACGTATAATTTTTGGATTTTAGTTCGCCGTATGGAGAAGTTTGATCGATCCATTAGTGAAGGGAAGAAGATAGGCTCGCTTGGTACAGCGCTTCGCTTTGCATCAGGTGTAGCGGCAGTCGCTCTAGCCATTTCGTTGCCAAACTATTTTCACTTAATTAGCACGGTCATAGGGCTAATGCTTCCGTACGTTTTTCTCTTTGTCGAGAGAATTGTGTCACATGTAAGGAACCACTAATGTGCTTTAAATTAGAAAGAGAGGTGAAAAATAACAATGAATCATGAAGCTCCATTAAAAGAGGTTGATTTTGGTTTGTTTACACTAACGTTCAACCTTTCAACTGTTATGATGTTACTAGTTGCGGCCTTAATCGTTTTCTTAATCGCATTTATCTCAACTAGAAGTCTAAAGTTGAAACCTACTGGTATGCAAAACTTTATGGAATGGATTATGGATTTCGTAAAGAACATCATCAAAAGCAACATGGACTGGAAAACTGGTGGACGATTCCACATTTTAGGTATCACGCTTATTATGTTCATCGCTGTATCTAACTTATTAGGTCTTCCATTCTCTATCGTCTATGACCACACACTTTGGTGGAAATCTCCTACAGCTGACCCAACTGTTACAATGACGCTTGCAGCAATGATTTTAGTCTTAACTCAATACTATGGTATTAAAATGAAGGGTACAGGCCATTATGTTGGTACATTCTTCAAGCCAATGTCATTCATGTTCCCACTAAAAATCGTAGAAGAGTTTGCCAACACTTTAACATTAGGTCTTCGTCTTTACGGTAACATTTATGCGGGTGAGATTTTACTTGGCTTACTTGCAGGTTTAGCATCATCTGGTGCTATTGGATTCATCGGAGCAATTGTTCCTACGATGGCATGGCAAGGTTTCTCTATGTTCATCGGCTTTATCCAAGCCTTTATCTTCACAATGTTAACAATGGTTTACATGGCTCATAAAGTGAGCGATGACCATTAATATAAAGCATACACCATATGCTTGAATTAAAAAAAACAAACAATTCCAAGGAGGAAATTTTCAAATGACAGGTTCATTAGGTTTATTAGCAGCAGCAATCGCAATCGGTTTAGGTGCACTTGGTGCAGGTATTGGTAACGGTCTTATCGTTTCAAAAACAGTAGAAGGTATCGCTCGCCAACCAGAAGCTCGTGGCGTTCTTCAAACTACAATGTTCATCGGGGTTGCATTAGTTGAAGCCCTACCGATCATCGCAGTAGTAGTAGCATTCATCGTAATGAACAAATAATTCAGTTGTACACTGAATTTTACTAGTGGCGAAGCAGGATTCTCCAGATGAAACTTCGCCCTTCATTTTGGGACTGATAAAAGCTATGTGTAAATATAGCTTTTTAAAATAGGTAGTTTTTCAAGTAATTAAATTATTATGTTGAAGTCAAAGCTCTTGAAGGGAGTGAAACAATCGTGTTTTTAGATTATCTTGTACTAGGTGCAGGCACTGGTGAAGGTTTCAATAATGGTGATATCGCCTCAACATTAATCATTTTCTTAGTGTTAATGTTTTTACTTAAAAAGTTCGCTTGGGGTCCACTTATGGGCATCATGCAACAACGTGAAGAATTAGTAGCTAGTGAAATCGAAGCAGCTGAAAAAGCGCGCAAAGATTCGCACAAATTTTTAGAAGAACAAAAGAGCCTTCTTAAAGAAGCTCGTACGGAAGCACAATCGATTGTTGAAGGCGCTAAGAAGCAAGGCGAAGTGCAAAAAGAAGAAATTCTTACTGCAGCTCGCAATGAAGCGAACCGCTTAAAAGAATCGGCTTTACGTGAAATTGAGTCTGAAAAAGAAAAAGCTATTGCAGCTGTACGTGATGAAGTCGTTTCATTATCAGTACTTGCAGCATCTAAAGTCCTTAGCAAAGAGATTTCTGAGGCAGACAACCGTGCTCTAATTGAAGAGACGATTGCGAAGGCAGGGGAAGCTCGATGAGTAATTCAACTGTAGCAAAACGTTACGCACAAGCGCTTTTTGAACTAGCGCAACAAAAAAACATTCTTGCTGAAGTTGGAGCAGACTTAAACGAGCTAACAAAAGTAGTCAAAGAATCTCCTGATTTTTTAACACTTTTAAATGCTCCTAAGTTCTCTATCGAACGTAAGAAACAAATGGTAGCTGAAATCTTTGCAAGTGCAACTCCAGATGTTTTACACACAGTTCAACTACTTGTTGAGAAAAAACGTGTAAACGAAGTGAAGCTTATTGCGAACGCATATGCTGAGCTTGCTGCACAGGCACAAGGTACTGCAGATGCAACAGTATTCTCTACTCGTGCACTTTCTGCTGAAGAAAGCGCTAATATTTCTACAACATTTGCGAAACTTGTAGGGAAACAATCATTAAACATTACAAACGAAATTGATCCATCACTTCTTGGTGGTATTCGTGTTCAAATCGGTAATCATATTTATGATAGCTCAGTAGCGAACAAGCTTGAGCGCCTAAAACGTGAATTAATCGGTTAATAATTTAGAAATGTGAGAGGTGACATACATGGGCATCAAGGCTGAAGAAATCAGCAGTCTGATTAAACAACAGATTGAGAATTATGAGTCTGAACTTAAAGTAAGCGAAGTTGGTACAGTTATCCGTATTGGTGACGGTATCGCACTTGCTCATGGCCTCGACAACGCCATGGCTGGAGAGCTTCTAGAGTTCTCTAACGGTGTTATGGGTATGGCTCAAAACCTAGAAGAAGGTAACGTTGGTATCGTAATCTTAGGTCCATACGCTGACATCAAAGAAGGCGATGAAGTTCGTCGTACAGGTCGTATCATGGAAGTACCAGTTGGTGAAGAACTAATTGGCCGTGTTGTAAACCCACTTGGTCAACCAGTGGATGGACAAGGTCCAATCAACACAACAAAATCTCGTCCAATCGAAAGTCCAGCTTTCGGTGTAATGGCTCGTAAATCAGTACACGAACCACTACAAACTGGTATCAAAGCGATTGACGCTTTAGTACCAATCGGTCGTGGTCAACGTGAGTTAATCATTGGTGACCGTCAAACTGGTAAAACATCTGTAGCAATCGATACAATCTTAAACCAAACTGGTGAAAATATGATTTGTATCTATGTTGCTATCGGTCAAAAAGAATCAACTGTACGTGGTGTAGTTGAAACGTTACGTAAGCACGGTGCACTAGATTATACAATCGTTGTAACTGCTGCTGCGTCTCAACCAGCTCCATTACTATATTTAGCACCATTTGCTGGTGTTTCTATGGCAGAAGAATTCATGTTACAAGGTAAGCACGTATTAATCGTGTATGATGATCTTTCTAAACAAGCATCAGCTTACCGTGAACTTTCACTTCTTCTACGCCGTCCTCCAGGTCGTGAAGCATACCCTGGTGACGTTTTCTACTTACACAGCCGCTTACTTGAACGTGCTGCGAAGTTGAATGAAACATATCAAAATGGTTCTATTACAGCTCTTCCATTCGTTGAGACACAAGCTGGGGATATCTCTGCATACATCCCAACTAACGTAATCTCAATTACGGATGGTCAAATATTCTTACAATCTGACTTATTCAACTCAGGTGTACGTCCAGCGATTAACGCGGGTCTTTCTGTATCACGTGTAGGTGGATCTGCTCAAATTAAAGCGATGAAAAAAGTTGCGGGTACACTACGTCTTGACTTAGCTGCATTCCGTGAACTTGAATCATTTGCTCAATTCGGTTCTGATTTAGATAAAATCACACTGGCTAAACTTGAGCGTGGTAAACGTACGGTTGAAGTTCTTAAACAAGACCTAAACAAACCACTTAAAGTTGAAAAACAAGTTGCCATCCTTTATGCATTAACTAAAGGTCACTTAGATGATATTCCAGTACAAGATATCGTTCGCTTTGAAGGTGAATTCTTAAGCTGGTTAGAAACAAACCACACAAACGTTTTAGATCACGTTCGTACTACAAAAGAGCTTGCTCCTGATGCGGATTACGTAGCAGCTTTAACTGAGTTCAAAAAAACTTTCGCTAAATCAGAATAAGTTCGAGCTAGTCACTTGATTAAAAAACAAAAGGTGGTGAAATACCAGTGGTAAACTTACGCGAAATAAAAGGTCGTATTAATTCTACAAAGAGTACGAAACAAATTACGAAAGCGATGCAGATGGTTTCTTCTTCAAAGTTACGTCGTGCAGAGCAAAACGCTAAAGCGTACGTTCCTTACATGGAAAAAATTCAGGACGTAGTAGGCGCGATCGCTTCAGGTACAAAAGACAGTGGACACCCAATGTTAACTGCTCGTCCTGTTAAGAAAACAGCTTACTTAGTCATTGGTTCTGACCGTGGTCTTGCAGGTGCTTACAACTCAAGTATCCTTCGTCAAGTACAACGTACAATTGATGAGCGTCATAAATCTAAAGACGAATACGTGATTTTAGCAGTAGGTCGTGTTGTTCGTGACTACTTTGTGAAACGTGATCATAATGTCATCAGCGATGTTGTCGGTCTACCGGATCAACCTACATTTGCTGATATTAAAGAAATCGCTCGTAATGCTGTTGGTATGTTCATTGACGGTACGTATGATGAACTTTATATGTACTACAATCACTTTGTCAGCGCTATTGCTAGCGAAGTGACAGAGAAAAAACTTCTTCCATTAACGGATCTTGCACCTGTTAGCAGTAATGCTTCTTACGAATTCGAGCCATCTGGTGAAGCAATTCTTGAAGTGTTACTTCCACAATACGCGGAAAGCTTAGTTTACGGCGCATTATTAGATGGAAAAGCAAGTGAACATGCTTCTCGTATGACGGCTATGAAAAATGCAACTGATAACGCATCTGATCTTATTTCAGACCTTTCATTGCAATATAACCGTGCGCGTCAAGCGGCGATTACACAAGAAATTACAGAAATCGTTGGTGGAGCTGCAGCCTTAGAATAGGCCCAGCTTCCCAATGTCGTATAAGAATACGATAGGAGGATACACAGTAATGAATAAAGGACATGTTATTCAAGTAATGGGTCCAGTTGTTGACGTAAAATTTAACAATGGCCAATTACCAGCAATCTATAACTCACTAACAGTTAAGATTGAACGTCCTAATGAAGAACCAACAATTCTTGCATTAGAAGTTGCTCTTCATTTAGGTGATGATTCTGTTCGTACAATTGCAATGTCATCTACTGATGGCTTACAACGTGGAGCAGAAGTAACAGACTCAGGAAAAGCTATCTCAGTACCAGTTGGTGAAGTTACTTTAGGTCGTGTATTCAACGTACTTGGAGAAGTAATCGACTTAGGTGAAGAGATTCCAGCTGACGTTCGTCGTGATTCTATTCACCGCGAAGCACCATCTTTCGATGAACTTTCAACTACAGTTGAAATTCTTGAAACAGGTATCAAAGTTGTAGACTTATTAGCACCATATATCAAAGGTGGTAAAATCGGTCTATTCGGTGGTGCCGGTGTAGGTAAAACAGTATTAATCCAAGAATTAATCAATAACATCGCACAAGAGCACTCAGGTATCTCTGTATTCGCTGGTGTAGGTGAGCGTACTCGTGAAGGGAACGACTTATTCTTCGAGATGAGCGATTCAGGCGTTATCAAGCAAACAGCGATGGTATTCGGTCAAATGAACGAACCACCAGGTGCACGTATGCGTGTAGCTTTAACTGGTCTTACAATGGCAGAATACTTCCGTGATGAGCAAGGTGCTGACGTACTTTTATTCATCGACAATATCTTCCGTTTCACACAAGCAGGTTCTGAGGTTTCTGCCCTATTAGGTCGTATGCCTTCTGCGGTAGGTTACCAACCAACACTTGCAACTGAAATGGGTAAATTACAAGAACGTATCACATCTACTAACAAAGGTTCTGTAACTTCTATTCAAGCGATCTATGTACCAGCCGATGACTATACTGACCCGGCTCCGGCTACAACTTTCGCCCATTTAGATGCAACTACTAACCTTGAGCGTAAATTATCAGAAATGGGTATCTACCCTGCGGTTGACCCATTAGCTTCGACTTCTCGTGCTTTATCACCAGAAATCGTAGGCGCTGAACACTACGCAATCGCTACTGGTGTACAACGTACAATCCAACGTTACCGTGAATTACAAGATATCATTGCTATCTTAGGTATGGATGAATTATCTGATGATGATAAACAAACAGTAGAACGTGCTCGTCGTATTCAATTCTTCTTATCTCAAAACTTCCACGTTGCGGAACAATTTACTGGTCAAAAAGGTTCTTATGTACCTGTTAAAGAAACTGTTCGCTCATTCAAGGAAATCCTTGATGGCAAATGGGATCACCTACCAGAAGATGCTTTCCGTCTAGTTGGTTCTATTGATGAAGTAGTTGAAAAAGCGAAAAGCATGGGCGTAGAGGTTTAATACTAGGGACGAGGAGGAAAAAATATGAAGACAGTTCTAGTCAATATTGTCACTCCCGACGGCCCAGTATACGATTCTGAAGTATCAATGGTTATCGCAAAGACAACTTCAGGTGAAATCGGTGTTCTTGCAGGCCATATTCCTATGGTTGCTCCACTTGCAATTGGTGCAGTGAAGCTTAAAAAAGAAGACGGTTCAACTGAACTTGTTGCCTTAAGCGGTGGTTTCATTGAAGTTCGCCCTGAAAAAATCTCAATTTTAGCGCCATCTGCTGAAATTGCTGAAAGCATCGATGTTAAACGTGCTAAAGAAGCCGTTAAACGTGCTGAAGGTCGTCTTCAAGGTAAACAAGATAACATTGATTTCAAACGTGCTGACCTAGCATTAAAACGTGCGTTGAATCGTATCAACGTTCATGAGGGTAATATCTAATTCAAATTTTAACGGGCAGATTCAACATCTGTCCGTTTTTTAACATTACCTAGATGCAACCGTCTAAGTGACCGATACGATTATTATGGAGGAACCAACATGGAAATATATGGGGCGATAGGACAAGAAGCTTTAATAGGGATTTTATCGCATATATTTTTTATCGCAATTACTTTTTACGCGCTACAAGCTTTTATGCTAGAAAAAATCTTTAAGCAGAATAAGGTTTTTCAAATCCAGTTAATTTATATTTTATTAAGTATAACGATAGGATCAGCCGTTTCAAATTTCTTTCTTCAAATTTCAAGCTGGTCAGGGAAGCTTCCGTATTTATTTTAGTAGCTCCTTATTACTTTTTTTATGTGCGAAATTGACTTTACATATTTCACAGGGCTTTATAAGATAATTTATGTGGTCCTTTGAAATATGTAAAAATAAGTTTAAGAAATCCATTAGATTTTGTTTTTTGTTCATAATTCTTTGGGTATGTATTAGAAATAATAGCTTTTCTCCCATGTTATTGGTCATTCACAAAAAAAAAAATCATGCGTACAATAAATTAATAGCAAAATATCAATAAATGCCTTAAAATAGTGATTTGGATACTTGAACGAGCGTAAGAAAAGTTGTACTATAGAGTTGTTTGTTTACTGATTATGACATTATACTTCTTTTTAAAATAAAAATTCGATAGATTAATAGATTGAATTCGGAGGGACATAGGGTGGAAAAAATAATAGTGACTGGCGGCCAACAACTACAGGGAAAAGTACGCGTAGAGGGCGCAAAAAATGCAGTGTTACCAATCCTGGCGGCGGCTTTACTTGCCTCTAAAGGAGAAAATGTAATTAAAGAAGTCCCTAACTTAGCAGATGTTTATACAATTAACGAAGTACTTAAAAGTCTAAACGCGGCTGTTACATATATACCAGAGGATAATACAGTATATATAGATACAACAAAAGAACTTTCTAGTGAAGCTCAGTTTGAATATGTCAGTAAAATGCGTGCATCTATTTTAGTGATGGGTTCTTTACTTGCTCGAAATGGCTATGCTCGTGTTGCTTTACCAGGGGGCTGTGCAATTGGTTCCCGTCCAATTGAGTTACATTTAAAGGGCTTTGAGGCTATGGGAGCAAAAATCTCTTTTGGTCATGGATATGTAGAGGCGAAAGCGGAAGGGCGTTTAAAAGGTGCAAATGTGTATTTGGACTTCCCTAGCGTTGGAGCAACAGAAAATATTATGACAGCTGCAGCTTTAGCTCAAGGAACTACTGTGATTGAAAATGCAGCGAAAGAGCCTGAAATTGTAGATCTTGCAAACTTTATTAATAGTATGGGTGGTCGTGTCATCGGCGCAGGTACGAATACAATTCGTATCGAAGGAGTCGATACATTATATGGAACAGAACATCATATTATTCCTGACCGTATTGAAGCTGGCACATTTATGGTTGCAGCAGCAATTACAAAAGGGGATGTAACGATTGTAAACGCTGTTCCTGAGCATATGACAGCATTAATTGCAAAGATGCGTGAAATGGGTGTAGAAATTACTGAGCTAGATGAGGGCATCCGTATACGTGTTTCTAAAACATTAAAAGCTGTCGATATTAAAACAATGCCACATCCAGGCTTCCCGACAGATATGCAATCCCAAATGATGGCCTTGATGTTAACGGCTGAAGGTACGAGTATTATTACGGAAACGGTTTTTGAAAATCGTTTTATGCATGTTGAGGAGTTCCGTCGTATGAATGCCGGTGCTAAAATAGAAGGACGTTCTGTGTTTATCGAAGGGCCAGTAAACCTTCAGGGTGCTGAAGTAATGGCGACTGATTTACGAGCTGCGGCTGCACTAATTTTAGCAGGTCTTGTATCTGAAGGTGTGACTAGAGTTACAAAACTTCATCACTTAGATCGTGGTTACGTCGATTTCCACGGCAAGCTAGCTGCACTTGGCGCAAATATTGAACGTGTACCAGCTGAGGATATTGTCATCAAAGAGAAAACAACTGTTGAATTACCAACAAACTAAATAGATTTCCAAACCCTTTGCTTACAAGCAGAGGGTTTTTTCTTCATATTATGTGAAAGTGAAGCGACAGCCACGTAAAAGGCAAGAACGGCACCATGTAAGAGGATGTTAGTTTCTATTTGGCGTTTTTTAGAGTTCATCATCAAAAGTTGGGGATGCCCTATGTTAAAACGTATGCCATTTATATAAGTTGATTGGAGTGAAGGCTGGGCGACACAATAAAGTAAAAAGATTCACACACAGTTTTATGTGTGAATCTTTTTTTGCTCTTTGGAAGGCGTATGTCGATAAAATTCAAAAGTTGGGTGATAAAACACGAAAGTTTGTCGATAAAATTCAAAAGTTGGGCGATAAAACGTAAAAGTGTTCCGATAAAACTAAAAAGTTGGGGAGGAACGAAGGCTAAAAACATCACTTCCTGTGATAACGCCTTCGTGACCAATATCATGCTGTTGCTACACACAGATAAAACCATTTTGCTGCAGTGCGCTTTCGCCCAAAAGATATCTGTTGCTGCCGGTGCGCTTTCGCCCAAAAGCCATCTGTTGCTGCCGCAGCGCTTTCGCACAAAAAACACTTGTTGCCATAAGCGGCTCATCGAACGCCCCTAGGAAAGCGCTCAGTCGGCCTCACGTTATGGTGATGAGCCATTTTCATACAGCCCTCCTAATCATGTTTTCCTATGCATACCGAAGCTTCCTTCGTCAACGTCAAACATATTTTGAAGAGCTCTAGCATATTATTCCTTATGAAAAAATGGATAATGAGTATAGGCATAATTTGTTTGATTGGAGCATTATATATGCTTCCTATGGCGTTTAGTGAGAGACGTACCGCTGAGGATTCATCTTCAACAACAGAGAAGGCTTGCGAAATATTCATAGAAGTGGAGGGACAACAGGAGAAAATCCCTTTAGAAACTTATGTGACAGGTGTAGTAGCTGCTGAAATGCCTGTTGCATTTAAAAAAGAGGCATTAAAAGCGCAGGCTATTGCAGCAAGAACATATGCGTTGGAATCGACAAATTACGGTAAAATAGCTATCGCTCCTACTGTTGCTAGACAAGTTTTTTACAATAAGGAGCAAAGAAAAGAGAATTGGACTAGCAATTTCCCGGGGAATGAAAAGAAAATTGTCGAGGCCATTAACGAAACGAAAGGACAAGTTCTTCTATATAATAATGAATTAATTACGGCAATGTTTCACTCTACTAGCAATGGTAAAACAGAAAGTGCCTACGGTTATAGTGGCAATGATCTACCATATTTACAAAGCGTTGCTAGTATATCTGATCAGTCATCACCAAAGTTTTCAGCAATAAAAGAATGGACATTAGCTGAATGGAATGCATTGTGGCCTGTTAAATGGCAGACAAGTGATTTCAACCGTGTACAGTTTTTTTTAAATGATTCAGGACGTGTTGAGCGCATGCAGCTAGGTAAGAATGTATGGTCAGGGAGAGAAATTCGAACACTTTTACAAATACCATCAACTGATTTTAAGATTTCATATGATGCTACTACTAAAAATGTACAGGTTAGCACGAAAGGATACGGGCATGGGGTAGGAATGAGTCAATATGGTGCAGAGGCTATGGCAAGTGATGGAAAAACTGCTGCCGAAATTTTACACTATTATTATCAAGATATTGAGATAAAAACGATAGATGCATGTTTAAAATAACTTCTAGTTGTTCACACTGCAACTAGAGGTGATGAAAATGAGAGAGGATAAAAATAGTAAAACTTCTCAAAATCAAAATGAAAAAGGTCAATTACAGAAGAAACCATGGTTTTGGCCAGCTGTTTACGGTGGTGGTGCTTTAATGCTAGCAGGGATGCTATTTGGTTACAATAGTCTCGTATCAAAAGTAGAAGAGGCTCCGTTACCAGAGTTAGCAGAAGTAGATTCAGGTCCTGTAGTTGAAACAAATGCACGCGCAGAAAATATGAAGTACCCATTCAAGGAAGCAGATCATAGTAAAGTCCAAGTTTCACAAGAGTTTTATGAAGTAGAGGCGAATGCAGAGTCACGTGAAAATGCACTAATGGTATTTAATCAAACATTTACGACATCTTCCGGTATTTCTCTTTCTATGAATGGTGAAGAATTCGAAGTACTTGCTGCTATGAGTGGTAAAGTACTAGAAGTTAAACTAGATGCATTTACAGGCAATAAAATTGTCATTGAGCATGCAGATGGTAAGCAAACACATTATAGCTCTGTAAAGGACATTGTTGTGAAGGAAGGCGATGAGGTAACACAAGGTCAAGCACTTGGAAAAGCGACTGAAAATGAGTGGAACCAATCAGCTGGCGTTCACTTGCATTTTGAAGTACTTGAAAACGGAAAATATATTAATCCGAAAAAATTACTAGCCTTTTAAGAAAGTTCGTAGATCTCCAATGACAGTAAATGATAACTTTCAAGTGAGAGAAACGAATACTAAAAAATGCATAAAAAATCAGTTTTTATCGTGAAAATGTAAAACGTGTTCTGAATAGCTTTGTCCTCACATAAGGTGAAGAAATGCGCAGACGTGCATCTGATGCCAAAAGCCATTTTGTGAAATTGTGTGGAAAGGACGAAGAACGTGCACGAGCACATTCGGAAGCGCTGCATACGCCTCGGTGAATTATTGATTGAGACGCGTGAAACTGTGCGTGTCCTCGCGAAAATGACAGGTTATTCAAAAAGTACGGTGCACAAGGATTTAACAGAGCGATTGCCAACAATTCATGAAGGATTAGCTGAGCAAGTGAAGGAAATTCTCGCCTACCATAAGGCCGTACGTCATATTCGTGGAGGAGAGGCAACGAAAAACAAGTGGAAAGAAAGAGCGAGTCAAGAATGATTCGTTCTTTTTTTATTGTAAAGGACAAGTTAGATAATTATTTCCTACATATTAAGAATTCTAAAAAAACAGCCATCTTAAAAGGCTACTCACCATAACGTAGAATTGATTTCCGTTGCGACTTGGCGCTTTGTTGTTGCTGACGCTTCGCTTTCGCACAGATAAAACATTGTTGCTGACGCTTCGCTTTCGCACAGAGCAAAGCTTCCAGGGGGCGTTCGATGAGCCGCTTCACTCGCGTTGCTCGCTCCAGGGTCTCATCTGTGACGCTAATCCCCAAGGAGTCGCCCAGTCGAAACGAAGATCAACTTATTCATATAACATATGTTTAAAAAATGTCATCTCAAGCTTTCGATGATGAACCATATAAAAAAATGTTTAAACGATTTCTTCTTTTCTAGAACTGTTCATATAATTGAAAGAAAACAAGTTCTATTCACTAAAATTAGGTGAAATTACCAATAGAATATGATAAAATATTCTAGATAAACAGATAAAATGAACGTTATGTAGTTGGAACTGGCGGGAAGGAGAAATTATAAAATGTTTTCGAAAGATATTGGCATTGACTTAGGAACTGCGAACGTATTAATACACGTTAAAGGTAAAGGAATCGTCCTAAATGAACCATCTGTTGTGGCGATTGATAAAAAGACAAATAAAGTATTAGCGGTAGGGGAAGAGGCCCGCCAAATGGTAGGACGCACGCCAGGGAATATAACTGCAATTCGTCCATTACGAGATGGTGTCATTGCAGATTTTGACGTGACAGAAGCCATGCTAAAACATTTCATCAATAAATTAAATGTAAAAGGATTTTTAGCTAAGCCACGTATTTTAATTTGCTGTCCAACGAACATTACTAGTGTTGAGCAAAAAGCTATCCGTGAAGCTGCAGAAAAATCAGGTGGAAAAAAAGTATACTTAGAAGAAGAACCAAAAGTAGCTGCAATTGGTGCAGGCATGGATATCTTCCAACCTAGCGGCAATATGGTAGTCGATATTGGCGGCGGAACAACAGATGTTGCAGTCCTATCAATGGGTGATATTGTAACAAGTGAGTCCATTAAGGTAGCAGGAGACATTTTTGATAATGATATTTTGCAATATATTAAAAAAGAATATAAATTGCTAATTGGTGAACGTACTGCTGAAGCGATAAAAATAACAGTTGGTACAGTCTTTAAGGGCAGCCGAGACGATTCAATGGACATTCGTGGTCGTGATATGGTGACAGGTCTACCACGTACAATAACAATTCACTCTGAGGAAATTGAACGTGCATTACATGAATCGGTTGCAATGATTGTCCAAGCTGCAAAAAATGTTTTAGAAAAAACACCACCAGAGCTATCAGCTGATATAATTGATCGTGGGGTAATTATTACTGGCGGCGGTGCATTACTACATGGTATGGACCAGCTATTAATCGAAGAATTAAAGGTACCTGTGTTCATTGCAGAGCAACCTATGGATTGTGTAGCAATTGGTACAGGCATTATGCTTGAAAATATTGATCGAGTGCCCGCATCCTTATAAAAATTTAATGAGGTGATTCCTTTGTTTAAAGGGTTTTATACAGTTGCAACTGGTATGATTGCACAACAAAGACGTACAGAATTACTAACCAATAATTTATCAAATGCGAATACACCAGGGTTTAAGGCAGACCAATCAACAATTCGCTCATTTCCCGACATGCTCATGTCAAGTGTAGGAAAAACAAATGCATCTGCTAAGGAGCAAGCAGGCTCTCAATATATGAGTCAAGTTGGCGCATTAAATACAGGGATTTATATGCAAGAAACATTACCAAATTACATACAAGGCCAAATCTATAGCACTGATTTCACGACAGATATGGCTTTGATCGATGGAAACTTACCGCAAAATGAAGACGGCACTGCTGGATCTATTTTCTTCCGTTTAGCACATCCAGATGGTGGCGAGGCATATACACGCAACGGGAATTTTACATTAGATGGTCAAGGCTACTTAGTAAACCCAGAAGGACTGTATGTGCTATCAGACAGAGGTCAACGCATCCAGCTACAGAATGATGATTTTCGTCTAGATGAGAACGGGGCAATTTATGTTAATAATCAACAAGTAGCACGTGTTGGAGTATCATTTGCAACGAATCCGAACATGCTACGTAAACAGGATAATGGCTTAATTCGTACAGAAAACGGTGAGAACTTACCGACTGCTTACGGTGCCAATGGCGTATCCTTTACACTGCGTCAAAATTATCTAGAGGGCTCAAACGTAGATTCTAGTCGCACAATGACAGATTTAATGACAGCGTATCGTGCTTTCGAAGCTAACCAAAAAGTGTTACAGGCTTATGATCGCAGCATGGAAAAGGCTGTCAATGAAATCGGAAAAGTATAATAGGCGAACAGGAGGCGTTTGATCAATGCTACGTACAATGATTACTGCCACAAACACAATGGGGCAATTACAAAATAGACTAGATACAATTAGTAATAACATTGCCAATAGCAATACACACGGCTTTAAATCACAAGAAGCTACATTCAATGAACTGCTTTATCAACAATTCAATAATGATAAGCAAGACCGTGCTGACCGACAATCACCTATTGGCATTCGTTATGGTTCAGGTGCAATGCTTGGACAAATCCAATCAAATCAAAAGCAAGGCTCCCTACAAACAACAAATCGCGACCTTGATTTCGCTTTCACAAAATCCAAGCAATATTTCAATATTTTAATGCCAGAAGGTGAAAATGGCACAAAAACAGTGTATACTCGTCAAGGTGACTTTTATTTATCACCAATAAATAATGGAACAGTAATGGTTGTAACTGCAGATGGATATCCATTAGCAGATTCAAATGGACAAGCTATTACATTACCGGATAATGTAAAAAGTTTCGCGGTCCGTGATGGGGGCGTATTAGAGGCATCCTATCCAAATGGAGATATTATTCGTACTGATTTAGCAGTGACAGAGTTTCAAAAGCCACAGCTAATGGAGCATATTTCTGGCTCCTATGTTGGATTGCCAAATAACCTCGCTCAGCTTGGCTATACACAAGCTGAAGTTGTCACTGAATTACGAGGAGCAAATCGTCAGCAAATTGGCTTGCAAAGCGGTGCGCTCGAAATGTCGAATGTAGACCTTTCAAAGGAAATGACGGATTTAATCCAGACACAGCGCTCTTACCAATTCAATGCAAGAGCGGTAACTTTAGCAGACCAAATGCTTGGGCTCATTAATGGTATTCGATAGTAAATCCATTATTACTGTTTAAGGAATGAAGAGGAGTACAATCTATGACAAACGATTCAAGTCGACGTTCTGTGCAAACAAAAGAAACCGATACGCCACCAGAAGAGAAAGAACAGGGCTCCAATGGAGTGCAACGAGAGGTTCGATGGGTGCAAATACGGCTGATTCCGATTTGGCTACGCGTTGTACTTATTATCGTCTTAGTTGTTGTTGCCGCAATTTTAGGTGCAATGTTTGGCTACAGTGTTATTGGACAAGGTAAGGCCATGGACGTATTCAAACCAGAAACATGGCGGCATATATTTGATATTATGAATGGTAAAGAATAATATTATTCTTTACCATACTTTGTGTTTATATAATTATTTATCTTCATTCAGCAAATTTTTTCTGTAGCGAAAGCGAAGCGACAGCTACAAATGTTTTCTGTGCGAAAGCGAAGCGACAGCTACAATTACGCCAAGGCGAAATTGATATTAAGGGGGAAAAGAAATGTTAACAGCAGAACAAATTCAAGAAATTTTACCACATCGTTATCCTTTTTTATTTGTAGATCGTATCGTTGAATTAGAAGAAGGGAAGCGTGCTGTCGGTTTAAAAAATGTCTCCATCAACGAAGACTTTTTTAATGGGCATTTCCCAGGCTATCCAGTAATGCCAGGCGTTTTAATTGTAGAGGCGCTAGCACAAGTTGGTGGAGTAGCATTACTAAATGCAGATGAATTCAAAGGTCGTCTAGCTTTCTTGACGGGTGTTGATAATTGTCGTTTCAAACGCCAAGTAGTACCAGGAGATCAACTCCGATTAGAAGTAGAGTTCGTGAAACTACGTGGAGCAATGGGCAAAGGTCACGGTGTGGCGACAGTCGATGGGGAGCTAGTATGTGAAGCCGATATTCTATTTGCTATTGGACCCGTGCAACCAAAATAAGCTAATTTGCAATTAAAGGCAGAAAGATATAAAATAATTTATGTCGAATAGTATCTTTGCTGTTAATCTTTTTAACAGTTTATTTGTTTCTATAAAATGCAATGGCATATAGAGATTGTGAATTGAATACATGTAATTTTAGTTTTTTTTTTAAACATAGGAGGATTATATAGATGTATAAGGAATTGTCTTCAGGTGTTAAAATTAGCATTACGCGTTCGATTTCAACATCTTTTGAATCATACTTAGCAAGTATTGATTGGAAAGAAGAGCGTTTTTCTATGGAAGACTTTATTGCTAGCTGGCAGACTTATTTTCAAGAAAATGCCGCATGGATCGAAAAAATCCCAGCAGATGTTTTAATGAGTACTGAATTCCATGAAGAAATGGCGCAAAAAATCGATGAAGTAATTGCAAAAATTTTAAATGAAGAACCAACAGCAAAGCAAATCGAAACAATCGAGGCCTTGCAAAAAGAGCTAGGTACAAATTATAGCTACGACTGTAAAGCAGAAGCAGCATACATTGAACAGTTGTTAAAAGAAAAACAAAAATAGTTTGTACAAAAATCGGATAGTTCCCTCCTTTCCCGGGCAATCTATGTAGGATCACAAATGCACACGTTGTATTTGATGACATAGCACCCATGAAAGGAGGTTTTTTCTATGTGGAAAATGTCATTTTTGGCCATCATTCTTGCTACTCTATTCCTTGGCGGTTGTAACTGGGGAAACAGAGCGGTTGAAACAAGACCAGTGGAGAATGTTAAGCACGACGTTCGCCGAGGTGTTGATAAAGTAGAAGACGTTGTAGAGCCAACTAGACGACATGACGTTTACAATCGTGACGTGAACGGTGTCAACCGTAACACAGTCATTCCAGAAGCCGCAGCACCAGGAACTACAGTACCTAGAACTGGAACTGGAACTACAGTACCTGGAACAACAACAGTACCAGGAACAAACGCTGATTTAAATGGTACAAATGGCTACAACAACGTTCCAAATGCTAACGGCGTGATTAAAGAAAAGGTTGTCGAAGAAAAAGTAGATGTCCGTAAAAACAACATGACTACACGATAATATAAAAAAGAGTGTTTCCAACAACGGGAACACTCTTTTTTGAATCGCGGAAGGGAGGTGTAACCTTTGGGCGAGGGAGAATGCTTGCGCGAGCGTGTAAGGGAAGTGTAACCCCGGGCGAGGGAGAATGCATGCTTGCGGAAGAGAAGCGAAACCTCGCGTGAAGGTGAATACCCGCGGAAGGAGGATGAATACCCGCGGAAGGGAAGGAAATACCCGCGGAAGGGAGGAAAATACCCGCGGAAGAGAGGGAAATATCCGCGGAAGGGAGGTGAATACCCGCGGAAGAGAGGTAAATACCCGCGGAAGAGAGGTAAATACCCGCGGAAGGTGGAAATACCCGCGCGAAGAGGGTGAATACCCGCGGAAGGGAGGTAAATACCCGCGGAAGAAAGGTGGAAATACCCGCGGAAGGGAGGAAAATACCCGCGGAAGGGAGGAAAATACCCGCGGAAGAGAGGTAAATACCCGCGGAAGGGAGGTAAATACCCGCGGAAGAGAGGTAAATACCCGCGGAAGGTGGAAATACCCGCGGAAGAGAGGAAAATACCCGCGGAAGGTGGAAATACCCGCGCGAAGAGGGTGAATACCCGCGGAAGAGAGGTAAATACCCGTGGAAGGGGGAAATACCCGCGGAAGAGAGGGAAATACCCGCAGAAGAGAGGAAAATACCCGCGGAAGAGAGGTAAATACCCGCGGAAGAGAGGGAAATACCAGCGGAAGAGAAGGAAATACCCGCGGAAGGTGGAAATACCCGCGGAAGGGAGGAAAATACCCGCGGAAGAGAGGTAAATACCCGCGCAAAGAGGGAAATACCCGCAAAAGGAAAGCGTAACCCCACACACATAGGATGAATACCCACAAAAGCAAAGAAACTCCTCATGAAGAGCGGAAAAAAGGCCTCATATATTCCACTAAATTTTCAGGTAAATGGTAAACACGATTTTTATAAGATCCTGTAAAGGGAAATTGGAATTTTTTAAGTATGCGATTTGCAGCATCACTGGAATGAATATTGAAAAATTCACGTAACTGTTTGTTGGTAATTGTTGATCTAACTAAGTATCGATAATCTTGTAAGGCCTCAGCAAAAATTTCTTCGCTTGCATAGTGACAGCGCGAGCAGATCCAAATACCTCGAGCATAATGCATTTGAGACTTATATTGGCAATTAGGACAAAGCACGCCTTGACGAAATCGTGAAGGATCAAGAGGAGCCGGAGTTTTCGATGGCTGATGCCTATTAAGAAGTTGTTGAACAAATTGAGTTAACTGTTTATCGCTTAAAATAGCTTGTGAATATTTTTTGAAAAGGGAATGAAGATGTTTTTGAAGTCCTGAAACATGGAAAATCGGAATTGTCTTTGGGTGACCTGCAATGATAGTAGAGGGATTAGAAATGATGACTGCACCCTCAATGGGGAGAGAATAGTTTTGAGAAATAACTTTAAGAAATTGCAAATGTCTTAGGGTCTGAGTAATGGCATTCGGAAATCCTTCAACTGTTCCGTCTGGCTTCGTACGAATACATTGATGAGTAATATCGTCAAAATCAAGACGTCCGCTGATATTTTTGATCTCAATTACTAGCATAAAATTAGTGCAAATGAAAAGTGTATCTAGTTGATGTGAATGCTGTGCGGAATTCATTAAAATCAAATTATGCATTACGAAAAAAGTATAGGGGGATACTAATTCAAGCCATTCACGATCAACTTTCCTTTCACCAGCAAAGCCTGCATCGACTCTTCGCAATCGTTCATGATAATAGCTAAAGTCTGGATCCTCTTCTGACAACCTCCTTTTTAAAGCCTCAAGCCACAATAATTTTAAGGGCCTGTCCCTAATAGCAATATTCAAGTGTTTTTTCCTCCTCTAATTTTTAAATCGTATTTTACATTAAAATCTCTACCTGTCCAATAAAAAAGAGGAAACAAGGGCACTGAAAAACTAAAGAAATTCATTTTTATAAATCTGTCTTTTGTTGGATTTAAAAATTCAAAAAAGTCGATTTGCATCACATTTTTTGTGGCAAATCGACTTTTTCAGTGCGCTTGGTCAAAACTGATTAAAATCTTAAAAAGCGCGAGAAATCAATTTTAGAAACGTTGATTTCTCGCGCTTTTCTGATATGAAATTTTTTAAGTTTGCTTTGAAAATATACTTATGTCCCTGCCCAAATCAATCTCAATCATTTTTCAGCTTCGGTCGTTCCTTCATATCATGTGAGAAGCGGTCTAATAGCTTATCTAAAGTAACGCCCTCAGCTAGTAGCTCGGCTAATAATTGCTCGGCATATTTGGAGCGTTTTATCTTTAGTGTCCCTTTTAAAAGTACAGAGATGTGCTCGCCAATTTCTTGAACTGTATGTACGACAACCTGGAAAGGAGCAGGCTCATTATCTGGAAATGAAATAACTGCACGTACATTAAAGACAGTAGCATTCGCTAAAAGTTCATCAAAAGTTGAACGATATTGTCGGTCCATAAACAGTTCGAGAATCCAAGATTGATGGCTGTTTTCCTGGTTAATAATAATACCATCGACTAAAGGAAATGGTTGCATGCCATCTTTTGTGACAATGTCAAAGGAAAGCATTTTAAATGTTTTCATTATGTAATATCCTCCTAAGTCGGTCATCTTTTTTAGTATAACATATTCAAATAGCCCTTGTTTACGATAGGGTCAATGCTGTTTGTGTTCGCAAATTCTACAAAAAGATAAAAACAGCGAAAATGCATATTTCAACAATTAGCATTTGCTATTACAGCCAAAAGCATTCAGTTCGAGAAATGATTAAATTATTGAAAAGTAAAAATCTCAATATAACCAATTTATGATTTAAAACTGAAGGAAATGATAAAAATCGACTTTTGCCAATGCTGGATTCATTCTTGTAAGATGAGAGCAATCAAAAGCAAAGGAGGTGAATCAATGAACCAAGTCGGGCTAGTCGGAAGGTTAACGAAGGATCCTGTATTACGACACTTATCTGGAAATCGCGTGCAAACACATTTTTCTCTAGCCATAAATCGCAATTTCAAAAACAGTCGTGGGGAAGTGGATGCTGACTTTATTCTTTGTACAGTATGGGGAAAGCTTGCAGAGCATATCGTCAAATATTGCGGAAAAGGCTCATTAGTTGGGGCAAATGGCCGTATTCAATCAAGGTCATTTTTAAATGAAGAAAGCACAAAGGTTTTTATAACAGAAGTAGTCGTAGAAGATGTCCGATTTTATCAGCTTAAGCCAAGGGATAGTGACGAGGCTATTGTGCCGCCAAAGCCACCTGATGAGCAGGACGGCTTAAAGGATTTTGTACTACCTGAGGAAGAAGTACAATTACCAGTAGTATAGCATTCTAAACGTACATACGGAGCAAGTGACAAGTTGTCTGATCCGCCATTCTCCTTTTATTACTTGCACCGTAATTTAATTTAGAAAGGAATGATGTATACCCTTTATTAATGTTGTTCATTGCTGAAGACCGCACAGCAATGATCAATTCTGACACAACTAAATATTATATGAAGTAAGTAGGGAAGAAGTAACAACATTACGCCACTGAAATTCATGAAACTAAAAAGAGCGCCAAGAACATTTCTGCTCTTGGCGCATAGAGAAATTTTTACAAATCGAGCATCATTAAATCACGAAGTTCATGATCTTCTAACTCAGTTAACCACTGGCTTGATTGAATTAGTTCTTCTGATAAAGCAGATTTCTGCGTCAGCATTTTATCGATTTTCTCTTCAATGGTACCGATTGTAACAAACTTATGCACTTGCACAAATTGTGTTTGCCCAATACGATATGCACGGTCTGTTGCTTGATTTTCAACGGCTGGATTCCACCAGCGATCTGCGTGTAATACATGATTTGCAGCTGTCAAATTTAACCCTGTTCCACCTGCTTTTAAGGAAAGGATAAATATTGGAAAATCTCCTGCCTGAAAAGCCTCTACTAAGCGGTCACGCTGCTGCTTAGGCATTGCACCTGTTAAGAACGGTGCATCTACATTATATAGTTCACTAAAACAATGCTGTAGTAATTGCCCCATGCCAATATATTGTGTAAAGATGAGGCACTGCTCGCCATTGTCCACGATCTCTGCTGCCATTTGAACGATACTTTCTAATTTCGTAGAACGAGTTAGCATTGTTTCGGCATCCTCGAAAGGTTCTTTTAAATACAAGGCAGGATGATTACATAATTGTTTTAACTTACTAAGCATCTTTAAGACGCGTCCCTTTTTTTGAAAGCCTGTTAATTGCTCAAGCTGATCGAGCGTCTCTAATATATATCCTTCATATAGAGATGCTTGCTCAGCCGTTAATGGGCAATACTCATGAGACTCTTGTTTATCTGGTAAGTTAAGCTGTAAGTGTGGGTCACGCTTTGTGCGACGAAGTAAAAATGGTTGAATTTTTGCACGCAGCTTCTGTTTATGTGACTCCGACTCATCTCGTTCTATCGGTAAAATAAATTCTTCATTAAAGCGACCGAAGCTACCTAAATAGCCCTTATGGATAAAGTCAAAAATGGCCCATAGTTCCGATAAACGGTTTTCAACTGGTGTACCAGTCAAAGCAATATGATGCATTCCCTGTAATTTACGAATTGACCTTGACTGTAGTGTTTGCATGTTTTTAATATTTTGAGCTTCATCTAGTACAACTGCTGCCCATTCCACTTCCTGTAAAAACTCAGCATCCTGTGATACCGTGCCATAGGTAGATAAAATTACATGTGGTTTTTCTCTTTCTACTAGCTGTTTAAAAACATCTTCCTTTGCTCGATTTGCCTGATAATGCGTATGCACAATTAAGGAAGGAGCAAAACGAGCCAGTTCCTTTTGCCAGTTGCCTAGCACTGACGTAGGACAAATGATTATGGATGGCTTTGTATCCTCAGCTGTTTCATAATGATGAAGTAAATATGAGATAAGCTGAACCGTTTTACCAAGGCCCATATCATCAGCAAGACATGCACCGAAGCCCTGTTCACGCATGAAGATAAGCCATTCAAAGCCCTCGTGCTGATAAGGACGTAATTCAGCTTGCAAAGATGTAGGGATCGGTACTGTTGGAAGCCCTTTTTTCTCGTGTAGCTGCTGCAGATAGGATTTAAGTGATTGCTGCAATTCGAATGCAAAAATCGGGTCATCTCGCATTGCATCATCGGCATCTTCTTCGTCAAGAGGTAAGGATAAATCCTCTGGTAGCTCACGAAATAGCAATTCACGAACGGTCCAGCTCTCATCTTCTGCTTGCTGCATCAATTCACGCATTTCATGCATCCAGTTTGCATCGACTCGAAACCATTCAGTACCAATACGAATGAATTCACGTTTCTCATCTACAAGCTTTTTAAATTGCTCAGGTGAAATGGACTGTCCATTCATAGAAAACTGCCATTTAAACGTTAAAATATCATCTAGCCCAGCAACCTTCTTTGTCGCTACATTGCCAGTACTTACACGAACACGAAGTTTTGATTGTTTTAAATCCTTTAGCCAAGCAGGTAGTACAACGTCAAAGCCGAGTGCCTGTAATCTTGCTAAATCCTCACGTAAAAATGTTCGTACTTGCAAATCCTCGAGCATAATACGGATGAAAATATCGCTACGTAAATCTTCAATAGAAAGAAGATCTACAATTTGCGCTTGTTGTTGTTCAATAGCATCAGCATACATTTGCCATTTTACTGGCAGAGCTTCAACAATTGGTAGAGACTGCTTTCGAATAGCAGGCGTCCAGTAGTTTTTGGCTGTAGCCGTACTAAGTACAGTTTCTAAAAGCCAAACATCTGAATCTTCCTCAGGTTCACTTAAGCGTAGGGAGACAGTAACTGCTCCTGTCTGTCGTTCCTGCTCCAATGGCCAGCCACCACGCGAGAAAAATGGCATAAGCTTTGGTAAATCAGACAGTAAAAGACCTGCCTGAGCAAGTTTTTGCTGCACTGCCATTTCTAATAAGGCTGTATCTATTCCGTCTATAGGGAATGTTAGCGAGGAAAAATCATCTGCAATACTAGTGTATGACCAGAGCGAGGGCTCTTGCCAATACGTTTGTAAAGCCGAAGCTTTTTCTAGCCATACCTGACTTTCTGCGTTCACCCCTTGCCACCCAATAAAAGGATGTAGATGACGCGGTGAAAAAATATCAAGAAACTCAGCGCTTGAAACTTCAACGGTATGATCCGTACGATTGGTTAATAGTCCATAGATATTCGCTTCATAGTTAAAGAATAATGAAGAAATGAGTGAGTCTGCTTCCATTGCTGAACCATCAGCAGTAAAGCCTTGTAGTGTAAAATATCCTTCCTGAACTGTTTCAATACGAAGCTGTAGCTTTTTTGAAAATGGGGAAGGAGCATTTATAGTCATCATACTAAGTTTCCTTTCTCAATTTCTTCCTGTAATGCACGAAGTCGTTTAAACTCTGCACGAATTGTTTGTATATATGTTTCAAAATAAGCAGTTTTGCCAGCACGTTTTGCTGCACTGCGCATACCTTTCCAGATTCGTACAGCCTGCTTATAGTTCATGCGTGATTTTTGTGTAATTTCAGCCATGGCATATAGATGATATAAGGGCAATACCGTTGCAGGAGCAACCTGAAGCACATCCTTTAATCCACACATTTCTAAATAAGAAAGGGAGGAGGGATTTAACTGATGGAGGGCTGCCCATTCACGAAAACGTCCTTTTTTAATAAGAAAGAATGAAAACGGTTGAAGCCCATAAACGCCAAAGGCACTATATAAAATTGTTTCCTCTTCCTCTGTAAGCTGTATATCTTCGTACAAAAACTGAAATTGCCGTACGTATTGAGCTCGTTGTACAACTGGCACAGTTTGCTGTAAAAAGACTTCAGTAAAAGGTAGCATCGCACGTAAAATGATTGACTGTGCAAGTGATTCTCCAGCACGTTTTGCAAAAGTAGCCAGTTCAAATAGGTCCTGCATATGATTTACATCAATATGTGCAATGCTTTCCTGTAATAAACTCTCTTTTTGTAGCAGTACATAAAATAGCAGCTTTAATGACTCCAAGGTAATCTCAGCTGGAGGATTCTCAAGATTGTTTATGAGTGCTAATTCCTGTTCCCGTCGCGGCCTCTCATAAAAAAGTACAGCCCAAAGCAGCATATAAATTTGTAGTCGATTAGCAAACAATCCTTGTCGTTCCAATAAAAATTCTCTGACTAATTCCTGAATCGCATTATAAAATGGGTCAGTGGCAAAAAGGCGTGATCGACCAGTTAGCTCCGTCAGTATACTCTCGAAGGATTGAACACTTTGATCGATAAAATATTTCATATAAGGAGAATCCAATGAATGTCCTTGTGTTTCATTTAAATGACGCCATATTGTATTAAAGATGGATAGCTCCATAAAAAGCTTATAAAGTGGCTGCCACTCACGCTCGAAGGGCATATGTCGTTGAAGTCTCTCCAATGCATCAGTCCGTACAGCGGAAAGACCATAACCCTCCAGAATACGGCCAGGAGGCAATGAACGTCTCATGACTTCATTGACCATCAATTGCCAGCTTTCTGGACTCCGCTCATCTGCTAATGATTTTAATTGCACCGATTTTTGCGCACGCCAAGCACTTGACCAATTTTGCACTGAATCAAAATACTGATAGAGGGCAAGCAATGCGCCAACCTGATGTCTACACCATTTCAGCTGAGGACAGTTACAGTTCAACTCCTCTTTGGCAAAATCAATTTCTACAGAAGCAGGTCTGACATCCTGTACGCTTGCATATAATATAGAACTTGCTCCATTAAAACGTTCAAAGACAACTGATTTGTTTCGTACTGAAAAAACAGCACGACGCACTAGCTCTTCGTCTTCAGTAGAGGAAGGATGTAACGCCTGTTCAGCTTCCTTTAATTTGGTAAGGACAAAATCTTGGTGTTCCTTAGCTAATTGGGCAATAGACAATGCCATAACCTCACTCCTTTCAAAATGTATAGCTAGTGGGCACTTAAATATGAATAAAAAAGACTGTCCTTCCATTATACGATTAAAATACGGACATGATAAGCTGAATGATTTGAAAGAAAAAAATCAAGGAGAAGATAGTTAACAAGATAATTAATATGTGTTAAAATCTGAATAATCAGATAAATAGGAGGGGTGAAGGATGATGCAAGTTCAATATATGAAGCCATTTTACACAAAAATCACTGGAGATAAACTGCGTCTCGTGTTTGCTTATCAATATTTCTCTATATTAAAAGAGAATGAGATTTTCCATTTCATTCCCATTGAAGGTAAAGAGATGATTATCAACTTGAATACACAGCAAATTGAAAATTTATCTGAGGTATTTGTTTTCCAAAAAGGGAATCGTTTTATCCGACTACCACTATATCAATTATTATTAATTACAAATGTTCATGAGCATCTGGCACCGATTCTTGAAAGCGCTACGCCAAAGCCACAGTTACCGCTTGTTTCTTCAGTGACTGTTGGCGAAGTAGATCAGCTTATTGCAGAATTAGAGCAGAAAAACATTGATTATTTAATAGACCAGGCATTATTAGATAACAATAAAGCACTATTTTTTGAACTGCTACAACAAAAGAACCATCAACTCGGAGGTTTCGAAAATTGAATACACGGTATTTTATTTAAGCACCCTTTTCATATATGAGAAGCGGGTGCTTTTGTATAGGTCTAAAGTTTAAAATAAAAAAACGGGTTAGAAGTTATTACTATATAGAACCTACTAAAATAGAATACATTACCAAAATATACTTAAGAGAATTAAACGTAGACCGATATAAACACTAACAAAGGTGGTGAAATCATGCTTGGGAAATGGTCAGCGACAGGGATGTCGATCTTAAACAATATGAATAGCCATTACGGTGCAATGAGCAAGGCAATGCTTCGAATTTCTTCAGGTTACCGCATCAATAGTGCAGCAGATGATCCAGCGGGACTCGCAATTTCCGAAAAAATGCGTGCGCAAATTCGAGGGCTGAATATGGCAGCGAAAAATATTCAGGATGGTATTTCCCTTGTTCAAACAGCTGAGGGTGCTTTAAATGAAACGCATGCAATGATTCAGCGCATGCGCGAGCTTGCAATTGAGGCGGCTAACGATACATTAACAGATAGTGATCGGGAGAAGCTCGATTTGGAATTTCAGGAGTTGAAAAAGGAAATTCAGCGCACCTCAAAGGACACTGAATTTAATACAAAGACATTACTGGATGGGGATTATGCTACAAACGGTATTAAAATTCAGGTGGGTGCCAACTCAGGTCAAAGCATCGAGCTGTTCATTAACGATATGGGAGCTGGAGCACTTGGCTTGGATGATACGACTTCCATTGCAACTCGTGAGGATGCCGATAAAGCCATTTCTACAATGGACGAGGCTTTAAAGCGTGTGTCAAACGAGCGCTCAAGATTAGGTGCCTATCAAAATCGTCTAGAGCATGCGTATAATGCGAACGTAAACACGGCGGAAAACTTACAAGATGCGGAGTCTCGCATTCGTGATGCAGATATCGCCAAAGAAATGATGAATATGGTGAAGGCACAAATTTTGATGCAGGCAAGTCAATATATACTGGCAATGCATATGCAGCAGGCACAATCGATTTTAAAATTATTAGAGTTTGGAAAAAAATGATGAATTTCAATTTTTATTGAAATTCATCATTTTTATTTTTTATATACCTTCTATGCCTTTGTGAAAACCTCTAATGCTAATTTTGCTGTCGTCGTTGCTGCATCTTGGAGCGCTTGAACTTTGTGACGCATATTTTCTTGAACGGTCGTTAATTGTTCAAGCACTTTTACAGATTGTTCAAACAATAAAGTTCCGTTCCAATTATCCATTTCAACATGTCCGATAATTGGTTGGTCTACGATGTCAGCAAATGCATCGATTTTCGGGTCATAAGAAATCGCAATAAATGGGGTAGAGTAGATGGCTGAAAAAATTAATGAATGCAATCTCATACCAATTAACAATTTAGAGTGACCGATTACTGCAATTTTTTCTTCGATCGATAAATCAGCGGGGGCTATGATACTCTTTTCCTGCATAAGTGCTGTTACATCTTGTGAAGACTTTGCATCATGCTCACCATGCATAGGCAAGAAGACAATCTGCTCACCATGACGTACTAATTGATCGAGGCTACTCGCTATTTTTTGCTTGTAATCTACCGTTGAAGGCCAATCACGAACACTTATAGCAATATAAGTGTTTGTTGATAAGGACTCATCTGCTAACCATTTACTATGAAAGACGCTACCATTAAGTCCAATAACTGGATCTGGCACCACTAAAGCCTCGTTTTTGACGCCAATCTCTGTTAAAAGAGATTGTGAGGCTTTATCTCTTACCGTTATTTTTTCTACCTTATTAAAGGTTTTGCGGACAATAAATTTACTTAAAGGATGATTGATTGGGCCCATGCCTTGAGCGTAAACAAATACAGGTTTTTTCAACCATTTTGCTATTTGAATAACGCCCGCATAGTAAGGAATCGTCTTCATTCCTGTTTGGTCTTGCATGAGGCTACCGCCACCACTAATGAGTCCGTCTGCTGTTTTCAGTACTTGTCTGATTTCGTTCATTTTCCAACGATTCACGGCCTTAACACCATATGTTTTTTCAGTGGCCGCTGGATTATTCGATAATACGGTAATGTCTATATCACTCTGACATTTTCGTAGAGCCTGGATAATGGAAAGAAGTATCGCATCATCGCCAACATTATCGAATCCGTAGTAGCCAGATAATACAACATGCATTATGACCACCTCGCGACTGCTTTAGAAATAAAACGGTAACCGATCTTGAAGATAAAGATAAATACTAGTCCTACGACAAAACCAAGTATAACGCTATAAAATGTACGTAATGCCGACACTTCAACAGGGATGTGTAAATGTGTAAAAGTATTAACGATAGACAAGAATCCAATAACGCCTGGTACTAGAAGGATACTGCCCCATTTTCGATTAATGCCCATCACATATAACGATAAAACAAAGAATGGGAAACCAATTAAAAATTCCTTCGTTCTTGGTCGAACATATAGGATATTCTCAAGCCATTGTCTAAATGCCAGTTCTGCATTACTAACGGAACCAGAGTTACCAGTTCGACTAATATAGAATAAACCTATACCTGCAACGACAATTACCAGTAAAACATGCCAATATTTTAAATCTCTATTTAATAATGTAACGGTATTCGAAAGTGTTTTCTTTAGATCTTTATCAACTAGACGGTTGAGTTCTAGCAGCACAAATACTAATACACCTGCGATTGGAATAATATAAACAAGCTTAACGCCTTTAAATACTTCAAAGCCTGTCATAAATGCATTGCCATTTAATAACCCAATGACAATAACGATACCAATGATGCTAATACCTACTGCTTTTAAATATTGTAGTAAGATCGAAGCAATATTTTTAGAGCCCTTAGCTGCTTTAATGACTGCATACGTTGGGGCCATAACTGCAATAATTAACGCGAAAGCTTGTAAGAAAAGTGTACTTTTCAGAAGGAAGTACGCGATGGCTAAAGCACTCATAAATAGAACAGCTGCTATACGAAGTGGCATCCATTTCACTAGTTCTGAGATAAGGAAAGTAAATACGATACCTGCTAATAAGACAAGTGCCGTTACCCATGTTGGTACCGTAACAACATCAAATAATTTTGGAGCGCCAGGCTTGAAATGATCTGGCATATTCTTATGAACACCAGTTAAATAATCAATTGTTTCCGCCAGATTTTTCTCAGCATTACCTTTTGTTTTAATATGATAGAAGATAGATCGAATATTTCGCTCTTTCACCGCTCTCGTTGTACGATCAATGCTTGCATTAAGCTTCAACTTTGTCTCTCTGTTTACATTGATGCTGTGCAATCGAATCATATTATAATCTGTATTTTTGGCAATTTTGTCTTCACCCTTAAGGGGATTGCTTTCAATTGTGTAGAAATAATAGCCTGCATTACTTAGCTGTTCAATGAATGCATCACCTGATTTTTGACCAAATCCGATTGCCTCATCCCCTGAACCAAGTAAACGGCCTGCTGATGAATCTTTTAATTCAAGCAATTGCTTAACGGTCTTTTCGTTGGCTACTTTATTTTCTGCATTTTCTACTTTAAAAATGAGGGACAGATCATGCTTGTTGATCATCTCTACTGCAAGCTTATCGTAACCGATTGGTGTTTTTAAACCATAACGGTGGTTTGAGCTCGGAAGAAAATAGAAAGACTCATCGCCTATTTGTACTTCTTCAGGCTGAATGCTGTCTTTAATAAGCTGTTGATAGCTTGTATTTTCAGGAACGCTAATATAATATCCACTATTATTGACATCTATAGCACCTTTATAAGGTGTGAAACGTAGTTGTGCCGCTAATTCATTTTCATCGTAAATGGAAATCAGGCTTTGATGTTCCATTTCCTTTAATGTTAAAGGCTCAAGGCTAACTGTTGTAAGCCCTGCATTTTTTAAAGAGGAAAGGATTTTATCCATTGTTAAATCGCTTTCCTTGTTTACTACTTGAATTTCATCATAAGGAATCACTATTTCATAGGCATCATTCGATTGCTCAGCATTCCACCTCATCATGATTCCAGGTGAAGACACGACGAGCAATAGGATGACAATTCCCCAAAGCCATTTCTGTTTCGACATAAATTTTCTACCTCTCTTATTTATGACAACCTTTTTCCCGATAATCGGGATTTTCTTTAAATCTTGTTCATGAATGGCATTCATTAGCCATAATAATAGGAAATAAATAACACATCCAATTGCAATTGCAACCGCTAGATAACCCATTGCCCACGTTCTTGACCACTTTTCAATATCAAACCAAAGTGTAGGTAAACCGACTGCAGCTCCCATTAGGACAGAAGATAGGATAATTTTGATTGTATCTTTCCCTAATACAGTGAAGCGAATTGCACGATAAATAAAAATAGAATTTACAATAAATAAAACAAAGTAAACAAATAATGTTGCATAGGCAGCCCCATCTAATCCGAACGCTTGGATAAAGAAGATATTTGAAAATATCTTTAGTACAACGCCACCAAGAATGATGATGGCTCCTGTTTTGGCAGCATTCATCCCTTGTAAAATACCTGTACCAAGTAGTGTCAGAGATGTAAATACAGAGCTAAGGTTAATAATCGCTAACATTAAGCTTCCCTCTAAGTCTGTGAAAAGAGCGAGGTTTAAAGGTAAGGTTAATGCTAGTAACCCTAAAGCAGCTGGCCAGGAAATAAGATGGGTAATACGGTGTGTTTGCTCAATAATCCCACGTGTTTCATCTAATTTACGTTCTGCTAGTTTTGTCGTAATTAGTGGAACTAGCGGTAATATGATAGAGGACGCAAAAACAGTTGTAATTTGAACAAGCGTTAAGCCTCGACCATAAATCCCATAAAGGAAATTAATTTCACTTGAGTCAGCACCAGCACTTCTTAAGCCGTACGTTACTGTAAAGGAGTCAACAAAGTTAAAGAGTGCCATTGTGACAGAACCGATGGCAATCGGAATCGATATTTTTAAAATTGTCTTACCCCAGAGTGAGAAATCGTTAAATTTATATTTCTCCTTGCTGGTTACTTTTACAGATGAGCGGAAATATTTAAAGCGTAAATAGAAGAGGGATGCAACAGCCCCAAGTACTGAGCCTGCCATAATACCCCCAGCGACAATGTCATTGGAATAATCCATTGCAACTAGGAAATAGGCAACAATTAAAATTAGAGCAACACGCACTAACTGTTCAATTACCTGAGAAATCGCAGTTGGACGCATATCCCCATAGCCTTGGAAAAATCCTCGATAGACAGCCATATAAGGAGCAACGAGCAATGTAAGAGCAACAACAATTAACGCAATTTTTGTTGACGGGCCCCCTAAAGCATTTGCGATTTCAGTTGAAAAGCCAAAAATGATTGCAAAACTTAAGACGCCAAAGCATATCGCTAGGATGCTTGCTGTAACATAAATTTTCTTCACTTGATCGGTGTCTTTTTTTGCATTGGCCTCCGCAATAAGCTTCGAAATGGCAATAGGGATTCCAGCTACCGATAAATAGAGTGCTACCATATAGACTGGATACACTAAACTGAATATACCAAGTACCTCATCGCCCGCTATATTTTGTAGCGGAATTCTGAAAATACTACCGATGACTTTAGAAAGTAACATAGCAACTGTTAGGACGAGTGTGCTTTTGACAAATGTGGACTGACTCATTTTGGTGCTCCCTGACCTTTAAATTTTAATGCGAAAACCTTTAAAGCAAATCGAGGAAGGACAAGCATTCTTCCAAAACGACTTGGCTGACGAAGCAGTCGGTAGAGCCATTCGAGATTTAATTTTTGCCAGATCATAGGAGCACGTTTGACTGTTCCTGCAATGACATCAAAGGAACCACCAACGCCAATAAATACACCTTTGCTAAATTGATCCAGATTTTCGGTAATCCATTTCTCTTGTCTTGGCACACCTAATGCAACAAATACAAGGTCAGGCTTTAATGCAGCAATTTCACTCGCAATATCATTCTTGTTCCAATCAAAAAACCCATCATGATAGCCTACTACGTCAACATTTGGATACGTTTGATTGATATTTTTCACAGTCTTTTCAAGCGTTTCATTTTGCGCGCCTAATAGATAGATCTTAAAGCGCTTTGTATTGCCGACTTCTAAAAGTCGTACCATCGTGTCGTAACCAGTGACACGCTCAGGAAGCGAATCACCAAGTATTTGTGCAGCCTTCACAACGCCAATACCATCTGCACAGACGTAAGTAGCTTTCTTCAGATAATTCATGACAGTAGGATTTTCATTTGCCTGCATCACGACTTCTGGATTTGCTGTAATAACGAATGTCTTTTCTTCATGTTCAATACGATTGACGAGTAAATCAACAAACCCTTGCTGATTAATATGTAAAAAGGGTACGCCCATAATCGTTACATGCTTCATATAGTGTTCAAACCTTTCTTTAACCTTTTTCACTGCAATCTATCATACCACAAAAGCAATATTGACAGGAAATTTTCGATGATGGTTTGACCTTGCCGTCAGGAGAATAATATTGGATGAATTGTGAAGAAGAAGGGGAAGAGAAGCGCACTGAAATAACTACAGCATATTCGCCTTATATTAGGTTTAGCACTAGAACGGAGGCGTTATCACAGGGCATGATGGTTTTAGCTTCGTTCCTCTATTGCTGATCTCAAGGAGTCCTCCAATCAACTTTTTGCACGAGCTTATATTATTACCAAATTGTATGTTCAATTTTACATTGATCAAACTATTACCATTACCTTTCAAAAGACGGTAAAAGCGATAAGATAATATGAGAACATAAGCCTAAAAATTTGAGTTTCTTCTATTATATATAGCATATAAATGTTATAAGGAAATGAGCGTATCATCATGGGGGGGATTTGAGTTTTTTACGGATTTAAATAATTGAGTGAGCATAAAGAAAGAGTGCGAACAAAAATTATTCGCACTCTACTATTCTAAAAACCTATTTTGAATCAAGTGATTTGTTATTTACAATATAATCACCAAAAACCCATCCTGTTTTGCCATTAAAGATAACCTGATACCAGTTACCGTTTTTCACAAAATCACCATTGTCATCTACAACACCAATGATAAAGCTCTTTGGTTTTACTGTACCTAAAATGGAAGACGTAGTAGATGGCTCGCTTCTTACATTCAGCGTAATGTTCATATCGACAATCTGCAATCCATTTTTCAGATTTACATAATCTTTAAATAGCCAACCTTCTTGTCCATTCACTTTGACTTTGTACCAACCACCATTTTCACCGAGTACAGTGAACGATGTATCCTTTGGTAATTTCGTGATGATGGAAGAAGGATCCGCTGTATTCGGATAAGTTCTCATATTTAGGTCGTCAACCGTAGCCTGTCCAGTGGCCCCAGCTAAAGCTGTATCTACCGCATATTGCTTTGCAGGAGTAGGTAACGAAGCAGGGGAAGACTGGTTTTGATAGACAGGAACGTCAAATACTAAGTTAGTCGTAGTATTGGCACCAGTTAATTCATAAATGTCATAAATCTTTTGCGCTTGGAGCACTGCCCACATAACATGAGTTGCATACTGATGGACCGTTGGGTTTTCAGGATTCCAACGTATTTTATACAATGTGTCCTGCCCTTTACTAATATATTTATCTGTCACGAATTGTGCCCCACCAATAATAGCATCATTGATCGTAAACCATCCGTTCGTATAAGCACGTTCAGCACCATATTTATTGGCGTTTCCATCACTGGCACCAATGCCATATACATTGTAGGTTTTCTTAATAGCAGTCAGGCTACCTCGATTTTCAGCCGTTACCATTACTGGTTTGCCATCCTTATCCAATCCAACTTCAATACCCTTTGCCAGTGTAGAAGCTCCATTGCCTGTTTCATGTAATGCATGTGATACCAAATAGATGGCATTCACATCATGAGTAACACCTGCCTGTATAAAGGCATCAGCTGTACCGACTAAGCTTCCTTTATTAGAGAGAACTTTTTCGTTAATCACTTTTGCATTTAAATTATTAACAGCCGTCGATAATTTTAAAAATTGATAATAGGAAGGACTATCCTGCATAAAACTTTTAGGGTGTACATAGTATGACACTAGTGCGTCGCTAGCTGTGAAAACACCAGCACCATCTACTTTTGGGTTATTCTTTGCCTGTTTATCCACCACTGCCGTGTAGTTCTGTGAGTAGTTGGTAGTGGTATATTGCTTGCCACCAACTTCAGGCGCTTCAGGTTCATTAGGCTCATCTAAATGTATTAATCGATAGAGTACAGTAGCTGACTCAGCACGTGTTGCTTGGGCAAGTGGCGCAAATGTATTATTCGGCTTACCAACTATCAGCCCTAATGACACCACGGCTTGTACATCGTTATAGGCCCATTTAGCAATACTAGCATTGTCATTAAACTTAAGAGGGGAGGTATTCGTCTTAATGTTTAGGTAATCGAGAGCCCCTTTTAGCATGGAAGCCATTTGCTGACGATCAATGTTATCCTTTGGATTAAACTTTCCTTTGTCATCGCCTTTAACTAATTGATAGTAACTGGCTTGCTGTATGACATCGTAATACCAATCACCTTCACGTACATCCGAGAATTTAGGCTTAGTAGATACTTCTGGTAAGTCAAGTGCTCTTACGAGAAATGCAGTGAATTCAGCACGAGTGACGGAATCATTCGGGCGATAATTGCCTGAATCATCACCTTTCATTAAATCGTGTGTAATAAGATAGTTCATTTCATAGTAGGCCCAGTGCTTAGAAATATCTTCTGCTGCTACATTTGTAGGTGCTAAATATAACATTGCAATAAGCATGGCCCCGAAAATAGAGAATTTACCTTTCATTCTTTCAGCTCCTTTTAATAGTTGATAAGATCCTATCAAACTATCCAAAGTTTAGCATAAAAATAGGCAATTTATTGTTACAACATGGGAACAGATGCATTTTTACAGTATTAATAATGAAGAAAGTCATAAATCTTGAGGGAGAATACATTCTTCCTATGAGAATCACGGTATATATTTCTGTTTCTTTACAATTATGACTAATTAATTACGGAAGTCTTTAATATTTGACAATTTCGTATCTATTCCAGAAAATGCTTGGATAATGATGAGAGTCAGGTATAATAGGAAATGGGACTATATGTTACCAACCTAAATAAGGCAAAATTATTGGATCATAATAGATACCATAATATGCACGGTAAAAAAGTCTTCTATATCTAAATTTATGGTAGAATGCTTGAATTTAGATAAAGATAGTGTTATTCTATTGTAGAAAGTGAATAATTTTACTAGAATGGTATTCTAATACTCTTTTTCTAGTGAATTTACTAAAAAAATTTGCTTGTAGGTTTTTTTATTATTCAAGGAAGCTATACATACAGTCTATAGTTTTCAGGATAATACCAATTTTAAGGAAATGTTAGGGAGGAATACAATAATGGCAAAGCAAAACAAAGGCCGTAAGTTTTTCGCGGCATCAGCAACAGCAGCACTTGTTGCAGCAGCAATCGTTCCTGCAGCATCAGCAGCAACATCAACAATCAAGGACTTCGATAAAGTAGCACCTTACGCTAAAGAAGCAGTTCAAGCTTTAGTTGACGCTGGAGTAATCACAGGGGACGAAAAAGGAAACTTCAACCCAACTAACTCAATTACTCGTGCAGAAGCAGCTAAAATCTTCACAGGCGCTTTAGAATTAGAAGCTGAAGGCGATGTAGATTTCAAAGACGTTAAAAAAGACGCTTGGTACTATGATTCAATCGCAGCTACTGTAGAATACGGAATTTTCGAAGGTGTAAGTGCAACTGAATTCGCACCAAACAAAAACTTAACTCGTTCAGAAGCAGCTAAAATTCTTGTAGAAGCTTTCGAATTAGAAGGTGAAGCAGATCTTAAAGATTTCGCTGACGCTTCAACTGTTAAACCATGGGCTAAATCTTACCTAGAAATCGCAGTTGCAAACGGCGTTATCAAAGGTTCTGAAGTAAATGGTAAAACAAACCTAAACCCAAATGCATCAATCACTCGTCAAGAATTTGCAGTTGTATTCGACCGTACTCTTGAACTTGTAGATGCAACTCCAACAGTTGACAAAATCGAAGTAGTTGACGCTAAAACGTTAAACGTAACTTTATCAGACGGTACTAAAGAAACTATCACTTTAGAAAAAGCTTTAGAACCTAACAAAGAAACTGAAGTTACTTTCACAATCAACGATGTAGAATACAAAGAAAAAGTTACTTTCGTTGTAACAACAGCTACAGCTGTTAAATCTGTATCTGCAACTAACCTTAAACAAGTAGTAGTAGAATTTGACGGTAAAGTTGATCCTGCTACAGCTTCTGAAGAAGGCAACTATGCTCTTACAGGTTCTGGCTCTCCTGAAGTTGATTCAGTAATCGTTGCAGAAGATGGTCGCTCTGTAACATTAAACGTTGTTGATAAACTTGAGAACCAAGTTGAATATAAATTAGCTGTAAACAACATTAAAGCTGGCGATAAAGTTATCAATGCTAAAGATTTAAAATTCAAGCCTCTTGACAATACAGTACCAACTGTATCTAAAGTAGAAGCTTTAGGTAACAAAACTATTCGCGTACACTTCAGCGAACCAGTAAAACCAGCTCAAACATCACAATTCAAAATTGATGGTAAAACAGTTGCAGGTAATATCCAAACAAACTTAAACACTGTAATTATTAAATTATCTTCTGCTTTAACAGATGGAGAGCATACTCTAACTACTGAAGGTACTCAAGATTACAACAACTTTAAAACAGTTCAAGCTGACACTAAATTCAACGTTGTTGAAGATAAAACTGCTCCAACTGTAACTTCTGTTGTAAGTGCTTCATTTGAGAAAGTAGTTCTTAAATTCTCTGAGCCTGTAGAGCAAGTATTTGCTTCTAACATCTACTGGATGCAAGGTGGAACTAAAAAACAAGCTTCATCTGTAAAACAACTTACTGATGATACTTTTGAATTCACATTTGCTGGTACAAATAAACTTGTTTACACAACAGATTTATATGTTACTAATGTAAAAGATTACTCTGGTAACGTAATTGATAAAGATACAAAAGTTCAAGTAACTCCTGTAGTCGATCAAACTCGTCCAGAAGTAATTAGTGCAAACATTAATAAAGATAACAGCAAACAAATTGTTATCAAATTTACAAAAACACTAGATGATAAAACAGCTACTAAAGCTGCTAACTATGTGATTAAAGATAAAGATGGTAAAGTACAACCGATTTCTAATACTGTTACTGTAAAAGATAAAAAAGAAGTAACTATCACAGTATTAACACCATTAAAAGATAATGCTGATTACACATTAAGTGTAACTGGTGTAGCTGATGACACTACATTAACAAATGTAATGCTTCCATACACAACAACTTTAACAATTAAAGATGTTACTGCACCAGAACTTACGAAGGTTGTACGTTTAAATGACAAACAACTTTACGTTCAGTTCAATGAAGCAATGGCTACAAGTGGTGATGGATCAGTAGTAGAGGCTGAAAAGTATACTATTAAAGATAAATCTGATAACAACAAAGCTTTAAAACCAACTTCATTTGATATCACTGCAGATTCAAAAGGTGTAATCTTAGGCTTTAATGATAAGCTTCCAGATGCTAATAAAATTGATTTTACAGTTCAATTAGTAAAAGATTTAGCTGGAAACTACTTAGATGGTTATAAAGCTTCTCCTGCTGAAGTGAAAGATCAAGTTGCTACAAAAATTACTAATGTAACTGCAGTAGAAACAAAGAAAGTAGAAGTTGAATTTGATAATGCAATTCAATCTCTAAACCAAAATGACTTCACGATCAGTGGTGGTTATGGAATTTCTTATGCTGAACTTTCTACTGATGGAAAAACTGCTACATTCACTTTAAAAGATGAATTACCAGAAGATCTTAAAAAAGAATCATTAAAACTAGAAGTTGCTCAAAAACCTAATACTGTTGATATTTTAGGCGAAAAACTTGCTGAAAAAATTCAACCTACTAAGATTTACGATGAAATCAAACCAACTGTAAAAGGTGATATTGTTGCAGCGGACACTACAGGCAAAAAAATTAAAATTACATTTAACGAAGATGTTAAAATTACACCTACTGAACATGTAGTTTCAGACTTCGTAGTAAAAGAAAACACTGGTAGCGAAACAAAAAATGTAACAGTTAAAAGTGTTACTCCTGGTGATAACGCTAGTGAAATAATTGTTACTTTAGAAAACCCAGTTGTAGCTGCAACTATTTCTGCTAAAGATGTTCGTTTTGTAACTGACCTTGCAGAAAAGGCAAATACAATTAAGGATATCGCTGAGACTGCTGTAGAATTAGGTGGAGCAGATACTGTTGCTCCAACAGTTACGGGTCAAGCATTATCTACTGACAAAACGACTTATACATTCACGTTTTCAGAAAAAATTAACAATGCAACAGCTAATGAAACTGCTTTAAAAGCTGCTGTTAAATTTGCTGTAGATGGTACTACATTTGCTGCATTAGAAGATGCTGATACTGTTACTATTTCAGGAAATACTTTAGAAGTAAAATTTGCTACAGCTCTAACTGGTAAAGTTAGCAAAATTCAAATTGCTGCAGCTGCTTTAAAAGATGAATCTGATAACAAAACAGTAGAAATTAATTCTAATGCAATTGTAGCTGAATAAAATTAAACGAAACGTTACTCTAAAAACTGATTAGATCAGTGAAATGAGTGGAAATAGAAACCCCATGTATTGCATTTTGCAAATTCATGGGGTTTTCTTTCTAACTGCAATTTCCAAAAACAGGTGAAAATTCCTGTTCCTTCAAAAAGAGTTTATTGTACGAGTATCTAATCCTTCTGAATCGCTGCTGTGATGAATTACACAAAAGGTATGAAGTTAGGTGAAGCCGTATTCGGTGGTTTCGGTGCGGGGTTCTTTAAAAGATATCTATAGTTAAGTTAGACGAATCCAAGTAGACATGCTAGTGTATGGTTGCGGAATTAAGATAGGAACTCACTATACATCCCTATAGACGAAATGCTATAGTGGCGATCAATGAATTAGATGTTAAATCAGTTGTTCGTATTCCTGGATAGTAGAAACCTAAGGAAATTAAAAAGAGGGATGGAAGTAGTGGAACGTTTGATGTCTTGTTAGAAGAGGTCTGTTGTACCAGTGAGGCTAATAAGGCAGTGGATTCGTAAGTGGTGTAGTTAGCTAGCCATCCGTTTGGACTTGTATGATAATATACTAGAAGGATAAAATTAGTAGTAGCGAAGGAATCCACTTAGTAGTATTCAATGAGAAATTTATTTCTTTCCATAGTTAAATCCAGAGGCAATCATATATGTGATTGCCTCATTTTCATAATCGTAATTTTTATACCGTCTTATTTAATTAGCTCTATTTAAATTGATAGTTGTTTTTATCAAATTTAAAAGCTATTAGAATTATTAAAAACCCTATAATTTATTTTTTATTATTTTGAAAAGGATAGAATGACGTAGAATAGAATAAAAAAAGCCTCTATCAGTCCAAGTAAGAACTAATAGAGGCACTAACTAAGAAGTAAAGCCGATACTACAACCTGAATACCGATTAAGCTGAATCATCATCGGTTTCTTAAAAATTTTGAAGTTCAAAAATAAAAAGAGCGTAAGGAACTGCCTCACCTTCAGCAAGGACTAGGCAAAGATTAACGATTTCATGGGTACAGTAAATTTTATAAGGAACGAAACCATAGTCCAAAAATATTGTGTTTTTCAACCAGCGTTGTTAGAGTATTTTTATTTATTAAAACTCAGCAAAAATCAAATCATAAGCCATTTACATTCATTTTAAGAATTTACGGTTTATGTTCATTTTCGTAGGTATTATTTTAAATGATTTTTATTGATTATTTCCTGTACTGTAGTTTTAATATTGCGATCATATTTTATACCTTTAAAAGTACCCTTATATGTCTTTTTTAAAGATCCGCTATTTATATCGTATAGTACGATCGTATAATCATCTGAAGCCTTATCATTAGTAACAGTTCCATCTAAAAGCATATAGGCATCGTGCGCATTAGCAAATCCTGTACCACCGTTTGATACTCGAACGGTATGTTGAGAAAAGAAGTCTTGAGTATTATCTAGGTATGAAGTAAAGACAAAATCACTTACAACTTCATGTGAGGAATGGGGTTGATCAAGTTTCTGATAATAACGGTCTTCCGAAATAAGTTCCAAATTTAGAGTTTGTAGACTCACATAATAGTATCTTTCAGCAAGTTCATATGTAGTAATATAAACTGTTTTTGTTTGACTATTCCAGTCAACCTTTGCACCAAGTGTTTCACTAATAAAACGAAGAGGTACAAGGGTTCTACCATTAATACAAGTGAGTGAGTTCTTTGCCGTTCTTTAACACCTTGCAATTATTTCATCCAATCCTTCATTTATGTATCTCAGCCTTTCTATAACGCTTATTGTATTTATTATATAAGTGTTCCTCAAGTATGGTTATTTTCCTCTGTTAGTACAATTTACCCCCACGATGCTGTAAAAAGCACTACCACCCTTCATCGTTTGTTCTTTGCACACTATACTGATATTAATATCGAAGAAGGAAAGGGTTCGTCTATAACTGCTCTTTAGCTTTCATGTCCTACTAATTGCTTATCCAAGCAATTCAATTGAACCTAGATCCTAAGATTTAGATGTCATAATTTGAGTTATAGTGCTTGACGCTTAGTGTTTATGTAATAAATAACACAATTCTGAACAAAGAGAAGTGAAAAAAGTCTTGTAATATAATTGCAAATAGTTTTAAAATAGTATGGTAAGGAAAACATTACTATTTATGTGAAGGAGGACGATTAAATATGTTTAAATTATTTAATCGTGATAAAACAAAAGGTTTTATCATGGGCGTTGTATTTGTACTAGTATTAACAGCTAGTCTTGGTACAGCATTAGCAGCAGGCAAAATAGCCAAAATTACGGTTTCAATTGGTGGCATCTCACTGTATGTTGATGAGAAGTTAACAATATTAAAAGATGCAAAAGGTAATGTTGTTGAACCTATTGTTTATGATGGTACAACTTATTTACCAATACGCGGAATTTCAAGTGTTTTTGGTAAGGATATTAAATGGGACAGTAAAAAATCAGCTATTTATATAGGTAAAGAACCATCAGTAGGGCAAATAGATATTGCGAAAGTGCCAATGTACGATGGAGGAAGCTTATTGGTAGGGGAAAATGCTACATTTGATTTATTAGATAAAAAAATTCAACCATTCAATCGCTTTGCCTCGTATTCGAATTTCACCTATATGCTTAATTCAAAATACAGTGCATTGCAAGGAGATCTAGTTGTTCCTTACACATATCTGGGTAGTAAGGATGCAGGAGCAGTAAGATTTTATAGTGTTGACCAAAAAGGCAATGAAACATTAATCGAAGAATATTCCCTTGAAGCTGGTGATGAAGCCATTAAAGTAAATGTTAATTTAACGGGTGTGAATATTTTGAAAATCTATACTAATAACAATGGTGCCTATCGCGGTGCCCTATACAACGTAACTTTATCAGGGATTTGATATAAGGTGCCGGGCACACCTAATTGGTGAGATGCTACGAGAATGTTTAATAGTGCTAAGTGAGAGAAGTTTGTCGGTGAGAAATCTTCGGCAGGCTTTTCTTTTTTTATGTTATAAAAAAAACTAGGACATTTATAACTTCCTGGCGCATAACCACACGTTGTGGTTATGGGCCATATTACTATATAAATGAAATTATTTTTTGCTCATCACTAAAAGATAGAATTATTTTTATTAAAAAGTAGCTATGGTAAGTAAGTTGATTGTAGTGGAGACTGGGCGACTCCTCGGGATCAGCGATAGAGGAACGAAGGTTAAAACCATCACGTCCTGTGATAACGCCTTCGTGACCAACATCGGTGCTGCTGCCGCTTCGCTTTCGCGCAAAAAACATCTGTTGGCCCGAGACCCTGCAGCGCAGCGGATGTTTTCTGTGCGAAAGCGTAGTGCTAACGTAGCGGCAGCAAATGTTTTATCTGTGCGAAAGCGTAGCGACAGCAACAACAAAAGCGGCTCATCGGACGCCCCCAGGAAGCTTTGCTCTGTGCGACAGCGGCAATGTTTTATCTGTGCGAAAGCGAAGCGAACAATGTTTTATCTGTGCGAAAGCGAAGCGACAGCAACAATGTTTTATCTGTGCGAAAGCGAAGCGACAGCAACAATGCGCCCAGTCGCAACGGAAATCAACCACACGTTGGGGTCTAGGCTTACAGTACCTAATTCTACTTTTTTCGATAAGAATGGCACATTTTGGGCTTTTTTCATGTTAAGATGGTTAATAGAATAATTTAGAAAATTAAAGTAGAAAAAGGAGATAGGGATGTTAAACAAATTAAAAGCTTTATGTATTGTGGCAGCTGTTTTTCTTGCTTTCATATTGTCTGGACAAACCTCTGCGTCAGCTGCTAGTAACCAAGGAATTCAAATACGAAATAATGTTACGATTAATATCAATGGAGAAACTATTCAAATCAATGATCCAATTTTAAATAAAGCTGATTTTCTTCTTTTGCCAATGAGAGCTTTGTATGAGGCGATTGGTGCGAGTGTTGACTGGAACAAGGAAACACTCACTGCGTCATCTTATCGAGATGGCAAGGTTGTTGATTTAACAATTGATTCAATGACAGCCTTAGTAGATGGACAAGAGGTTGCAATGGATGTTGCACCACTCATGTATAAGGATAGAACATACATGCCATTGCGCTTTGTTAGTGAAAACTTTGATGGAATTGTCAATTGGGACCCTACTACACAAACTGTTGATATCACATTATCAGGGGAGTCCCCAGAGATTCCTCAAGAAGATCCATATATCTTACATGTAAATAATAAGCGTATTGTAATGGATGATCCAATTATTACGAAACAATCTAGAGCCTATATTCCAGCGGATTATTTATCTGATTATTTAGCGGATTCCGCAGGTAATTGGCTGCCAGATAAATCATTTGAATTACAAATTGCTGGCATGAGTCTTGTCTTCAAGGACGGTAGTAATAACGTTTTGATCAACAATGAATCTGTAACAATAGAAGAACAGCCGTTTATTCAAAAAGGAAAAATGTACGTTCCTATTACTTTTGTTGTCAATACATTGGGCGGAAACCTACGTTATATTAGCGAAAAAAGAGAAATGTATATTTATGTTTATCGCTATATGTATACAAGTGACTTCCTAGAAAAATCTTTTGGTGCTACATCATATCCTCAACCTGTTCCTTCTGCTCGTTTAGAAGGAGATCGTGATTTGATGGTCAGTGATAATCCAGAAAATTTAACGCACAGTCTACTACCTAAATCAAATGCTACGCTTGCACAATATGAAGTTAAATCTACTTCACCTACTAATAAGCATCGAGTATTTGGCTGGCATTTAAATAAACTTGGAGCAGAAGTAAAGATTGGTATTACGATCGAGAATACTTCAAGCTCTGAAAGTATTAAAGTAAGCAGTTCTAAAGGTATTACTCAAATGTCAGGAAATAACTGGATAGGTCATGATATTGGGTTATCGATTGCAGATGCAACTTTAAATGGGAAACTACAAAAATCTGATAGTACAGGTATTGTTATCGCACCAGGAGAAACAAAGGTTATTGAAACATTCGAGTTGTTCCCTGATTATGTCATTGGATTTTTACATGATATAGATATCCAAGCTGTTAATGGTGGAAGTGCAGATTATATGATTCGAACAGTATTAACGAAGAGTAATAGTGATTTAACAAAGATCAAAACGGACGCTGTAGCAATTGATGAATATGCGAAGCATCCACGAGGTGCTTGGCCGAGTGCTACTATTCTAGCAGAACTTCCAGAATATACAGTAGATACACAAGAGGTAGGTTATAACCTCTCAAATGGAAGAACAGATCATTTGCTAACGACAGAAAATTCTCTGTCACAAATCAATGGTGCATTGGGGAATCCAGGTCACTTCGGTATGAACTATAAGGTATCAATTCCACTTGTAAATGATACAGGAAAGAAAAAAACGATCAAGCTTAAGTTAACTGGTCGAGGTGGCTTATACAGTGGTGCATTGAAGATCAATGGCAAAGTGTACTTAGTGCCTTCGTTACGAAATAGCTCAGAATATGTTGAATTGGAATACAAGATGAAGGGTTCATCAGAAAAGCTTGAGTTAGAATTAATGCATGCAGGTGGAGTAAATCTGCCAGTAGCTATTTATGTAGAAACAAAATAAATGAAGTCTCTGGCACGAATGTGTTTCACAACATCTTCGTGCCAAACTTTTAAATCAAGAAATTTCGTATTAATCAAAAGCCTTATCTAACATCTCCGAAACAAGCGAATACATTGGGCGAGAACCAACCGTATACGTAATGATTTCACCGATCAATTATGCCGAAGCATAATTGATATACCCCGTAATGTCCGTATACCATTTTTCGTTTGGTGCTTCTGCTTTAAATTGGCGATCTAAATGAATTCAATGCGATTTTATCGACTGTTCCTTTGTAAGATTACTATTTTTTTATATGTACAAGGCATTTGCCAGTTTCTAAGATGAGCGCCGAGGTCGAATGATTGTTAATTCTATGCTTCCATTTCAATGATTCGTATATGGTGAAAACTATAAGAAAAGAATTAATAGACATTCAAGAGATTAAAGAAGAAGCTCATAGGGTCTTGGAAAATCCTAAGATTTCTATGCATCTTTTGCAGGGATAGAGTTTAGGTTCCAGTACCTAATTCGACTTTTTTCGATACTAATCCCACTTTCTGGTCTTTTTCATGTTAAGATGGTCTGTAGATTAATGATGGAAAAAGGGGTTTAAGATGTTTAGTAAATTTAAGGCTTCATGTATGATTACCGCAGTTGCTTTGGCTTCAATATTGCCTGGACAAGCCTCTGCATCTGCTGCTAGTGACAAGATTCACGTGAAAAATAATGTTTCTATTAATATCAATGGTGAGACTCTCAAAGTGAATGATCCAATTTTAAATAAATCCGATTATCTTTTTTTACCTATGAGAGCTTTGTATGAGGCGGTTGGTGCCAGTGTGGACTGGAAGAAAGAAACACTTACTGCGTCAGCCATTCGAAATGACAAGTCAGTTAATTTAACAATAAATTCAAAGACAGCCTTAGTGGATGGACAAAAGGTGCCAATGGTTGTTGCACCATTTATGTATAAGGATCGCACTTACATGCCATTGCGTTTCGTCAGTGAAAATTTTGGCGGTAACGTGAACTGGAATCCTACTACACAAACTGTTGATATTTCCTTATCAGGTGAGACGCCAGGGAAACCTCAAGGGGACCCATATATTTTACATATTAATAATCAACGCATTGTGATGGAGGATCCAATTATCGTAAAGCAATCGAGATCCTATATTCCGGCTAATTATATATATGAAAATTTAGAAGATTCTTCTGGCATGTTGTTACCTGATCAATCGTTTGAATTGCAAATTGCGGGAACGAGCTTTCTTTTCAAGGAAAATAGTAACCAAGTTCTAGTAAATGATGAAGTTGTAATAATGGAAGAAAAACCATTTATGCAAAATGGGAAAATGTATGTTCCTATTAGTTTTGTAGTCAACGCATTAGGTGGAAATTTACGTTATATCGAAGATAAAAGAGAATTGTACCTTTATGTCTATCAATATATGTATACAAGCTCCTTCCTTGAAAAATCTTATGGTTCTACGTCAAAGCCTGGGATTGTCCCTTCTGCTCGTTTAGAAGGAGATCGTGATTTGTTGATTAGTGATAATCCAGAAACGTTAACGCGCAAGCTGATTCCTAAATCTAATGCTACGCTTGCCCAATATCAAGTGAAGGCCACATCAGCTACAAATAAACATCGAATATTTGGCTGGCATTACAATACGTTAGGGACAGATGTGCAAATCGGTATTACAGTTCAAAATACTTCTAGTACTGAAAGCATCGAAGTAATCGACTCCAAAGGTACTAGCCAAGAAACGGGAAATAGCTGGGTTGGCCATGATATTGGTTTAACCATTGCTGATGCAACGTTAAATGATAAGTTTAAAAAATCTAGTAGTAAAGGGATTGTGATCGCACCAGGAGAAACAAAGGTGATCGAATCATATGATTTGCTCAATGACTATATCATTGGATTTTTACATGATCTAGATATTCAAGCTGTCAATGGTGGGACTCCAGCGTATACGATTCGCACAGTATTAACAAAGGATAATAGTAATTTAACAAGCATTTTATCAGATGCTGTTCCGATTGATGCATCTGCAAAGCATCCACGAGGTGCCTGGACGAGCTCTACTATTCTAGCAGATCTTCCTGCTTATACAGTAGATTCACCAGAAGTAGGCTATAACATTTCAAATGGTAGTACAGACCATTTGCTAACAACAGAAAATTCACTTTCACAAATCAATGGTGCAATAGGGAATCCTGGTCATTTCGGAATGAACTATAAGGTGTCGCTTCCACTTGTTAATCAAACTGGAAAGGCAAAAACGATCAAGCTTAAATTGGCTGGCCGAGGTGGCATATATAGTGGTGCAGTAAAGGTCAATGGCAAAGTGTATCTAGTGCCTACATTGAGAGTAGGTACAGAATATGTTGAATTACCAGATTACAAGATGCAGGGTTCGTCAGAAACGCTTGAATTAGAATTCATGCATGCAGGCGGAGTAAATCTTCCAGTAGCAATTTATGTAGAAACAAAATAAAAGAAGTCCCTGGCACGAATGTGTTTCACAACATGACTTCGTGCCATACTTTTTGATTCGGAGTGAAGAAATTGGCAAAAAAACTAGTAACAGTTGTTGTAGTATTTTTCGTTTTGATGCTATCAGTAAATCCAAGTTATGCAAACGCAGCCGTTTTTGACAATAAAATAAAAGAAGAAAAGAAAGAAATATCGCCACAAGTAACTCACATACAGCAAACCTATAATTCTAATTCTATTCGTGAGTTTGTAAATGTTTTAGATGTTAATTTAACTAATACATATACAAAACTTGAAGTCGGTGTTCCGAAACCTATTAACTCACTTCAAACAACGACGAATATGGCAAAGCAAAACACATATGATGGACATCGTGTTGTTGGGGCTGTCAATGCTTCATATTTCTTAGGAAATGGTATGCCCGCCAACTTGTTAGCAGAAAAAAATGAAATTATTAACTATGGTATTTTAGGAGATACATTTGAAAGTCCAACACAAAAGCCTGTTGCTTTTGGTCTATCAAAAACAGGGAAAGCGATCGCAGACTATTATTCTACGAATCTATCCTTTCAAGTAAATGGTAAAAGTTATCCGATCGATCTTATTAATAGTGAAAGAACGACTGATAAAACAGTATTATACACACCTGATAAACGAACAACAGGGTCAAATAATTGGGGTGTAGAAATAGTTGTCTCAAATGCTAGTCAAGATATGAAAGTATTACATTTCGGAGATAGTTTCTCAGGGACGGTTTCAAAAGTAACGACTTATGGTGCAGAAGGGAATTCAACAATACCATCAGATGGCTTTGTAATTTCGGTGCAAAATAAAGAGCTGGCAGCTGAATTAAGCCAATTAGGTGCAGGAACAAACATTGACGTGAATCTATCTATTGATGAAAAATGGATGGATGCTCAATTTATTTTAGCGGCAGGACCTATGTTGGTTAAAAATGGTAAGGTAGACATCTCTATGCCAACGAATTCTGGATTTGCTTCAGCGCGCAGTCCTCGTACTGCGGTGGCAGTAGATGCAACTGGCACAAAAGTGTCTATTGTTACAGTAGATGGTAGATTAAGTGGTCATAGTAATGGCGCTAGTTTAATAGATTTAGCTTCGTATTTAATCTCAATGGGTGCTTCTTCGGCCATCAACCTTGATGGAGGCGGCTCTACAGCGATGGTTGCTCGAAATCCAGGCGGCTATTTTGCGAACCTTGTGAACGTCCCTTCAGATGGTGGTGAGCGTCGTGTATCAGCCATTTTACAGGTTGTCAATACAGCGCCACCAGGAAAAGCAAAATCCATTACATTAAACAATGTGAACCAAGTCATGGTAGGTTCATCCGTTGACATGAAAGTGGCTAGTGCCTACGACCAGTACCTAAATCCTATGACAATCAACCCGTCAAAAATGAATTGGACAGTTGAAGGTAATATCGGTAAGATGGACGGTGCAACCTTTACAGCTACACAAAAAGGGGAAGGCAAAATTATCGGTGAGTATGACGGTGTGCGAACGTCTACAACTGTGAAAGTTGCTGATTTAGCAGAAAAACCTATTTTACTAGATAGCTTTGATAATGCTTCATCATGGACAGTGGAAGTTGCAAAAGCAAATGCTTCCATCACAAATGCTAAAGACTATGCTAGACAGGGAACTGCTAGCTTAAAGTTAAATTATGATTTTACAACATCAGGAACAGACACGAAAGCAGCCTATATGGTAGCTAAAACACCGATTCCTATTAATGGAAAACCAAATAACATAGGCGTTTGGGTATTTGGTGATGCTGGAAAGCAATGGCTTCGTGGGGTGCTTGTAGATGGTTCAGGAGCAAAGCAGACAATTGATTTCACTAGCCAAAGCGGTATGGACTGGAATGGCTGGAAGTATGTCACAGCGAACATCCCAAATGATGTTACACTACCGTTGAAATTCGAACGATTATACGTTGCACAGCCTACAGCCTCTCTCCAAAAGAAAGGACAACTGTATTTCGATCAATTACAGGCTGTGTATAAAGACAACCATGAGGAATTAGCCTATACAGATATGGCGAAAGGTCATTGGGCTTTTTCAGATATCCAAAGTTTGTATAATAAATCTCTTATTAAAGGGTACTCGAATGGAACATTTAAACCAGAAGCGTCCATTACGCGTGCAGAGGCAGCTACCATTATTGCACGGGAGCTCAATTTAACAACAACGAAGGATTCAAGCTTTAAAGATGTCAGTAAGAGCCATTATGCTTACAGTGCCATTGCGGCAGTGGAGCAAGCTGGTATTATAAAAGGGCAAGAAGCAGGGAAGTTCAATCCTAACGGACAGCTTTCACGTGCAGAAATGGCGGCCATTTTAACAAGAGCCTACAACTTAACAGGAACAAGTAAAGTATCCTTTACAGATGTTAAATCGACTCACTGGGCGTATAGCGATATTCAAACGCTTGTAGCGAATGACTTAGTAGGAGGCTTCCCAGATAATACATTTAGACCAAACACACAAATTACTCGTGCACAATTTGCAAGCTTCTTGAATAGATGCTTAGCATTAAAATAATAAAAGCACACATGACAAAACCCTGTAGGATTTGAACTACAGGGTTTTGTCATGTTTTGATAATTCTAGCATTTTTATGTCTTTGGCAGATGGATGTCGATAAAAATTAAAAGTTGGGTGATAAATCGTGAAAGTTAGTCGATAAAAATTAAAAGTTAGGTGATAAAACGTGAAAGTTAGTCGATAAAATTCAAAAGTTAGTCGATAAAACGTAAAAGTGTTCCGATAAAACTCAAAAGTTGCTGACGCCCTCAGTCGGAGCGGAAATCAACCCCTCCTTTTGCCGAAAAGTCATACTTTATTTAATATGTCTCTTATTCGTTTTATAATCACTAATAAAAAAGTCCGCGTAGATTTCTGTGAGAAGAGCAAACCGTTGCTGCTCTTTTCTTGCTCACAGAAATTGAAGCGGATTTTTATTATACGTCGTATGCTAACTAGCAATACTTATTTAAAAAATAATATATTTAATATAGTGTTTCCAATCTAATTTCTTGAAATGTTGCCATTGGATTTTCTCGACAGGCATTGTACGGAAGGAATAGGCAGAAAGATTACGTTTTTTATCGGATAGCATAGGTGTTCCTTCATTTAAATTGTCAGTAAAAATAGCTGACTGTGCAGTTTTAAAATCAATATGAATATCCTTTAGCTCAATTTTCCCATCCTGTCCAATAATGTATATTTTTTTACCTTTCTTTTTAGCAGCATGCACCCACGATTTATCTACTTTATAAGAATCAGATGCTTCGTTGACAATAATGGAGGCTTTGCCAGTTGTCGAAAATGGAATGTCCTCTAATTCATCCCCTTGTTGCAACGCTACTTCATAATTTGTTGGTTGAGGTAAAGCTGCTGATTTTGCAAGTTCATTTCCCCAAATAGAATCATCGGTAGTAGCAATCATTTGTTTTTCTAGGACAATGCCAGATAAGGAATCTTTCAAATGATTTACTTTAAAATCAACGGTTTGTCCTGCCGACACTTTTTGCCATTCATCCTCTGATAAATAGGCAAGCATTGTTTTTTCAGTAGAATAGATTTCAAATGTAACTGTCCCAGCTTCCTCTTTAATGGATGCAATAATGCCGTCCACTGGGCTAATCAAACCTTGGCGAGACTGTATTTGTTCAATTTGCGCATCCATTAGCGCAATTTGACGATTTGCCTCGGCAATATGTCCATTCAAAATGGCCACTGCTGTCGATGCTGAATTTTGCTGTGCTAGCTCCAATTTTAGTGTGACAGATAATTTTTCGTTTATTTGGTCCGTATTGATGGAACTTTTCGGGTCTGTATCATCATAATCATTCTCGATTTGAGAGAGCGCATCTTCTAAATCACTTAGTTCATTTTCATAGGCAGTACGTTCTGCCTCAAGCTTTGTTAACTCATCATCAACTTCTTCTGTTTTATAGGTAGCAAGTAAATCATTTAGCGTTACTTCTTGGCCACGCTTTACATTCACTGTTGATAAGCTTGTCGCATCGGCTGTGATCGTGTATGTTTCAGCTGGTGCAACAATCGTTTCCTTATTGACACGCTCTGTATTTGTACCTATATAGGCTTTTTGAAATTCATCGATAAAGTAGGATCGTGAAATTTTGCTATCGTCTTTAAAGACAAAATAAGCATTTACGCTGACTAATAGCATTGTCAACACGATGGCCAAGCTTGTCCAAGGTTTTGATTTGAAAAATGCCATTATCCTAACCCCCTAGTAATCCACTCTTTAATTGGTAAAACACTGATCATACCAACAAATAAGGCCATAAATAATTGTATGCCAATAATTTTTACTACTAATATTTTTCTACTCGCCTCTTCATCCCATTTAGAGAGGAATGTGAACTGTACAACAATTGTTAGCATAGTTGCCACTGTTATTTGATTGATCGTGAATAAGACGTAATCGGTATTCATCACCTGCAGTGCAAGGGGCGCTAAAGAAAAGAATGAAAAGAGTGTTGTATAGCCAGTTGCATAGAAAACAGCAAATAATATTGTTTTTTCGATTAATAAAAATGTGACAACATATAATTGGACTTTTTTAATCCATGTATAAGGAATGTCCGTTAAAAGATGTAAAAGGTAGGTAACACCGTAATAATGGAAGCAAAAATAGACAATAGCCCACAAAATGGCACCAAGCATCGAAAGTAAACGAGCTACGTAGTATTCATTATGTAAATCCATTGCGAACAATGTCGTTAAATTTTCAGTACCCATCCCCCAAAACTCACGTGCAGTGAATAACAGAATGAATAAGATGAAAACCGTCAACGAACGTTTTTTGTATCCGATAATCTCACCTTCTTCTACAATTTTAGTAAAGTAGGTAGGATTTTTTAAGCTATGCCAAAATTTATAATGGTAAAACATATACAGCTTCCTTTCTTCCAAAATAGTAAATATCAAAGTTGTAGTATACACCTTGTTAAACGATATTGACATATAAAAATAGCTGTTTTTTTCCAATAATTCCGTGAAAAAAACATTTTAAAGTACATGTCGATTGATGAAAAACATCCTATAAAACTATTGTATAGTATAATTGAAATAACTTCCTGTTTTTCTAGCTAGTTATTTTGAAAAATTACTTTTGATGTGCTTAATTTTGTAAATGTATTAGTATGGCTTGAAATCACATGAATTACACCGATACAAAAGTAATGAATCGAAATGAAAATGAACACAATCATTTTCCTATACATAAAAAATGAAAGGGTGGTTCGATTGAATCGAAAATTGACGGCGGGAGTCATAACGAGTCTATTACTAGCACCTACGGCTATAGCGAATGCACAGGAAAATGATGCACAATCTCGCGTATCAACTCAAACAGAGCAGGTTGCCAACGTTAACGGGGTAGCTGCCGCAACGACAAGAGAACAAATGATAGCGCAATTTGCGAAGCTTTCTGAGAATTCGACAGCAGATGAAATGGTTATTGCAAAGGGTGATGTAGCAATCCTAAGTAAGACAGATTTTACTAACGAGGAGATTGCATTTATTCAAGCGAAGTATGACTATGTTGTCGAGCAACGTAATTTAATAAGCGAACTAACAAAAATCGGGAAAAGTATTAGTGCGGTAACCTATACAAATAAGACATTTATAGATGATGTCGCAGCTGTTGGAAAAACCTATGAAACATTTTTAGGTTCATATCTAGATGTCCAAAAAGAATTCGAAACAGCTGTCAACTTAGCACTTAAAAATGGAGCTAGTAATATTGCTTCAACTATTCGTGGCACATCTTTACAATATGGCTATGATGAAGCTGCACGCAATGCCTACTTTAAAGCAAAGGGAGCAGATATTGCGAAGCTGCTTAAATTAGAGGAAGATGCAGGTGCGGCATCTACAGCCACTGTCAAACTAGATGCTTTCGTAGATATATTAAAGCAAAATCCAAATGACTATGCAGCCATTTCAGCAGCGTTGGAAAATGTTACGACAGCTTATAATGCACTAACAGCGGATCAAAAGAAAGTGGTCGTAGCCTATAATCCAAATAATGATTCTGAAACACCCTATAAAAAGTATACTGATGCATTAACAAATATGTCTTCGGTTAATAAAGTGGCGCTGAGTATAACACAGTTAAAGGCAAAGCAGCCAGCAGACTTTACTTCGGCAACGAATTTCATCAGTGCAGTGACGGCTATTGAAACAGCTTATACTAAACTGGGTGTAGATTCACAGAAATTAGTGACGAATTATCAAGATTTACAGCCTTTTAAAGAGGCTGCAGATATTTCTAAACAAATTACAGCTCTGCGCATTTCAAGTGATGATTCCTATCGTACTGCGGTAGATACATTAAAAGCCTCTTACGATAATTTATCTATTAATAAAGGGTATGTAAAGAATGGAGCGGATCTTGAAATAGCCGCCGCTAATATTGCTTCTGCAAGAGAAATTGAAGGGCTTATTACTAAAATTAAAGGTGAAACAGACAAAGTGGCGGCCATTAATGCTGCACGTGCTGCATATAATACACCACCTGCCTCAAATGGATCAACGATTAATGCGGCAAATGTGAAAAAAATCGTCAATAATCTAGCAGAGCTAACAAATTGGGAAAAGATTTATAGTGCTTCCTTAAGTGTGGATAAATTAATCGACAGCTTAGACCCTAAATCTTCTACTTTTGAAAGTAAAACACTTGCTGCCCAGGCTGCCTTTGACAAGCTTGGAGAGAGTGAAAAGGCATTAGTGCAAAAAAAAGATAAATTAGATTTATTTTTCCAATATGCTGATTTATCGAAAAAAGTAAATGCACTAAATTCATCTATGAAGGATTACAAAGCACAAATAGTGGAATTACAAACTAAAGTTACTGAGTTAGATGCTGGGAGTAGTAGCGATGCAACAGCGCTAAAAGAAATTAAAAACAAGCTTGAGACAAAATTGTCGCAACTTGCAGATGAAGAAACAGCAGTAGAAGCTGTTAGGAATCAAATTGATAATTTAAGTAAGTCTAATAATCTAGTGGTTGATATGCTAAAAGCACGCTCCGACTATAATGCGCTTCCAGCAGCTGCTAAAAAACATGTGACAAATATCAAAATCCTAACAGATTTAGAGAAATCACATAGGGCTGTCATCAATGTTATTGATCAATTTGAAAAGTTAGATCCAGCATCTAAAAATTATATTTCAAAAGCGAAATCTGCTTATACAGCTTACGCAAAACTTGACGAGACAAATCGAGAGTATGTCAGAAATTATAAAGAGTTAAATGATGTGGTCGCTGTAACAGAAGTGATTGTGCAAATAAATGCCTTAAATCCATCCCAAAAGACATACAAAGACAATGTAGCGAAAGCAAATGAAGCGTTTAATACATTAGCTAAATCCCTTCAAGAGAAGGTCGTCAATGCTGGAGAATTAAAAAAAGCACAGGGTTATATCGATACAGCTAAGGCATTTGATGATCGTGTCTTAGCATTAGCGAATGAACACCCAGATACTTTTGTGGCGAAGGTAGCTGCATTATCTGTAGAGTACAAAACAATGGATAAAAATGCGAAGAAACTAGTGGAGCAGGCAAAAACCTTAACCAATTACGAAAAAAATAATAAAGCGGTTGTCAAGGTTATTCAAATGATCGATGCCTTAAATCCAACAAGTAAGGATTATACAAAAAAAGTACTTGCTGCACGTAAAGCCTATAATGCACTAGATGAAGTATCGCAAAAACGTGTGACGAACTATGCGAATCTAACTGCAGTAGAAGATGTGGCTTCATTGATTGGCCTAATTTCATCATTAAAGCCATCAAGCAAGACATTCTACCAAGATATGAAAACAGCACGTGAGATGTATGATGCACTACCTCCAGAGAAGCAACAAGTGATCATTAATTACGATGCGCTTGTAGCGGCAGAAAATGAGCAGGGAGTAGCACATAAGGTTGTTGAGCTTATTGATTTAACTAAAGAACAGGGTGCAGACTATTTAACGAAGCTTATGAATGCACGTGTTGCGTATGATGAGCTAACTGCTAATCAAAAGAAATTAGTGACAAATATTAAAGATTTGACAGCACGTGAAAAAGCGGTAAAACCTATTTTAAATGTGATGGTGCAAATTAATAATTTGGATCCAGAATCAAATAATTTTGTCAGCAAGGTCAATTCTGCGCGTAAGGCGTATGATAATTTAAATAAAGATCAGAAAAAATATGTCAATAATTTTGATATTCTACAAACCTATGAGCCCGTTTCAAAGGTGATTGAATTAATTAGTAAACTGAAATCTTCAAGTAGTACATACCTTGAGGATACAACTCGTGCACGTTCGCTTTATGATGCGCTACCAGCAGATATGAAGCAATATGTAACAAACTATTACTTATTACAAGCAGCAGAAACAAGCATTTTAGGTGCCGGTAATGTTATGCAGATGATTAATGATTTACCGTCTGTAGATCCGAAGCAGTATGTGAAACGTATCCAGGAAATTCGTGCGGCTTACAACGCTTTACCAAAGGATCAACAAAGAGCCGTACAAAATTACAAAGTGTTACAAGATCAAGAGAAGCTTCTGAAGCCTGTCATTAGTGTTGTAGAGGATATAGATAGACTACTTACTGCCAAAGACATGAATAGTCAATATCAAAAGATCTTAAAAGCCTATGATAAGCTAAATGCCGAACAAAGACGATACGTCTATAATGACGACCTATTATTATCATTAGATAACGTAATAAAAGTATATAAGAACATTGCTAGTTTAAATCCAAAGGACAAATTTTACTTTGGTATGGTTGAAGCAGTTCGAAAAGAGTACGATAGCTTAAATACGACAGATAAGCAAAGGATTACTAATTATTCGATCTTGTTAGAAGCGGAGAAAAGTATGGCCGATGTAAAGAAAGTCGTTGAATTAATTGCTGGTCTCTCTCCAACCTCTTCAACATATATAGAAGATGTAGCGAATGCAGTCGCAGCTTATAAAGCTTTAGATTCAAAACTAAGAGGGCAAGTCATCAATGAGGATGTATTAAAGAAAGCTGAAAAGGATGTACAGGCTGTCCTAAAAGTAGTTGAAGCTATCGCTGTTATTGATCCAGACAACTCGTCATTTGAGAAAAAGGTGTTAGCTGCTCAAAAACTTTATAGCTCACTTACGCTAGAGCAGCAGGATTTAGTATATAACTACCGCATTCTAGAAGAATATCTAAAAATGCTTGAATAGTATTAGAAAGGAGGAGTTTTCCCAACGTGTATTATGGGAAAACTCCTTCTATCACTATATAAAAAATTTTATCTCGCATAAACTGGTAGTAATTTATCTGTAGCGAAAGCGAAGCGACAGCAACAAATGTTTTTCTGTAGCGAAAGCGAAGCGGCAGCTACAAATGCTTTTCTGTGCGAAAGCGAAGCGGCAGCAACAAATGTTTTTCTATAGCGATAGCGACAAATGTTTTTCTGTGAGAAAGCGAAGCGGCAGCAACAAATGTTTTTCTGTAGAAAGCGAAGCGGCAGCGACAAATGTTTTTCTGTGAGAAAGCGAAGCGACAGCAACAAATTTTTCTGTGAGAAAGCGAAGCGGCAGCAACAAATGTTTTTCTGTAGCGAAAGCGAAGCGGCAGCAACAAATGTTTTTCTGTGCGAAAGCGAAGCGGCAGGATGTTAATCACACAAGCGTTTTCATAGGATGTGAAGGTTTAAGCTTGTATTCCTCTATTCATTTTTGGGGATGAGGAAACCCCCACTGATTGAGGTTTCACTATATAAATTTATAGCCTGTGAAATTTCCAAAATAGTGAAACTTTATCAATCAAGAAATCGTATGTAATAGAGAGTTTTACTACACCGTTTGATGGATTTATTTAAACAATTTAAATATAGGAGGTAGCCATGTTTAAAAGGATTATAAGTATATTGGTACTTTCAATTGTTTTACAAGCTACAACTATGGGGGATTTTTCTGGGATTAGTAAGGCAGACGCGGCATTCTCCAAAGCTGTTGATGTGCCTAGTTCATACTGGGCAAATTCGTCGATTCAACACATGCTATCGAAGCAATATATGACTACATATACAGACAATACATTTAAGCCAGAGCAAGCTATTACGAGGGGAGAGGCAGCATCGGCTATCGCTCGGTCCATTCAGCCGAATTTAGATACTTCGATTTCAGTAAATTTTAAAGATGTTACGATTTCTCATCCATATTACAAGGAAATTTGTCAGCTTGTAGAATTAGGTGTTATACAAAATAGTGATGCCTTTCATCCAAATGAGCCTTTAAAGCGTATGGAAGTTGCAAAAATGCTAGCACTAGCCTACCAGTTTAAAGTGGATGGTAAAAATAAAAGTAAATTTGATGATGTTCCTCGAACACATTGGGCAAAAGACTATATCGAATCACTAACAGACATAGGAATTATTGGCGGAATAGATTCAAAGCATTTTGCACCCGATAAATTAGTGACACGGGCGCAATTAGCTGTTTTTGTTGACCGTAGCATAAATTTCCAAAAAAAAATCATGAAGCTTGAAGTAGCTTATGATTATTTAGCAAAGGATTATATACCAACATTAAATCTTTCGACAGCTTGGTCAAAAGAGGTCATTCGGTTAATCAATGTGGAAAGGGAAAAGAATAATCTGGCGTCTGTTGTCTATGATTCGAACCTGACACAAATCGCTATTATAAAAGCGCAGGACATGGTTAAACGTAATTATTTTGAGCACGTTTCTCCTTATTATGGTGCCCCTTGGGATTTAGCGACATTATTTGATTATTCCTACACGAGCTTTGGGGAGAATATTGCAAGATATTTCAAATCGCCCGAAACAGTTGTAAAAGGATGGATGGTTTCTCCTGACCATCGAGATAATATTATGAAGGAGCATTATACAAATACCGGTGTAGCGATCGCACAGGATAGCAAAGGCAATTATTATTGGGTTCAAATGTTTTCGAGTCAATAATTGGTTATGTAACAAAGAGTTGCTAATGTTACATTTATGTTACGAAGGAAAGAAATAACGACTAAATTGTCCCATTTTTAACGCTGATGAAGCCAAGAAACGTTGGTATATCAGCGTTTTTATTCATTCTAAAATCGTTACACAATTGAAAAATTAAAATACCACCTTTTATGATAGTCTATTTATAGGCAAAAAAGTTAAGAGAGGGGTATAACAAAAGTATGAATAAAAAATGGTTATTACCGATTTTTGCATCTTTCATGTTATTTTCGACAACTCATATAGATTCAGCTGAAGCAGCGACTAAATCTGAAGTTACTGACACAGCTTCTAAATATTTAGGTATTCCATATAAATACGGTGGGACAACGACAAGCGGTTTTGATTGCTCTGGCTTTACTTCTCAAGTATTTGCAGATTTAGGCATCAAATTAAACCGTACATCAGGCGCACAATACCAACAAGGGACAGCAGTTGCTAAAAGTGATCTTCAAGTTGGAGATTTACTATTTTTCAATACAAGTGGTAGTGGTATCTCACATGTATCTATTTACATAGGTGATGGTAAAATGGTCCACTCTCAAACAAATCAAGGTGTTAGTTATTCGAACGTAAACGATCCATATTATTGGGGTTCTCGTTACGTAGGTGCAAAACGTGTTGCTACATTTGATGCAGAACAACAAGCTGAAGTAAAGCAAGCAGCAATTGATTTTACAGTATATGCTTCACGTGCGGAAGTTGCTTCACAAATTGCAAAAGCTATCAACTTAGATACATCTGACAAAAATAGTGGTTTTATCGATGTAAAACCAACAAATGAGCATGCAGGTGCTATTGCAGCTGTTGCAAAATTAGGTATTTTTGAAGCTGATGCGAATGGTAAATTCAATCCGTCTTCACCAATTAACCGTGCACAAATTGCGAAAGTACTAGTTATCGCATTCGGACTTGAGAATGATAGTCAAGAAGTATCATTTAATGATGTACCACAGGATAACTGGGCTAATGAATATATTTCTATTCTTGCATCTAACGGTGTTACAAATGGAGATGGCAATGGCAACTTTGGTATGGATGAGTTACTAAAAATCAAAGAACTAAAAATGTTTATTGAAAGATTACAATCTAGATAATATTTTCATAGATGCATTGATTGCAAGAAAAGATCTTTTAAATAGCTTATAATTAGAGGAGAGTTTGCAATTGCAGACTCTTCTATTTTTATGATAATTTCACTAAAAAGGAAGTGGTTGGAAAAAAAGTACTAAAAAGTGCTATCGTAGGATGATTTATTTAGTTAATTTTGTTAAAATGAATACGTTAAGAGAACAGGAAGGGAGGAAATAAGACATTGAATCTTAAAAAAATTAGTCTTATTTTGTGCGTCTTATTCATTTCAGCTTCTATGTTTACTATACATAGTGAAAGTGTAATGGCAGATACAACTACAAATGTAACATTTGCAGATATCTCCAAAAATCATGAAGCTTATGAAGAAATCAATTATTTAGTAAATTTGGGTGTTATCCAAGGATATTTTGTAAATGGGAAAAGAGTCTTTGGCCCAAATGAGTCTGTAACACGCGAACAAGTGGCAAAAATGGTTGTCGTTGCCTCTGGCAATAAACCATTAGTTGTAAACAAATCAAGTTTTTCGGATGTAACAGTAGGTACTGAAATGTCAGGCTATATCGAACGTGCCATCCAATTAGGATTCTTTTCAACGAATACACAAGGCAAGTTCTTACCAAAAAAGGCTATAACTCGTGATGAAATGAGTTATGTATTAACGAAGGCATTTAACTTGGACACAAGTGAATATGAAAACATAGATTCACCATTTGCTGACGTAGGTATTACACACCCTTACGTTAAATATGTAAATACAATTTACTATAATGGTATCACAAATGGTAGTGGTGAAAAGTATTTACCAAATAATACAGTTACACGTGCACACTTTTCATTATTTGTAGCACGTGCAAAAAACGAGAAATATCGTTTAGAGCTACCTGTTAAAGGGACATCTGTACCTGATACAAAAGAGGTTATTGGGCTAGTCAAAGTGACGACAGATGGTCTAAATATCCGCAAAACACCAGATAGTTCATCAAATACTAACATTGTTGGTACAGTCAATAAAGGTGGCAAACTATCAGTATATGAAGTTGAGGGTAAATGGCTAAAAGTATCATATAAAGGTGCATTTGCTTATCTTTATAAAGATTATGCACAATATTTAGATACAGATGGCAATGAATTAGGGTCTGTCCAAAAAGAAGTGACATCAAAAGGCGCTATTAACTTATACGTTAAACCAACTTCTTCATCAAAAATCATTCAAACTATTAAAGCGAATGAAAAATTACCAGTTTACAAAACTGTTGGCGGTTATCATTTAACGCAAGTAAATGGTTTACCAGGTTACATTGTAGCGAACAGCACAACAGAAACGAATACAGAAGAGAAACCTGATCCAACTCCAACTCCACCTACAGCTTCAGGAGATGTAATAGGACGAGCAACTGTTGGAAACCTAAATGTCCGTAGTGAAGCAAATGCAACTTCTACAGTGCTATTTAAGCTTAACAAAGGCGACTCTGTTAAAGTTAACGAAATTAAAGGTTATTGGGCAAAAATCGAATACAATGGTAAAGCAGGTTATGTTCATAAATCTTATTTAAAATTATTAAATCAAAACGGCAAACCGTTGCAAAATCGTATTATTATCCTAGATCCAGGTCATGGTGGCAAGGATCCAGGCACAGTACTAGGTTCTAACAATGAAAAAAGCATTACATTAAAAGTGAGCACACTTGTTAAGCAAAAGCTTGAGAATGCTGGCGCAAAAGTGTACATGACTCGTACTGGTGATACGTTCCCTACTTTACAAGGTCGAGTAGATTTTACAAATGCAAACTATGGTGAGATTTTCGTGAGTGTGCATGTAAACTCTGCTTCCAATGTCTCAGCATCAGGTACTGAAACATATTATGCTATTTCACCAGGCGATATGTATCAGGAGGATATTGATTTAGGCACTTTTGTAAATAATCAAATTGTAAACAATTTAAATATGAAGAATCGTGGCGTTAAACAATTTCCATACTATGTAATTAATAATATGAGCATTCCATCAATTTTAGTGGAACTCGGCTTTTTAACAAATGATGGGGATCGCCAAAAATTGACAAATGATGAATCCGTAAATAAATTTGCAGATTCTATCTATAACGGAATTGAGCAATACTACAAAAAGCAATAATTGATCAACATAGAAACTGTCCCAAGGTGATTAACTCACTTTTGGGATAGTTTTTTTATTGTTAAGGAAAAGAAGGGCGTGCTATGAAGATAGTCTTTATCCTGGCATAGTTGATATATAATAGATATATTTTATCCACTGATTATTTTTATGTTTGCATGTAGGTTTTTATGTATAGATAAATAAATTTTGTTTGGGGCTAAGAAGAGGGGTGTTTTCAAAGGCTCGAGTAGGTTAGGGAAGTGTTCGGCTAGTCGTGAGAGCTGATCAGATAGGAGAAAGAAGTTATAGCCTCCGACAGATGTCATAGAATCGGAAAGGAGCTCGTATTCGATGTTAGCCTCAAATCGCCGTGTTCATGCGGTAACGGCTAACTAACCAAAACGATGTCCTGTGGCATTACCGAAAGGAGAGACATCGTGACGGCCCTCATACAGGCCTAAGCACAATGTCGATTCAGGATGAAATTATATCGAGACATAATTGATAGAATCATTCAATTTGCCATCGGTTTTGGTAAAGATATTAAACTATCGAAAAAGGCTGCTCCGAAAATAATCGGAGACAGCCTCTAATTGCTACTTCACGGTATTAATGAATTTAACATAGTCTTTATTGATATAGGCTGGTTCCGGGTGGAGTTTATCAGAAAGTACCTGATACCAACCATTAACATTTGTATCGGTTACAATAACGGGCATACCGCTTTTATTAAATGTGTAAAGTGGACTTTGACTTGTTGATGCATCTGGACGAACATTTAGACCTGCTGTTGTCGTAAGGCCAATTTTGTATGGATTTTTTGCATCTTTAAAGCCTAAAGCTTTTTCAGTACGGTAGTAGTGTCCAGCGATTTTAGCACCCCAAAATGGATCAGATGCATACTTCACGTTAAAACCGACTTCCTTAGAGCCAACTACTGCACCATTTGTGTAAGGACCGCCTGGTGTAATGTAATTTGGCTGCAAGAACTTATCAACAAGCTCATTAATATTGGCTGCAACACTATCAAACTTTTTATTTAGTGGATTCGTGTCATATACATATAAACCAAACAAGTTGTTGAGATCTTGAGCATGGGGACTCATACCATATGCGCTCTCATGCTGGGCAAGCGATAAAATAAGCATGGCATTAATGTGATCATTTGCTTCGACTTCTTTTAAAACTTTCCCTAAACCGATTAACTTACTTTTCTTTGTCGCATTCTTATAAAGACTAGCCCCAGAACTTTCAAGCTCAGCTAACTTTTGCATAATGTAATTATCTAGTTCTGCTGCTGAATATTGAGTTTCCGCACGTGCAGGTAAAAATTGATAGTAATTATAGGCTTCACCTTTCGATGAGCCACTAGCATTTGTGAAATTAATGCCATTCCAGCTAAAGTACTTTTCGCCTTGCTTCATGAAGTCTGGTGCTTTTCCGTACACATAGCTAGAAGAATATTTATTTGATTTATAATCATATAAAGTATGTTTAATCTCACCATTCTCGTTTGTATAGTAAGAACGGCCTTTACTTAAAGCAGATGGGATTAAAGTGACATCGGCATGTTTTAAATACCCAACATGACCTGCTAAACTAACTTTTACTTGTGTCGCATCACTGCTTAAATACTGCATTTCTGTATTAGCAGCAACAGAGATTTGATCTTTAATTGTTTCTGATTTAAGTGCTACATAATCATTAGTTACAACATAACCAGATGACATTTTCATAATTTTATCATTTTGCGTAATGACAAGTGTATTTTTTGTCAAAGCTTTTTCGGCAGTATCAAAGCTAGAAAAGCCTTGGTTCCCAACAAGACTGCCATTTGAAATTTCTTTTACGATGAACTTAATAGAGTTGCCATTACCAGTTTCACCGTTATTCCCTGTATTTCCGTTATTGCCGTTATTCCCTGTATTGCCAGTATTTCCGTTGTTACCATTATTACTAGTATTGCCACCATTATTTTTAACATCGTCCGCTAGACGTATCAAGCGTAGTACAAATGTAGATGCCTCGCCAATTGTGGCATTATCTTTTGGTAAAAATAAGCCGTTCGAGCTACCTTTAATAAGCCCTAATTCTGCTCCAATCGCAACGTCTTGGCGGAAGTCTTTAAAAATAGCTGCATTATCCTTAAAAGTAGTGGATGGCGTACCTTTAGGGATTTTTAGATAATCAACAGCTCTAATCAGCATAACTGCCATATGCTCTCTTGAAATACGTGCATTTGGCTTAAATGAACCATCTGTATAACCTGTGATAATCCCAGCAGTAGCGGCAAGTTTAATATCTGTTGCAAACAAATATGTATCTGGGACATCTGTAAACGTAATGTTACCTTTTGTCTCAAGGTCTAAAGACTTTGCTATGTAAGTAGCAAATTCACCGCGTGTGACAGTGTCATTTGGACGATAGCTTCCATTTGCATCTTGCTTTAATGCATCTTTGGAAATTAAATAGCGTAGACCATCTTGATGCATATGCCCTGATAGTTCATCAGCATATGCCATTTGGGGTTGCCAAATGAGCAAGCTAACAAGTGTCATTAGCATCATTAAAATTGATAGTTTTTTCATAGTTTGAACCCTCCTAAGCTTCTATCATTTTAACAAAGTTAGAGAATTAAAATAAGGGTCTAATGTTAGAAATTACATAAAATATGCCAAAAAAATTGAACATTGACTATACTTTTGAGCTATGTAAATTGAAATCGATAGTTTGGCATAGGAGGTGGAAGAATTAGAGGCTTTATAAAACAATGAATTAGTTCGGAAGATGAAGGCATTTAAAATAATAAGTGAGGTGTTAGAGTGTATATTTTCAGCCCATAGATAGTTAAAAGTGCAAAGAATTCATGTTTGCGACGACGAATAATCGCTACTGCTTTGAATAATACATCCGCACGAATAGCTGGATCTACTTTTTTAGTTTTTCTAAAAAAACCTCTCACCGACATTGAACTTAAATGGTGAGAGGAGTTTTTTAATTTTTCATTGTTATATGCAGATAAAAACCTTTCTGCACTTTGTTAGCTTTTTGTGTCTTTGGATGGACAAGGAGCATATATTCTTGCCCTGGAGATAAAGGTTTTGATGGGGTTACAATTAATGAACGACCATCTACTTTAGCTGTAATAGGCACTTCATTAGCGCCTAAAGCAATTAGCTGAACCTTATCCTCAGACAGTTGTGAAGGAAGTGCAAAAGGGATTTTCACAGTTAATTTTTTAGGATCCGAAACATTTTTCAAGCTTGTAAGCTCTTTATAATTTGTATATTGTGTTTTGAGTGCATCATAATGAGCTTGAAAAATAGGTGGCGTTTTTGTTTCAATATTTGGTTTCACGCCTACTTCATGAATTGTATGACCAGAAGGACCTGTAAATTTACCGACAGTCAGCTTTAAGTAGCTTCCATCACGTAGTTCATAAAAGCCTTGCATGGCACCCTTACCATATGTTGTTTCACCATATAAAATGGCAGAATGCTGATCCTGAAGAGAGGCAGATAACATTTCAGATGCACTTGCACTATATCGATTGACGAGAATACGTGTATCTAATGGGAATTTTACATCTTGAGAGATTACACGAACTTTATAAGAGGCATGGGCTTCTTCTAGTAAATAGGCGATTTTAGCATTTGGGAATAGACCAGCAAGTTCCTCCATGGTTGCGACATAACCTCCACCATTATTCTGTAAATCAAAAATAAATGATGTAGCGCCACGCTGTTGTAATTGAATAAGCTCTTTCTTCACGAGTTGTGCACCATCTTCAGAGAAAGATGACATCGATATATAACCTACATTCCCAAAAAGTAATTCAGATTGTACATTTGGTAAGGTGAATTTTTTGCGTGTAATGGCTTTAGTAGAAGTTGTGCCATTTTCATGTTGTAATGTAAGGGTAACTTGAGTACCTTCATCACCAATCAATAGGGAAGAAGTTTCCTGTGTTGAACGCCCGACGATGGTTTCCCCATTAATTGCAATAATAATGTCTCCAGCCACGACACCACCATCAAAGGCTCCACTATTCTCGATTACTTGTAAAATATGAATGCCATCTTCATGTTCTTCGATAACTACACCAATCCCAATTGTTGATAGATTAATGCTATTCATAAATTCCTCAAATTCTTGTTGCGTAAAATATGTTGAATATGGGTCTAGCATATCAATGATTTCGTCAATAGTTTTAGCTTTTTGCAAATTACCATTGATAGTCCCAACATAATTTTCCGTAATAATTTCCTTGATTTCCTTTACAAGCTGTTGTTCATTGCTTGCAGCAGAAGCGTTTGTAAATGGAAAGATGAAAAAGCTTAGAACAAATACGAAAGACCACAATACTTTTTTCATAGGACACCTCTTTTCAATTTACTTTTAGTATACATGATTTTCCATATAACCGTGAATAGGAAAAGAGGAGATTTACTAGAATCCGCATGCCTTTTACCGAAAAATGTAAATCTATGCAAGATTCGTAGACAGTCGTTCTCTAAAAGAAGCTTGAGGCTTACTTGCCAAAAGCAAGCAGATTCTATTTATCTAATAAATGTAGAAATTAGAAAAATATCATTTATCTTCATTCAGAAAATATTTTTTGTAGCGAAAGCAAAGCGCCAGCTACAGATGTTTTTTGTAGCGAAAGCAAAGCGCCAGCTACAGATGTTTTTTGTAACGAAGGCAAACCGTCAGCTACAGATGTTTTTTGTAGCGAAAGCAACAGTTACAGA